>JBOGIV010000307.1:0-16392 GCA_050747925.1 Vicinamibacterales bacterium
TTGACAGAACATTGGCCAGCCATTAGCGTGGACCGGTGAGCTTCTGCGAACATTGCCTAGGCCAACGCTTCGATCGCGCGCGGGGGCTGCGGGCCCTGCGGCGAGTCAGGCAGGATCTTCGAGCCGCCGCGTGCAGCCGCGAGGTTGACAACGCGCTGGGCCAGGCTATCCAGGCGCTGAGGGCGTTGGACGTGCCGCACCTCGAGCCCGAAGAGTCAGACGATATCGTCGTGCACTGAGCGAGGAGTTGCGGCCGAGCCGCTTCCATCGTCCGAGCGGGTGATGACAGACGATCCCGTGCGAATTCCCATCGAGCGGGAGCTGGACCTGCACCCGTTCGCACCACGGGACATCCCGTCAGTCGTTCATTCCTACATCAACGCCGCACATGACGCCGGTATTCCAGAAGTGCGACTCATCCACGGTCGCGGCAAGGGCATTCAACGCGGCATCGTTCAGGCTGCCCTGGAGCGTCATCCACTGGTGGTGGAGTTCTGGGACGACCACGCGTCACATCTGGGAGCGACGATCGCACGCCTGAGACTCGGCGCCGGCTGAGGATGGTCTAAAGGATCGAAAAGGCAGGAACTGATGATGACCCTGGCCACCCCGGTGCTGACGGCCCCACGCGATCTCGATCGCCGCATCACGTCCCTGGATATCCTGCACTGGATCGTGCAGCTCATCGTCGCGCCGATATGGCTGAGGTATTTCCAATTCGGCCCCTTGGAGTGGCTCTGGCGATCGCTCACCTACTGGCGGCGGATGCCGATGGCGGCGTAAAAGAACGATACTGGGAGTGACCATGACGTCGTTCCGATCGCCAGGCGTATTGAAGAGTCTTGCCGTGGCCTCCGCACTGTGCGCGGTGAGCAACCCCACGGCCATCGTCGGCCGCGAACCGGCTACGTGCCGTACCGTGGCCACCGAGCTGACGGCTCAGGTGATGGCCGCGCCAGCGTTCACGGCGACCATCACGTCGAGTTGCACGTTCAACCCGTCGCTGAAGCAGAGCGCCTGCACGTCGCAGTACTCAGACAGCCAAGGGACGAAGACGACGTCGGAAACACGATCGACGTATCACTCGCTGGCTGATGTCGTCGATGAGATCGCGGTCGTTCCGCCGTTGGTGTACGCGGTGTCGCTCAGCGGGACGCAGACCGGCAACCGCGGCCAATCCTCGAGCAGCTCGACCAACGAGTTCGACGGCAATCGCCGGATTGCGAAGACCGTGAACAAATCCGAAGGCGGCGACTCGACGACGACCTACAGCGCCTGGGACGCGGCTGGACGACCGACCCGCGCCAGCGATGTCGGCAGGGGATACTCCAATACGCGCAGCATTTCGTACGATGACGTGGCGCGGACGCGGACCACCATTGTCAATGCCGGGCCGCTGCGAACGGTGGAGACCTTCGATGCCGATGGCAATCAGATCGCCACCATCGCGACCAGCGGGGGTTCGGCGTTGGCGTCGAAGACCGCGATCATGATCTCGGCCACGCAGCGCATCTGCAAGCCGGTCCTCCCTTGATGTTGACAGCCTTGCATCTCTCATATAGAAGGTGTGACGGCGGAAAGCCAACCGGAGGTCACGTGAAACCACTCCAAACCGTTGCCGCGGCAGTGTTGCTTCTCAGCGTGGTCGCCTTCGCGCCCGTCGGTATTGGCGCGCAAACCGCCACTGCCCCTGTGGAGTGGCGCTACTTCGGCGGCGACAAGGGATTCAGCCGCTATGCACCGCTCGATCAGATCAATCGCCAGAACGTGATCAATCTGCGCATCGCGTGGCGGCGCTCGGCCATCGATCCCGCGTGGAAGCAAGCCTTTCCCGACCTGCGAGTTTCGGGTAACTTGCGATCGACGCCCATCATCGTCAACGGCGTGCTGTACGCGCCAAACGCCCTGGGATTTGTCAGGGCCATGGACCCGGAGACCGGGCAAACGATGTGGGAACAACGGCCGTTCGCAGCGTCGATCGAGGAATTCACAGGGCAGAGCCCTCGTGGAGTGGATTATTGGCGTAGCCCTTCGGGAACCGACGAACGGTTGTACATCGCGCGAGGAGAGTACTTGTATGCCGTCAACCTGAAAGAAGGCGGCCTGTATCGCGATTTCGGCGACCAGGGACGCGTGACCCTTCACTGGAACGTTCCGCTCGCCGGCCGTTTCAATTGGACCGCGGGCCCCATCATCGCGGGAGATGTCGTCGTCGTTGCCGGCAACACCGGTGGGGCTGGCGACGGAGGAGTGATCAAAGAAGCCACACCGGAAGACGTTCGAGGTTATGACGTCGGAACGGGGAAACTGCTGTGGACCTTCAGCGTGGTTGCCGGGAACCGCGACGAGGGCAACGCATCGTGGGGCAAGGAATCGTGGAAGTACTCGGGCGATCTTGGATCGTGGTGCTGCGTCACGGCAGACGAAGAGCTCGGGCTCGTGTTCATCCCACTCTCCGCACCCACTTCAGCCTCGTATGGCGGACATCGCCCGGGTGACAATCTGTATTCGAACACGCTCGTCGCCATCGATGCCAAGACCGGCAAGAAGGTCTGGCACTTCCAGATGGTTCATCACGATCTCTGGGAGTACGACACGGTCGGACCGGCAACGCTGGGGGACATCACCGTCAACGGGCGCCGGATCAAAGCGGTCATGCAGCCGAGCAAGACAGGCTTCCTGTACGTCTTCGATCGGAAAACCGGCGAGCCCGTCTGGCCCATCGTGGAACGGCCCGTTCCGCAATCCACTGTTCCCGGCGAAATGACGTCGCCGACGCAGCCATTTCCGACCAAGCCTCCGGCATTTGACCGTCAGGGATTCAGCGAAGACGATCTGATTGATTTCACGCCGGAGCTCCGGAGCAGGGCGCGCGAAGCGGTGAAGCACTTCGTCATGGGACCGCTCTTCACTCCCCCGTCGCTCCGAAGTGAAGAGCCTGGCGCCACAAGAGGCACGCTCACTATCCCCGGAGGATGGGGAGCCGGCAACTGGCACACGGGCGCTTTTGATCCTGAGACTGGCGTGTACTACGCGGTCTCTCATACGCAGCCGGGCGTGCGCGGAGCGGTGAAAACCACCGATCCAAATGCGACGATGGACTATGCCGGGCAGGCGCGCGGACAGCAGGTTTCTCCTCAAGGCGAAACACCGACGACGCCACCGCCCGAGCAGCAACAGAATCCAAACACTCAGGGCCCGTGGCCGGGTCCACAGCTTTCCTTGGATGGGTTCCCCATCTTCAAGCCGCCGTATGGCCGCATCACGGCTCTCGACATGAACCGCGGCGAGCTTCTCTGGATGGTCGCCAATGGCGACGGGCCGCGCCATCACCCGCTGGTGAAAGACTTGAACCTTCCTCCGTTGGGGATCCCGGGTCGGGCGGCTCCGCTCCTCACCAGGTCGCTCCTCTTCATCGGCGAGGGCAGCGACTCGATCCCGGGGACCAATCGAGAAGGGATGTGGGGCAAGAAGTTCCGGGCCTACGACAAGGGCACCGGGAAGGTGCTCTGGGAAACCGAGTTACCAGCGGGAACGACCGGCGCCCCGATGACCTACACGCATCGAGGCAAGCAGTACATCGTCGTGGCTGTGGGCGGTCGTGAGTATCCTGCCGAGTGGATCGCCTTCGCGTTGCCATAACGAGCGGGTGCGACCGATGCGGTGCATGCGGCGCCGTGGCCTGATCGCGGGCCAGTGGTTCGTGTCGAGAGTCGCGACGGCATTCGAGCCGCGGCTTTCACCACGGACTAGCGCAGTTGTCCGTGAGCGGTTGACGAGCGCGTCTGAAGCACCTCTTGCACCGCGCGGTGGCCTTGATCGATCGCGGCTTGGGTCAGAGGGATCGCGGCGGCGTCGGAATTGGCGACACTAATGCGACCGAACTTGGCGCGGCCGATGACCCACGGCCTTTCGTCCTCCGCCCAATCAGGATCGTACAGCGAGTTCTGCCCTTGCGCGTAGCCATGCGGCCATCGATTCACCGTGATGGCCTCGATATCGCGAGCTGGATCGAATCCGCCGCCGCCGAGCGCTCGCGCCATTTGATCGCGTGTTTCCCGTTCGAATGTCTCGAAGCTCATTTGCAGCAAGTCCGCGCGACCCGCGCGAAATTGATCTCTCACGGGCAGGCCGGGCCTGGCGGGCACACGCGTCAGATGGAGAACCATTGGCTCTTCGGGCGTGCGCGGGAACTTGTAGCTGCCGAGACTGACCGGAAAGTCCAAGGTGATGCCCGAGTGGAATCCGGCTGGTGCGTGAATGCTGGAGACCCCAAGCTTCTGGAACGACGTCCAGTTACGAATCAGCACATTGGTGTACACGAGAGGCGCTTTGACGGCCATCTTCAGACCGTCCTTTTGCTTTGCCGGCATCTCCGGGCAGAGATACGGGATGATCGCGTTGTAACACGCCAGGATGCATGAGCGCGCGCGCACGCGGTGCGCTTGCCCCGAACGCACGTAGACGACATCCACGTCTGAGGCTGTCGACGGATCTCCTCGATGCACGGCTCGTACAACCGTGCTGTTCAATCGAATCCGAGTGGGCTGCCCCCGCCGGTCGAGGCGCGAGTAATCGAGCCGCGCCGTGACCTCGTCTTCCATCGTGCTGCCGGGGAGCGCCGAAGGGATGAGCGCACGGACGATGAGTCGCGCGACGCCGGCATTGCCTTCCGGGAAGTGGAAGATATACGGCTCGGCATCGCGTCGCGACGTGGGCCGCGAGAAACCGAGGCCGCCGTAACCGGGCTGTCCGTTCGTGTACGCGCTCCATGCGCTGATCGTGTCGATCCCTCTGCCAAACCAGCCGTGGGTGCGAGCCTGGAAGAAGGGAACGACGTCCGGATCGACCTTGGCGAGGTTCAGGAGATAGTCACGGTGACTGATCCTCCGGAGCCGTTGCTGTTTCTCCTCAACGGACATGCCTGGCATGAAGTCAACGGACTCGTCGTAGAGGCGCGCGATGTCCTTTTGAACCGTCTCCGATAACGGTGTCTTGGCCAGGAATTCGCTCCATGGCATCGAACCTTCGCCGGCGACGAGGCGGTCGGTCCCGAACGTGGCTTTGTCGAAGAAGACGCCACGCTTCAATCCGAGCGAGTCGTACAACTTCTGATCGAATGCCGTGTAGAAACGCGGCAGGTCAACGCCGATATCCGCGAGGAGCTTCTTTCCTTCGGCCGTGAACTGCGACGGCGTGTCGATGGATTGCGTGCCGCCGTATCCGATGAAGAGGCGGCCGCGATACGTGAACTCGTTGCGCTTGGCATGGCCGCCGAAGTCATCGTGGTTGTCGAGGATGAGAATCTTCACGTCCCGACCCACAGCTTGGCGATAGAAGAATGCCGCCGACAGTCCGCTGAGCCCGGCACCTACGATCACGAGATCGTAGGTCTCGCCAGTATCCCCGGCGGCGGCGACGTCCCAGGACCGACGCCCAATCGCAAGCTCGTGCGCCGTCTCGTACGAACCCACGTGGCTGCCGCGCAGACCCGACAGCGCGGGTGGGTAGTCGGCCCGAGCGGGCGTGCCTTGAGCCTCCAGATCGTACATCGCGTCGAGCGGGACTTGGGGGAGCAGTGACCCGGCCACCGCGACGCCGACGCCATTCAGAAAATCTCGTCGCGTGATGGCCCGGTGCATGCCGAGATCGCGATCCGGAAAACTGGACATCTTGTGCTCCCGAGGGCGGCTGCGAGCGGCCGGCGTACGGCGCCTTTCTTTGTTGACAACCTTCCATTCGTTATGTAAAACCGCACGATCATACTCACGGGTGGCGTCTGGCGCAAGCCACACACCCGGCAGCCCGGCTTCTCGTGACAGCGTTCGGAATCCACAGGAGGCTTGCATGGCACTTCGATCGATGGCAAGGCTGTTGACACTCGTTGTGGTCGCGTGGGCGACGGCGAACGCCAGCGCGCAGACGTCGACCGGCGGCTTGCGCGGGTTCGTCAAAGACAACACCGGTGGCGCGCTCATCGGGGTCACGGTCGAGGCCGCCAGTCCGGCGCGCATTGGCCCGCCCGCGGTCGAAGTCTCCGACACGCTGGGGCTCTTCACGTTTCAAAACCTGCCGATTGGCGAATACGCGCTGACTTTCACGATGCAGGGTTTCTCGACCGTACGGCGGGAGAACGTTCGGGTCGAGGTGGGCCGCACCATCCAAGTGGACGTGTCGCTGCAGTTGGGCGCGGTCGCCCAAGAGGTGCTAGTCACCGGCGAGTCGCCGGTGGTCGATACGGCCAACGCGGGCTTTTCAACCAACTTCAACCGCGCGCTGCTCGAGAACATCCCAACCGCGCGTCAGTCCTACTTCGATATCGTCACCTTCGCTCCCGCGGTGAGGATCAACCAGGTGCCGAACGACTCGCGCTTCATCATTTTCGGATCGAGCAGCGACCAAAACCAGTTTCAGTACGACGGGGTCGATATCTCGGCTGTCTCGAACGGCGGCGTGTGGGACTTTCCAAGCCCTGACATCATGCAGGAAGTGCAGGTCAAGGCCATTGGCGCCTCTGCGGAGTATCACAGCTTCCAGGGCGGCGTCGTGAACATCGTGACCAAGTCGGGCAGCAACGAGTTCCGGGGCATGGGCAGTGCGTACGTGATTCCCGGAAAATGGGTGGGCAACAACACGCCGAACGAGCGGTTCCCCCACAAGATTCATTACAACCAGCAGGCGACGTTCGAGCTCGGTGGTCCAATCAAGCAAGACCGGGTGTGGTTCTACGGCATCTTGCCGGCGACGCGTGGCAGCACCACTGGTGTTGGCGTCGATCCCAGTCTCGATCGCGCGGGCGGCAAGACCTACAAACCGTTTGTCAAGGGCACCGTCAGAGTGTCGGAAACCGGCAACCTCGCCGGCGGCTGGAACAACAACATGTTCTGTTGCAACGCAACCGCCAGTCGCACCGCGCCGCTCATCACGCAGACCGTCGAGCACGGCCACAATCCCGTGGTCTATAGCCAATACACGCAGACGTTCGGGTCCGCAACACTGCTCGAAATTCGCGGTGGCGGGATCTACATCCGTGACAACTTCACGCCTTATTCCGACGACTTTGTGACATCGGGACGCAACGATCAAGGTACCGGGGTCAACAGCGTCAACGGCACGACGGGCACCAAGCAGTTTCACAACCGGACGACCATTGACACGTCGCTGGCCCACACCACAAACGATCTGGGCAAGGGCACGCATGACCTGAAGACCGGACTGCAAACGGCGTACGCCACACAGCGCAGCGTCACCGCCCGCTTCAGCGGAGTCAGCTATACAGATCTGAACGGACGGCCGTATCGCGCGACCTTCAGCGACCCCGCCGCGACCGGAGGCCGCGTGCGGTCCATCGGCGCCTATCTGCAGGACAACTGGACGGTGAGCGACGCACTGACCTTGAACCTCGGCGTCCGGTTCGATCGCATCACCGGCGACATTCCCAAGATGAGCTCGGACGCGCAGATCCAGGGGATCAAGGGCGCATCGTTTTCACCACCGGTGAAATCGTACCCGGGCGTGTCAGACCTCATCTCGATGACGACCGTGGCGCCACGCCTGGGGTTCACGTTGCGCCTCGATCAATCGGGGCGCACCGTCTTCAAGTCCACGTATGGCCGGTTCTACGGGAAGCTGGTGACGGGAATGTTCGCGAGCCTGTCACCAGGTGGCGCCGTCACGACTGTCCGCGAGATCAATCCGGCAACGGGCCAGTACGAGATCCCCGTCAGCGTCACGACGCCCGCGAATTTCTCAGTCAATCCCGACCTGGGCAACCAGTACACCGATCAGTTTTCAGCTGGTATCGAGCGTCAGGTCGCCGGAGGCATGGGGATTGCCCTGTCGTTCGTCTACAAGAAGGAAGGCGACTTCATTCGTCTCAGAGACGTGCGAGGCGCCTACGCACCTCGCGACATCGTGGACACGTTCGACGGCCGGACGCAAACGATCACCGTGCAAACGCTGACCAGTGGCGTGGGATCGCAGCTTCCGCAAGTCACGAATCGCGACGATCTGGATCAGGAGTTCAAGAGCGTCGTCATTGAACTGAACAAGCGGTTCTCCGATCGCTGGCAAGCACAGAGCTCGTACACGTGGCAAAACTCCAGGGCATTTGGCGGTGGCGCTGTCACTGGCAGCACGCAGCAGGATTTCAGCGGCTTGAGCGCGGCCGGCGGCTACGGCCGTGACCCGAACGATGTGATCAACGCGTTTGGACCAACAGCCACGAACTCGACTCACTCCGTCAAGCTGTCGAGCGCTTACGTTGCACCGTGGGGCATTCACATCGGCGGACGGTACTCGTACGAGTCGGGGCGCCCATATGGCCGGTTGATCATCGTTCGCGGAATGGGAGCTGGTCAGGGCGACGTGACCATTCTCGCCGAGCCACGGGGGAGCTATCGCTTGCGGTCGGTGAATGACTTCCAGATTCGGATCGACAAGGACTTCTCCTTCCCCGGCAACCGGCGTCTTCGTCTGTCGGCGGACGTGTTCAACATCTTCAATTCGAATACGGTACTCACGCTGCGCAACAACTCGTCGCAGGTGACGGCAACGACGCCGTGGGCACAGACTCTCTCTGTGGTGCGGCCTCGCACGTTCCAGCTGGGGGCGCGCATCCTGTTCTGAGGCCGGTCACAGAACCGAGGTCATCATGAAGCGTCGAGCGTGGTTGCTGGTTGCCGCTCTCGTGGTATCGCTGCGCGTGGGGGCGGCCCAGCAACCCGCCGATCTCATCCTGCACAACGGCAAGGTCGCCACCGTGGACGATGGGTTCTCCATCCATCAGGCGATCGTTGTCAAGGACGGCAAGATCGTCGCCGTTGGCGGGAACGAGCTGACTCAGACATATCGGGCGACGCGGAGCATCGATCTCGGTGGACGGCTGGCGATTCCCGGCTTCAACGACACGCACATTCACTTGAGCGGCCAGGCGCGGCGGCACGTTGACCTGGCGGGAACCAAGTCGATCAAAGAGATTCAGCAGCGCATCCTGGCCAAGGCCCAGGAGATGGGCCCAGGGGACTGGATTACCGGCTCAGCATGGTCGGAAGATGAGCTCGCTGACAAAAGACGGCCGCTCCGGCGCGATCTCGACGAAGTGGCGCCCGGCAATCCGGTCATCATCACGCGCGCTGGCGGTCATAGCGCCGTCGCCAACAGCCTCGCATTGAAGCTCGCGGGAGTCACCAAAGACACGCTGCAGCCGGACGGCGGCGTCATCGAGAAAGACGACCGTGGTGAGCTCAACGGCGTGATTCGTGAACGTCAAGGCATCGTCAGCCGCCTGGTGCCAAACGCCACCCCCGCAGAATTGCGGGCCAGCCTGATTCACAACATTCGCAACGTTCTGAGCCTCGGCATCACGAGCTTCACGCTTGCGGGGACGAGCCCTGAAGGTTACACGGAATGGCAGGAGGTGTATCGCGCGCACGGCGACACTCTTCCTCGCGCCACGGTGCAGATCCGATGGGCATCACCCGAGGGGCGCAACCAACAGTCCATTGGCTGGGGCGGCGCGGCGGCAATGAAGGCGTTCGGCAAAAAAACCGGCGATGGCGATGACCGACTCAAGGTCGGCGCCGTGAAGATCAGCGTTGACGGTGGCTTCACCGGTCCGGCGGCCTTCACGCTGCAGCCGTACAAAGGGCAGCAGACGTATCGCGGCTACCTCAATTTCACCGAGGTGCAGATTTACGACATCGTCAAGACCGGCCATAGTCTTGGTTGGCAGATGGGGTTTCACGCCATCGGGGACGCTGCGATCCAACTGACTGTGGAGATCTTCGAGCGCGTGCTGCGCGAGTCACCTCGGGCCAACCACCGCCACTATCTCAACCACTTCACCATCCCGCCGCCCGTTGCGACCCCTCGCGAAGATGGTCGCGAACAACATCCTGATCACCCAGCAGCCGAATTTCACGTACACGCTGGAGGGCCGCTACGCGGCTAACCTCGACGGCTACAGGCTCGAACAGAACAACCCAATCGCGACGCCGTGGAAGAAGCACGGTATCTTCATGGCTTTCAGCGCTGACGTGCTACCCATCGGACCACTCGTTGGCATCGACGCGGCCGTTACCCGTAGAGGAATGTCGGGGAAGGTCTGGGGCGCCGACGAACGCGTGTCCATCCAGGATGCGATTCGTGCGTATACGGTGAACTCTGCCTACATCAACTTTGACGAAACCCGCAAAGGTACACTGCAGGTCGGCAAGCTGGCCGACATCGTCGTCATGGCTGACGACCTCCTGACGATGGACCCAAATCGCCTGAAGGACGCACGTGTTGATGTGACCATCGTCGGCGGAAAGGTGCTATACGAGAGGAAGTCCGGCGCAGCCACGCCCTAGTGCGAACGCCGAGCGGAGGCACTGATGCCGGTTTCAAAAAAGGCTTGGGAACTCGAAAATGAACCGGCGCATCCCGCGCCGAAATTTTCTCAACGGTGTCGCCGTCGGTGTTGCAGGCGCCTATGGCGGTCCTGAGGCACACCGGCTGTTCAGGAGCTGCTCGTCAGTCGTGGCCTGACGTAGGGCTCGAGTGGTCAGAGAGTCTCGAATGAGCAGCGATCACAGTTTGGGCATGAACCGCCACATTGCGCGGCGCGATTTCATTAACGGTGTGGCCATGGCGGCGGGGACGCTCGTTGTTCCGCGGTGGGCCGCTGCGCTCGACCAGGAGTACTCGCCGGAACGAGCCGCCGACTACTACCCGCCAACACGCACGGGCATGCGCGGCGATCATCAGGGGTCGTTCGAGGTCGCGCATCAGCTGCGCGATCGGAAGGGGATCGACATCTCGAGCGCGCTTCATACGAATGAAACGTACGACCTGGTGGTCGTGGGCGGCGGCTTGAGCGGGCTGGCCGCCGCGCACTATTTCATCAAGAGGGTTGGCCGCGACGCGAAGGTTCTGATACTCGACAACCACGACGACTTCGGTGGGCACGCAAAGCGCAACGAGTTTCACTACAACGGCAAGATGCTGGCGCTCAACGGCGGAACACTCAATATCGAGTCACCGTTACGCTACGACAAGTGGTCGACTCAGCTCCTGCAGGACATCGGCGTCGATCTGAACCGCTATACGAAAGCCAATGGCGGCAACGCTGAGCTGTATCGCTCGTTCGGGTTGCGTAACGGCCACTTCTTCGATCGAGAGACGTTCGGCGTCGATCGGCTCGTCGTCCCGGATCGCGAAGCGACGCCGGGCGCTCGTCGCGGACGCCGCTTCACACCTGAATACGTCGGGACGATGCCGATTTCTGATACGGCCAAAAGAGATCTTTCGCGCCTTGTCGATACCGTGCAGCCGGACTACATGCCGGGCCTGTCGTCGGCGGAGAAAAAAGAACGGCTGGCGCGAATGAGCTACGAGCATTACCTGCTGAACGTCGCGAAAGTCGACAAGCAGGTGCTCTGGTTCTACATGACCCTGGGTCGCGGCAACTTCTGCGTTGGGTCGGACGCAACGCCCGCGCTGTTTGCCTGGGAAATGGGCGGAGCCGGGTTCGCGGGTCTCAGCCTGGAGCCTACACCGGAGGGACTATTAGCGGACCTGCCGGGCGGCCATCACGGTCGGCAACGTGCCGCCGGCGGCGGCGGGTCGATTCATTTCCCGGATGGCAACGCCACTGTCGCGCGGCTGTTGGTTCGCTGGCTGATTCCCGAGGCACTCACTGGCACCACGCAAGAGGACCAGGCTGCCGCGCGAGTCAACTACGCGGTGCTCGACAGGCCGGGCCAGGCGGCGCGCATTCGACTCAATAGCACAGTCGTCAATGTGCGGCATGATGGCCCGCCCGCGAGCGCCACAGAAGTCGTGGTGACCTACAGCCGTGGCGGCAAACTGCACGACGTGCGTGGGCGCGCCGCGGTGATGGCCTGCTGGAACATGTTCATCCCCTACCTGGCGCCAGAGCTGCCGGCGAAACAGAAAGAAGCGCTGGCGTACGGTGTCAAGGGTCCGCTCGTGTATACGAGCGTGGCGATCACCAACTGGCGATCGTTCGAAAAGCTCGGGATCGAAGGCGTGAGCTGTCCAACGATGTATCACGAGAGCATGGGCCTGACGGAAGCGGCCGACCTGGGAGAGCTGCACCACGCGCGAACGCCAGACGAACCCATTGCCATCCACATGACGCGCACTCCGTGCGCGCCCGGCAAGCCGCGCAAGGAACAGCATCGTCTCGGTCGAATGGACCTCTTCACGACGTCGTTCGAGACGTTCGAGCGGAGCATCCGCGATCAGCTCTCGCGCATCCTCGGCCCTGGCGGCTTCGATCCGGCGCGCGACATCATCGCGATTACCGTCAACCGGTGGCCACACGGATACGCCTACACCTACAACAGCCTCTCGGATCCGGTGGAATGGGTCTTTACGACGACGAATGACCGGCCGTGCGTGGCGGCCCGCAAGCCCTACGGACTGATCACGATCGCGAATTCAGACGCCGCGGCGAGCCCCCATACCGACGCCGCATTTCTCGAGGCGCACCGCGCCGTCAGCGAAACGCTCGAGCGACGAGCCTATCCCTTCCTCACCAAGGCGACCCCGTCGTAGCGCCGCATGCGATCCGGGATGCGCCGGCGTTTCAAAACGTGGGAGGCGTGTTGATCCAGAGCAGCACCGCTTCTTCGGTGCCGGGGTTGTACCAGCGGTGTCCCCTGCTGCTCTCGAACCAGAAGCTGTCACCGACATGCAAGGTGTGGTACTCGAGCTCGTCGAGCCACAGCTCCAACGTACCAGCCAGCATATGGATGAACTCTTCGCCGTGGTGGGAGTAGGCGCCGTCGCTGCCCGCACCAGGGGAGACGCGAAAAATCTGGCTCTCGAGCTGTCGCGCGCCGATCGACAAAAGCTCGATACGAACACCCGACTGCGTTTCCAGCACACGCCGCTCGTGCGGCCGAACGAGGCGTCCGGAGCTCTTGGGCAAATCGTAGAACTCCAGCACCGTCGTGCCGTAGGTCGCCGCCAAACGCTGGAGCGTGGCGATCGAAGGATTGGCCCGCGAGAGCTCGAGCGCGCTCAGAAACCCCGCCGAAATCTTGGCACGTTTCGCGGCTTCGACGATGCCAAGGCCGTGACGCTTGCGAAGCTTTCGCAGCTTCCTGCCGAGATCGTGCGGCTGTTGTGTCGGCGCCCTCGCGCCGGCCTTGCCTTTTGCCGTCGCCGGCACGTCGCCAATCGCATGGCGAATACCGGGCAGGTTGAGCAGCTTGACGTCACGCAGGTATTTGATGCGCTTGAGAAGCGTCAACAGTTCGCGGCTGTAGAGGCGGTACCGACCGTGGCTGCGCGCGGGACTAATGAGACCGACGTTCTCCCACAACCGAAGGGTTGACGGGCTCACGCCGACAATCCGGGCGGTTTCACCGACTGTCAGCAGTCCGATCCGGGGAATGGTGACCGCGCTTCGCGGCCTCGAGCGGCGGCTCTTTGTCACCGTCTGCCTCGCGTCACGCCGCAGAGTGGCGAACGATTCCGCCTGCCACTCGCCCGAGTTGACGACCTTGCAGCATTCGTCTGTATGGTTCGCACTCGGCGTCTTGGTACTGGGATCGCCTCACATCTCACGCGGCGGGCGCAGGCGTCGCGGGAGTCTGCCATGCAGCGCCTCAGACTGAACAGAGAAATTGTCGGGATTGTGCTCGGCTGGCTGATCGGCTCCGGGTGCGCTCCCGAAATCGCGCCGCCTGAAACGGCAGCTGCAGACCTCATCGTTACCAATGGAACGTTGTCCACCGCCGACTCGGCTGGGTCTGTCGTTGGAACAGCAGGCGATTTGCCGGTCGAATTTGACGAAGGCGGCGGTTTGCTAAGGTCGCCCGAGATCACACAACGGGCCTGAAATCAGCGATTTCAGGCCCGTTTTTCATTGGTAGCTTGGTTGGCGTTGGCTGCCGAATGATGGTCCTCGGACCGGGTTTGGGCACACCGGCGGGCACACTGGAGCCGACGCCAATGTGTGCCCACAAGGCACACATTGTGCTACGCTGAAGGGCAGTGAAGTACTTCGACTGGGACGGCGCGAAGAACGCGAAGCTCAGGGCGGAGCGCGGCATCGGGTTCGAGGACATCGTCTTCCATATCGAGCGTGGCGACCTGCTCGACATTCTGGAGCACCCAAACCCCAGCCGTTACGCCGGGCAGCGGATCTTCGTCGTCCGACGCGAGGACTACGTGTACCTGGTGCCCTTCGTAGAAGACGAGCACACGGCCTTCCTGAAAACGATCATCCCGAGTCGGAAGGCCACGGTATCTCGGTGAGGAGTCCGACGATGAAGATGGACGCTGACGAAAAGGAGTTGCTCGACTCCGTCGAGCGTGGGGAATGGAAGGCTGCCAAGGGTGGCAAGCGCGAGCGCGCCCGGTACTCCCGTTACGCGAAGGCCACGTTTCGCAAGGACCGACGGCTGAACATCCGGCTATCGAGCAAGGACCTGGAGGCGATCCAGAAGCGCGCGCTCGCGGAGGGGTTGCCGTATCAGACGCTGATCTCGAGCCTGCTCCACAAGTACGCATCCGGACGACTGAAAGAAGTCTAGCCCACGGTTCCTCATGCCGTCGCTCGCGCTGACCCCTCGCGGCCACCTGCTCTTCAATCGTGCGGGCGAAACAGTCGGACTGACAGGCGGACGCGCGTCCACACTCGAGAGCGCCTTCGGCCGCGGTTCCGGTCACGGATTGCTCGAGCTCGGTGCCACTGAAGTCGGGACCCTCCTACCCGCCGACCTCAGTTACTGGCGCGATTTCGCCGCGCGGTTTGTCACGGCTCTCTGCGCACATCCTGATGACGACGCGCCTGGTCCGTCGATACCTGCGCTCCCACCCACCGAGCTCGAAGCGCTCGCCGCTGCGGCGCCGCCGATGACTGGCGCTGAGTACATCACCACCTCCGTCTTGCAGCAGCTCTGGACTGAGATCGCGACAGCATTTCGATCGGAGCTCGTCGCATCGAAGGCGTCAGTCCAGGTGTTTCTTCAGAGGAAGAACCCGGCGTGGCACTTGGTCGGCCGCGTCCACTTCAACCTCGCCGAGAATCGCCGTGATGACGAGGCGCCGTTCGCATTTCTGGCGACCTACACGACCCAACTGTCGACAGGGACCAGGGCGCAGCATCTGCCGCTCGGCCGCGCGCTCAGCGAATACGCAGGTGCCGCCAACAAATCGCGCCTGCTTTCACTGCTCCTGCCGGTGCAGCGTGCGAGCGCGGAGTGTCCGTGGTTGAAATCGATGGTCGAGGGCGGAGAGATCTATCACCCGCTGCGGTGGACGCCCGCCGAAGCGTTTCAACTACTGACGGATACTCCCCGCCTCGAGGCCGCCGGAATCGTGGTGCGCGTACCGACCGCCTGGCGGGCACATCGTCCGCCGCGCCCGCAAGTGACGGCTACCGTCGGGGGCAAGCCGCCGTCGGGTCTCGGCACGGATGCGCTGCTCGACTTCAAAATGGCTGTGAGTCTCGATGGCGAACCGCTCACCAGCAAGGAGATCGAGCAACTGCTCGCTGCGGCGAACGGCCTGCACCTGGTTCGCGGACGCTGGGTGGAGGTCGATCCTGAAAGACTTCGTCGGATGCTCGACGAGTTCCGAGCTGTGGAGACGGCCGCTGCGAAGGACGGCCTCTCCTTCGGCGAAGCGATGCGCCTTCTCGCCGGCGCGCACGTAACCGGAGACGTCGATGCGGCTATCGCTCCCGACTGGTCACAGGTCGTCGCCGGACCGTGGCTGCGCAAGACGCTCGCGGGCCTTCGCGATCCGGCCCAGCTCGCGCGATTGGATCCCGGTGACTCGCTGAAGGCCACGTTGCGTCCCTATCAGCAAGTCGGCGTGGGATGGCTGCATCTGCTCTCCAGTCTCGGCCTCGGCGCGTGCCTCGCCGATGACATGGGGCTCGGCAAGACGATGCAAGTGCTGGCGCTGTTGCTGATCCTGAGAAAGACGCCCGACACGAGCGGCGCGGGTGTCCCGCAAGGACGGAGTGCTGAGCCGAGGCGCACCAGCTTACTCGTCGCGCCGGCCTCCCTGCTGGCCAACTGGGCGTCGGAGATCGAGCGCTTCGCCCCCACTCTCACCGCGATCGTCGCGCATCCTTCGGCGATGAGCCGCGCGGATCTCGAGGCGCTCGATCCGGAGCGGATTGCCGAAGCAGATCTCGTCATCACGAGTTACGGATCGCTGCTCCGCATGCCGGGACTCCTGGCCACACGGTGGCGGCATGCAATCCTGGACGAAGCGCAAGCGATCAAGACGCCGGGCGCCAAGCAAACGCGCGCGGCGAAGCAGATCGATGCCCAGGCGCGCATCGCGCTCAGCGGCACACCGGTGGAGAATCGCCTCGGCGATCTCTGGTCCATCTTCGACTTTCTCAACCCGGGCCTGCTC
>JBOGIV010000308.1:0-4697 GCA_050747925.1 Vicinamibacterales bacterium
CTTCTACCACTTGCGGCGGCCGCCCGACGAGGCCATGAACATCTACGCCGTTGGCAAGCAGTGGATGTGGAAGTTCCAGCACCTCGAGGGCCAGCGCGAGATCAACGAGCTCCACATCCCGGCTGGCCGTCCCATCAAGGTCACGATCTCGTCCGAGGACGTGCTGCACAGCCTCTACTTCCCGGCCTTTCGCACGAAGATGGACGCGATTCCCGGGCGCTACACCGAGCTGTGGTTCGAGGCCAGCAAGCCCGGGCGCTACCACATCTTCTGCGCCGAGTATTGCGGCACGAGCCACTCCCGGATGATCGGATGGGTCACCGTCATGGAGCCGGCGCAGTATCAGGCCTGGCTGGCCGGCGGCGGCATGGAGGGGTCGCTCGCGCAGCGCGGCGCCAGGCTGTTCCAGGATCTCGGCTGCGTGACCTGCCACCTCGACACCGGGCAGGGCCGCGGGCCATCACTCAAAGACACGTTCGGCACGACAGTGGACTTGCAGGACGGATCGACGGCCGTCGTCGACGAGGCCTACCTGCGCGAATCGATTCTCACCTCGCAGGCCAAGCTCGTGAAGGGTTACCAGCCCTTGATGCCGACCTTCCAGGGTCTCATCAGTGAAGAAGGACTGGTTGCGCTGATCGAACACGTGAAGTCGTTGTCGCCAAACGCGAAGCCGGCCGCCCCGGCTGGCGGCGCCGCTCCCGGTTCGAGCCCGCCACCCACGAAAGCACCTGCAGCGGGTGAGAAGAAGTAAGCCATGTTGGACACGCTGAAGCTGCCGGAGCGGCATTACCTCAACAACGGCCACAGCCTCAAATCGTGGTTGTTGACAAAGGACCACAAGCGGATCGCGGTCATGTACTTGATCTCGATCTCGCTGATGTTCATCCTCGGCGGCCTGTTTGCTGCCGGCGTCCGGCTGGAGCTCGTGACACCACAAGGCGACTTCCTGTCGGCCGATACCTACAACAAGTTCTTCACGCTGCACGGCGTGATCATGGTGTTCTTCTTCCTGATTCCGTCGATTCCCGCCACGCTCGGCAACTTCCTGATTCCGCCGATGATCGGCGCGAAGGATCTGGCGTTCCCGCGGATCAACCTGATCAGCCTCTACATTTACTGGATCGGCGCCGTCTTCACGCTCTACGCCATGATTGCCGGCGGCGTCGACACCGGATGGACCTTCTACACGCCGTACAGCGCGAGCGCGTCCAACACGAACATCGTGCCGACCGCACTCGGCATCTTCATCGCCGGCTTCTCGTCAATTCTCACGGGCCTGAACTTCATCGTCACGATCCATCGCATGCGTGCTCCGGGGCTCACTTGGTTCCGCTTGCCGCTGTTCGTCTGGGCGCACTATGCGACGAGCCTCGTCCAGGTGCTGGCAACGCCGGTGGTCGCGATCACGATCGTGATGCTGTTTGTCGAGCGCGCCTTCGGGTTTGCAATTTTCGACCCGGTCCGCGGCGGCGATCCGGTGCTGTTCCAACACCTCTTCTGGTTCTACTCGCACCCGGCCGTCTACATCATGATTCTGCCGGCGCTTGGCGTGATGAGCGAGCTGGTCTCGACGTTCTCTCGCAAGTCGATTTTCGGCTACAGCTTCGTGGCATTCTCGTCGCTGGCCATCGCCGTCTTCGGCTTCATCGTCTGGGCGCACCACCTCTTCGTCGCCGGCATCTCGACGTATTCGGCGATGGTGTTCTCGTTCCTGAGTTTCTCGGTGGCGATTCCTTCGGCCGTCAAGATGTTCAACTGGGCGGCGACGCTTTACAAGGGTGCGATCACGTTCGAGATGCCAATGCTCCACGTCTACGGCTTCTTCGGCCTGTTCGCGGTTGGCGGCCTCACCGGGCTCTTTCTGGCGACGCTCGGCCTCGACATCCACATGCACGACACCTACTTCGTCGTCGCGCACTTCCACTACATCATGGTCGGCGGCGCGATCATGGGGTACATGGGCGGCCTGCACTTCTGGTGGCCCAAGATCACCGGGCGGATGTACTCCGAGTTCTTCTCCCGCATGAGCGCCATTCTGATCTTCGTCGGGTTCAACCTCACGTTCTTCCCGCAGTTCATCGTCGGCTACCTCGGCATGCCGCGCCGGTATCACGCTTATCCCGACGAGTTCCAGGTGCTCAATGTGATGTCGTCTGCGGGCGCGAGCATTCTCGGCGTCGGCTATGTCCTGCCGGTCATCTACTTCTTGTGGTCGCTCAAGAAGGGACCGGTGGCCGGGCCGAATCCGTGGGGCGCATCAGGCCTCGAGTGGCAGACGGCGTCGCCGCCGCCGACCGAGAATTTCGCAGAGGCGCCACACGTGCACGGTGAGCCGTACGAGTACGAGCACGTGGTGGGTCAGGAGACGCATCGTGTCTGACGCGGTCGCGCACGCCGACATTCACGGTCACGGCCACGCTCATCACCCGGCGCTGCAACATCATTTCGATACGATGGGGCAGCAGAAAGAAGCGGCCGTCATCGGGATGTGGGTGTTCCTGCTCACCGAAATTCTGTTCTTCGGTGGGCTGTTCATGGCCTACATGCTCTACCGCATCTGGTACTTCGATGCGTTTGCCGAAGCCAGTCGATCGCTGGACCTGTTCTGGGGCGGCTTGAACACCGCCGTCCTCATCGCCAGCTCACTGACCATGGCGATGGGCGTTCGCTCGGCACAGACCAACCAGCGCACGGCGACGGTGAACTGGCTGATCCTGACAATCGTGCTTGGCTGCGTCTTCCTTGGCGTGAAGGTGATCGAGTACTCGGATAAGTTCGAGCACCATCACGTGCCAGGCCCCAACTATGTGTGGGCGTCCGAGCGCGAAGCGCCGGCCACCAACGGCGACCATGCTGCTGCGGAGGCGGCCCCCGCACGGCACGCGTTGACGATGAGCCCGGAAGAGCTTCAGCGCACGACGCAGATTTACTTCAGCCTCTACTTCACGATGACCGGTCTTCACGCGCTCCACATGATCGTGGGCGTCGGCCTGATGCTCGTGATTCTCTGGATGGCGTGGAAAGGCAGGTTTGATGCCGAGTGGTACACGCCTGTCGAGATGAGCGGTCTCTACTGGCACTTCGTCGATATCGTCTGGATCTTCCTGTTCCCGTTGCTCTATCTCGTCGAGCGGCACACGTAAGCGCGGACGCCCTATGGATCACGGTCACACACACGGCCACATCTCGCCAGTCAGCGTCTACGTCGGCATCTTCGGCGCCTTGATGGTGATGACGGGGCTCACTGTTTTCGCCGCCTACGTCAACCTTGGGCCGTTCAACTTCCTGGTGGCGCTTGGGATCGCGGTCTTCAAGGCGACGCTCGTGATCCTGTTCTTCATGCACGTCAAGTACAGCAGCCATCTGACCAAACTCACGGTGCTGGTGGGGATCTTCTTCCTGATCATCCTGCTGGCACTGACGATGGTGGACTACGCATCGCGCGCATTTCTGCCGATGCCGCCGACGCTTCAGTAGAACCCTCAAAGGTGCCTAGAGGCACCTTTAGGCACCGTACGCACCTTAGGCACTTTAGATCCGCGCGAAGACGTTGAAGCGGGCAGCGGCGAGCGGGTCGCCGTCGAGCCGCTGGTCTTCGATTTGAACCGCCGACACGCCCATCTCCGCAAGCGTGTGGAGCACCCAGTCACGGTCGTACTGCAGCCCAGACGACCCGTGCGACTCGGGGTCGCTTCCGGGCGCATCGGCGTCTGGCACGTCCAACACCGCAATAGCGTGCGTGGCCTTCGCCATCATGCGCGCGAGGACGCCACGCGCTTCGTCGAGATCCTTGAAGGTCCTGAACGCGCTCACCGCGACCACGACATCCCACGGCTCGCCAGGATCGAGCGTCGTGGCTTCACCAACCATCCAGCGGCCGTTGGGCATCGCCGCCGTCGCTTGTGCGACGAGAGCCGGCGACGGATCGATTCCGCCGACGAGGTAACCGTTTTCAGCCAGCGGGAATTGAAACGCTCCAGCCCCGCATCGGACGTCGAAAACGGTCGTGCCGGGGCCGACGTCGAGCTTCTCGACAACGCGCTCGACGAACTCACGCCAGGCGTCCTCTGAAACGCGGCCTGCGGCCACACCAGGGCCGCTAGCGGCCATCAATCGTTCGAGCAGCGACACAGATGACGCAGATGGCGCAGAAGGCGCAGATGGCGAGGGAACAGCTACTTATTGAACGACGCCAAATCGATCGTGGTGGTGTCGACTTGGAGCTTGCCGAGCTTGGTGCCAGTGGGAACTCTAAACGGGAACGAGCAGGTGTATTCGGGGACGGACGCCGGATCAACGAATGCCACCGATGTGTTGAAGGTCTTGCCGGCAGCATCGATGAGCGTTGGCTTCTTCATCATCGTTTCCTTGAAGGCCGGAGTGACCTTGAAGGCGATCGTGATGTTGGCGAACTCCTCCCCGGGCTTCGTGTTGCCTCGAACGGTGTTCGCGCCGGGAGGGCAGTCTTTCAAGCCCACGTTCATGGCGCGCTCGACGCCCGTCACCGTGATCTCGAGTCCCTTGTAGTTTGCCGGCTTGGCCGCCTGATCGGCGGCGAGTGGGAGAGAGATGAGCGAGAAGAGAGAGCTAAGAAGCGGTAGACGTAACAGCCT
The DNA here is from genome assembly GCA_050747925.1 of Vicinamibacterales bacterium. Lineage (GTDB taxonomy): Bacteria > Acidobacteriota > Vicinamibacteria > Vicinamibacterales > UBA2999 > 12-FULL-67-14b. The sequence continues at coordinate 4,617 of JBOGIV010000308.1, forward strand.
GGCCATCCTGCTTCTCACGGGTCCTCTCTCCGTTGGTTTCTGTCGCCTGCCTTGCCTGCGCTGAGCGAGTCGCCTCGGCAC
>JBOGIV010000309.1:0-9180 GCA_050747925.1 Vicinamibacterales bacterium
GGTGCTGCCCATCCCAGACGGCTTGACCGCGATCGAAGCCGCGGCGATTCCCGAAACCTTCTTCACGGTGTGGACCAACGTGTTCGATCGCGGCCATCTGAAGGCCGGCGAGTCGATCCTGATCCACGGTGGCGCCAGCGGCATCGGGACGACGGCCATTCAACTGGCGAAAGTCTTTGGCGCCCGCGTGTTGGCTACGGCCGGCACCACGGCAAAGTGCGAGGCCTGCGTGTCGCTCGGCGCCGAAGTCGCCTTCAACTACCGCGACGTCGATTGGGTTGCGGCCGTTCGAGAAGCGACGGCAGGCCGGGGCGTCGACGTGATCCTCGACATCGTCGGCGGCGACTATATTCCTCGAAACCTGGATCTGCTCGCCGTCGAGGGCCGGCTGCTCCAGATTGCCTTTCTCAAACACGCGCGCGCAGAGATCGATTTCTCCGTGTTGATGCGCAAACGCGCGTGGATCACGGGATCGACGCTTCGGCCTCGCACGCCGACCGAGAAGGGGCTGATTGCCACCGCTCTTCGCACCCACGTCTGGCCGCTGCTCGCATCGGGCCTGGTGAAGCCCCTCGTCTATCGCGTGTTCCCATTCGCCGAGGCTGCCGCCGCGCATCGCCTGATGGAGTCCTCAACGCATACCGGTAAGATCGTCCTCGATGTCCGGGCGTGAGCCGCTCTTCACGGCGCGGTTCTTCTTGCTGTGCAGCTTCAGCTTCACAGTCTTCCTGTCGGCGTTTCAGCTGCTCCCGACGGCGCCGTTTCACATCCTCGCGCTGGGCGGGACGGGGAGCGAGGCGGGCCTCTTTCTCGGATTCCTGACCTACTCGTCGGCGATCTCGGCGCCCATCACGGGCGCAATCGGCGATCGCCTCGGCAAGCGCCGTGTCTTGATCGTCGCCAGCGTGGCGATCACGGGTTTCTCGCTAATGTACGCGGTCGTGCCCGGCTATCAGATCATGCTGGCGCTCGTGCTCGTGCATGGCGTCTTCTGGTCGGGCCTGTTGTCGTCATCCAGCGCTTACGTCACCGAGATCATTCCCGCATCGCGTCGGGCCGAGGGCCTGGGCTACGCGGGGTTCGCCAGCATCCTTGCCGTGTCGGTGGCCCCCTGGATAGGACTCTGGGTCTTCGACCACGGAGGCTGGAACATCGTCTGTCTGGAGTCGGCGGTGTTGAACGTGATCATGGCGATCATCGCGTGGCGTCTGCCACCCGACAAGATCCGAGCGCGTGAGCCGCGGCCGTTTCGCCCCAAAGACCTGGTGGAGTGGCGCGTCCTGGTGGGCGGGCTCACCCTGTTTCTCTACTCATTCAGCTACGGCGGCATCACGAGTTTTGTCGCCGTCTATGCGGAACAGCTCGGCCTCGCGCCAAAGGCGCTGTACTTCACGGCGTTTTGCCTGGCGATCATCGGCTCGCGTCCGTTTCTGGGCCGCTATGCCGATCGCATCGGCCATTCGCGCGTCATTGTTCCGTGCCTGGTGCTGATCGTCATCGGCGTGTCGCTCCTCACGGTGGTGACGACTCGCGTGGGATTCGTCATCTCGGCTTTGATCTTCGGTGTTGGCTTCGGGTCCGCCTATCCGATCTTTGTCGCGCATCTCATGCACCACGTCGCCGACGATCGCCGAGGCGCGACGTTTGGCGCGCTCATCGGCGCGTTCGACACCGGCATCGGCACCGGGTCGATCGCGATTGGCTGGATAAGCGAACATTTCGGCTTCAGCCGGGCGTTTGGCGTCGCCGCCGGCCTGGCGCTGCTGTCGATCCCCTACTTTCTCTATGTGGAGAAACGCCAGTGGACTACGTACGTCTCGGCTCGACCGGCCTGAAGGTCTCGCGTCTCTGCCTGGGCACCATGACCTATGGTACGCCCAAGTGGCGGCCCTGGGTGCTGGACGAGGGCGCCAGCCGCCCGTTCCTCTCGCGCGCGCTCGAGCTCGGCATCAACTTCTTCGACACGGCCGACATGTATTCGCTGGGCGTGAGCGAAGAGGTCGTCGGTCGAGCGCTCGGCGACATGGCCAAGCGGCACGAGTACGTGCTGGCGACGAAGGTGCACGAGAAGATCACGAACGACCCCAACGGCAAGGGCCTGTCGCGCAAGCACATCATGGAGGGCATCGACGGCTCGCTGCGCCGCCTGGGCGTCGACTACGTGGACCTCTATCAGATTCATCGGTTCGACTACAACGCGCCGATCGAAGAGACGCTCGAGGCGCTGAACGATGTCGTGCGCGCGGGGAAGGCGCTGTATATCGGCGCGTCCAGCATGTACGCCTGGCAGTTCGCGAAGATGCTGCACATCCAGCGGGCGCGGGGCTGGGCGGCATTCGTGTCGATGCAGAATCACTACAACCTGATCTATCGCGAGGAGGAGCGCGAGATGATTCCGCTCTGTCGCGCGGAAGGGATCGGTCTGATCCCGTGGAGTCCGCTGGCGCGTGGGTTTCTGGCGGGCAATCGCAAGCGGGAGTCAAAAGAGGCGACGCTGCGCGAGACCCACGACCACTACGGCCACACGCTGTATTACGCCCCCGAGGATTACGACACCGCCGATCGCGTCGTCGCGCTTGCCGAGCGAAAGGGCGTGCTGCCCATCCAGATCGCCCTCGCGTGGGTGGCGAGCCAGCCGGGTGTAACCGCGCCGATCGTTGGCGTCACGCGGATGGAGCAGTTCGATCAGTTGATTCCCGCGTTGTCGATTGAGCTCGATCCTGACGATCGGAAGTTCCTGGAGGAGAGCTACGTCCCGCACCCCGTGATTGGGCATTCGTAACGAGGTGACTGCGCAAGCTTTCACCTCTCGGCCGTCACGGGTAAGCTCGAAGGTCGGCCCGGAGAAGAGGCTGAAAGCTCGTGGGTACAGGTCATGCGCATCCTCTACGTCTTCCCGCATCCGGACGACGAATCCTTCGGACCTGCACGGGCCATGGCCGCCCAAAGGCGTCAAGGCCACGATGTCTATCTGCTGACCTTGACTCGCGGCGAAGCGACCAAGGTTCGGCACAAGTTCGGGTGGACTCTCGAGCAGATGGGCGAAGCCCGCTATCGCGAGCTCGTGGCTGTGAGGACCACGCTCGATCTCACCGGCCTTCGGGTCTTGGACCTTCCTGACGGCGGACTGAAGGAGCTCGATCCATGGACGATCGAGAAGTCGATTCGCGACGAGATACTGCGTGTCGAACCGCACGTCCTCGTGACCTTTCCGATTCATGGCATCAGCGGGTTCCACGACCACATCGTCACGCATTCTGCGGTGACGCGCGTCTATCTCGATCTGCACGGCCCCGAGTACCCATGGTTGCAGCGCCTGGCGTTCTTCACCCTCGCATCCGCGCCCGCCGAGTTCCCATGGCACGTGAACGTCACCGCGCCAGGTGAGATCGATTGTGCGTTCCAGGTGACAGACTCCGACATGGAACGATTTCACAAGGCACTTGATTGTTACGTCACGTATGCGGATGTAATCGCCCGGACGAAGGTTCATGAGGTGTTCGACAGGGAAGTCCAGTTCGAGCTCTTTCGCGAAGATCACAAGCCACCCTTGAAGGATCTCTGTGAAGGGTTGACAAGCACGTAGTTGGTTACGGGACTGTTCTATTTCGACCGGAGAGCCTGTCCGAATGTCGAAGCCTGTGTCGTAGCGCAACTAGTAAGCCAGACATCTCGAGTAGACCCATGACGCCAGTGTCCATGTCGACCGAAGTCGCGTCGAGAACATTTCGATTCCGCTGCTCAGACGGGACTGAGAAGACCGTCGTCGTACGCATCGGCGTGCCGATTGCGGACTCTGGTGGGCCGCGTGACAACTGGGCCTGTCCGTATGAGATCACTGCGTTCGATCGCGTTCGGACGAGCGCGATGCTCGGAATCGACAGTGTTCAGGCGCTCACGCTCACGCTTCACATCCTGCCAACAGAGCTGCGAGCACTTGCTCGCGATCACGGCGGCGCATTCCTGGATGCGGAAGACCTGGAATTAGAGGGTGTCTGTCGATCAACATTGGAGCGTGCGTCTGAGCAGGGATTGAGGCGGCGCCTGGCCCCGGAGACATTCCGAAAGCGGCTCCTGATCGAGGGCTATTTCGCCCGCCGGGAGCTCGATGCCGGCGGCATCCGCGACTACTTCACGGCCATTACCGCCCGGCTCGGCCTTCGCACGTACGGGGAACCTATCGTCCACCAGACCAGCGGTCAGGGAAAAGCCGCCAATGAAGGCTACGATGCGTTTGTTCCCCTGATTGATTCTGGGATTTACGTCTGTGTGTAGTCGGCACGCCGCTTCGTGTCAGTGATTCTGTACACGTGCGCGGAGTTTGACGAGCGTATTGCGACGGAGCACCGTGCAGTTCTTCCAGTTGACGGACTGGAACACGGCGCTCTTCTGAATGCGCTGAAGGACGAAGACTCGTGCCCGTGAGGACATCAACGAAAGGAGCGTCATGATGGCTAGTGGACGTGTTCGTGTCGGCGCAGCTCTGGCTGGCGTGGCAGGCGTGATCCTCGGGATCTTCGTGAGCAGCGCGTTAGAGGGCGCACAGCTTGCGGCGCCATTACAGGCTCGGCGTAGAGTGATTCGTCCGGAGAAGGCGCCCAATGCCGGGCTGCCTCTCAGCCCAGGCATCCTGGTTGGCAGCACTCTGTACGTCTCCGGCCACCTTGGGCGCGACCCGGTGACATCCCAGCTCGTCTCCGGCGGCATCGCGGCCGAGACGCGCCAGGCGCTGACCAATATCCGTGACGTTCTGAGAACCGCTGGGATGGATTTGGCAGACGTGGCGTCTGTGACCGCGTACATCGCGAGCTTTCAGGACTTCGCAGCATTCAACGGCGTGTACCGCGAATTCTTTCCGAGCGACCAGCCGGCACGGGCCACGGTGCAGGTGGCGGCGCTGAATGCAGGCGCGCGGATAGAGTTGCAGGTGATCGCCGTCAAGCCGTAACCAAGGTCGGCGTTCGCATCGAAGTCCGCCAGCGGGAGATCTGGCTATCGCTGAATGCTCCGGCGACCCTGGGATCCACGCCGGCGGGCCGAATCACAACCAAAGGAGGCCGTCAGCGTCGCTCGCGGCGACCGGTCGGCTTGCGTTTCCGCACGCGCGGTTTGCTGCTGACAAACTGCCACGACATCTCGAGCAGGTCGCGGAGCGCGTCGAGGTGAATTCCCGGCATCCTGACCAGCACGACCGCGTAATCCTCATAGTGCGGCTTCACGTAGTAGACGTCTGGTTCCTCCGCAAGCAGCTCGTCGCGCTGATCGAAGGGAATGCGGACGGCGACGCTGTTGGGTTCGGCTGACCGATGCGTCGGCACGACCGCCATCAACTGGCCACGAATCTTCAGCGCCGGCGAGCCATAGGCGGTGCCGTCCTCCACGTCCGGGAGGGCGAGGCCGATGAGGCGGACGGTGTCGAAGGTGATCTTCTGGCGCGGCATGGCTACTTCCAATCGTCCTCATCGAGGATGTGGCGCTGATCGTGCTTCAAATCGCGGGCGCGAACAAATCCGATCTGGCGGCGACGGGCATCCGATCGCAGCACCCAGGCGATATCTTCCATGTGATAGAGCGAGGGCTGACGCCGGTCAGAGTAGCTGGAGCATTCGACGACGGGAAAGGTGATGCGCTGGCCGCGGTGCGACAGTTGCGAGCACTCGACAATCTGTTGGTCCAGTCGGGGCCCGCGAACGATGGTGGCGTACCGACATGTTGGGCAGAGCTGCATCGATCCGTCCGTTGTCGTCCCGCCGTGAATCTTCACATTCATTGGAGAGCCCTCCTAGGCTAGCTCGATCATTGGCGCCTCCTTTCTGGTGAAGAACCCATCATCCGCATGTCGTCTCCTTTACGAGAACTGCAGGACGACGACGATGCCATCGTCGTCGGCAGCCAGTCAAGTCTCTTGTCGGAAGTCTCTTGTCGGAAGTCCTCGTCGTTTCGCAGTCTCGGTTGTTTCTCGATCATTTCCGATAGTGACTGATGCTGCGGGCGTTGCCCGCTACAAGCGGTCGGCCGGGCTTTTCACGCCGAGGGCGCCGCGATTCCTGCACTTGATTCGCGATCGACGACGATCGTGGAGCACGTGCAACATCGTCGTGCAGGCGCTACGTTTTCTCTACCACACGACACTCAAACGCGACCGCATGACGTTCACCGTGCCCTCGCCACGCCAGTCGGGGCCGTCGCCGTGATCCACGAGCCGATCGTTCGACAGCGCGACACGATGCGTGTACCGCCCGAGGTCGTCGAGCACCTGCTCAGGACCGGCGAAGGGCCGCTTCGCATAGACGACCCAGGCGACGGCCCGGAGCTGACGAACGAAGGCGGTGCAAGCGCGGCGGTCGGCGAGATCGGCGGCGCCACCCGCGAAAGTCAGGTGGCCGGCCGCACAGGCGCGGTGCAGGCCGGTGAGATATTTCGCACGAAAGACCGTCGACAACGCCCGGACGGGAAACACGAACGACGATCGCCCGGCGATCCAGCGCGCGCGGTCGGGGGCCAAGGCGCCGCCCGTGACGAGGCAATGGAGATGGAGGTGGTGCGTGAGCGTTTGGCCCCAGGTGTGGAGGATCGCGGTGACGCCGATCGTGCCACCCAGGGGCCGCGGATCCCGCCCGAAGGTCAGCAACGTGTCGGCGGCCGCGCGACACAGGAGCGTGTAGAGCACGCGGGGGTTGCCCTGCGCGAGCGCGTTGAGGGCGTGTGGCAGCGTGAAGACGACGTGGAAGTACGGAATGGGCAGCAGGTCGGCTGTGCGCGCGGCGCGCCACCGTTCTTGGGTGAGCGTTTGACACGTCGGGGAGTGCCGATTCCGACAGGAGTTGTCGGTGAGGCGCGTCGCGCCACAGCGGTCACACGTCTCCCGATGCCCGCCGAGGGTGGCGGTGCGGCAGGTCGCGATCGCCCGCAGGGCCCGGTGCTGGACCGTCGCGAGCCGGTGTCGCGCACGATAGGCCTCGCCATGCGCGCGCACAATGTCCGCCAGTTCCAGTCGAGGACGACCGCTCGAGACCGCCGTGCCCGTCGGCACGGCGCACACGGGTTAGCTCTGCGGTGGCGGGGCGAACCGCTCGAGCAGATCGAGTGGCGAGTCCGGCCCCATCGCGGTGTGCTGCGTCAACTGAAAGTAGCGGGTCGTGGTGCTGATGTGCCGGTGTCCGAGCAGGCGTTGAATGGTGTGGAGGTCCACGCCGGCCTCCAGCAGATGCGTCGCGAAGGCGTGGCGCAAGCCATGGGCCTTCGTGACGCCGGCGTGGCGCTTGGCCGTGTGATAGGCCCGTTGCAGCGCGGACGGATCCATCGGGTGCGGCCGACGCGCGGACGGAAACAGCCACGGCGTGAGGCGCGTGACCTGCCAGTACCCGCGCAACGCTTCGAGGAGTCGGCGCGACAGCACGGTATAGCGGTCCTTGCCACCCTTGCCCTGCTCGACGCGAATGGTCATGCGGGCCGAATCGATATCGGTGACGCGAAGATGCAGGACCTCATTGAGGCGCAAGCCGGCGGCGTAGGTGGTCAGGATCATCGTGCGATGCTTGAGATTCGGCACGTGGGCAATCAGCCGCTCGACTTCCTCGCGACTCAGGATCGCGGGCAACCGCCTCGAAAGCGCGGATCGTCAGGTGCAGCGCATGGGGATTGTAGGGCCGACCGAGCGTGAGGTGGTGCGGCTTTCCATCGAGGTGGCGCAGGCATGACGGGCGCCTGACGTCGGGCGATGCGGAGGGGGACGGCGCGGGGCCCGTTGTCGTAGGCGTGGCCACGGTGGCAAGGGCGGGAGCCAACGCGCGGAGACACACCTCGGCTGATCTGGCGCGGGTCCGTCATGATGCGCTGGCGGCCGGACGCGACGACGGGCCTCATGAAGAATCCGGCGGGGGCAGCGCGTGCACGAGCGCGGTGATCTGCATCCGGCCGGTGCCGCACAGCGGACAACGCGAGAGATCGACCCCGGAGAGCTGGAGCACGAGCGCGGTCGCCGACGCGGGGCGGACCTCGTCGGGTGGTGGCACGTCGAGCAGTGCCCGGCACTGCCGCAGCGTGGCCCGCCGCGTCCGATTGGCGAGCAGGCCGAAGTGGCGAATGCGCATGAAGCCGCGCGGTACGACGTGGAGGAGAAACCGTCGGAGGAATTCGTCCGTCTCGAGCGCCATTCACGCGGTCGTGATCGGCGTCGTCCCTCCACCGGAATCGGACACGGCCGTGAATCACGAGCGATCACCGTGCTCGGTCCATCGACCGTCGGCGTTATCATCGGCAGGTACGCTCGCACGATTACCGCAAAGCGCGGCTCGCAGGTGAGCGCGACACGATAGCCAGATCAGGTGAGAGATGGAGGAAATCCCGAAACGGCTCAAACGCTTAGTTCGAGAATGGGCGGGTATCGCGCATGATCGCGACCTGCGCAGGGCCCTCGGTGAGCTTCGCGCCCAATTCGATCGTTGGGATCGTGGCGAAATTGATTCGTTCGAGCTCAACGAGCTGGTACATCGATTTCACCAGAACACGTCGCGGGAGATCTGGAAGCGATACGCGACAACACACCTCGAACCCGCGGTCGCATCAGCGGTCGCCGCCGGTGTGCTTCGCAAAGAGGAGCTGCCCGCGGAGCTCGTGCAACACATCGCAGGTTTGATCGAATTCTACGAACACGATCTGTCTGCATCGTGACCACCGCGTAATACGCGGCTGCCGCAAGTCAGGTTCGGAATTGCGCTTGAGCCGAATAGAATGACCAGGCGCGCCGCCCAGCAGGTCAGTGGCCGGCGGACCAAGAATTCGAACAATGGACAAACTGGGTCCAACGACGAACCGAGTCCGTATGGGTTCGTTGCCGCCGCGATACTCGTTCGTCCTGAACCCACACGTTCGCGAGCGGTTCACGAAATGTCCGAGGTGCGCCACGCTTACCAGGGCGCGAAAGCTGCCGTTGGTGATTCATCTCAGTCAGGCTAGCGGCCCAAGACTCGTGCTTCTGAACAAGAGTTGAGCGATTTCAAGACGTATCTGAAGGTCGATGTCATACCTCCCCATTGGAAACTGTCACATCGGATGAACGGCCGGGAAGATAGGTAACAAAATAGTCCGGGAACATAGGTAACAGTGTTTTGTGTTGTGACCCACGGTGTGGGGGCTCGGGAGCGCGCGTTCTGTGCGCGCTCCTGAGCTCCTACACCG
>JBOGIV010000310.1:0-11246 GCA_050747925.1 Vicinamibacterales bacterium
GTCGTCACGCAGTTGTCTGTCCCATTGCGCACGCCGTCCGCGTCCAGATCGCCAAACGGCCCGTCGTTGTCGTTTGGATCGGCGTTGTCGCCCGTGCCGTCGCCGTCGGCATCGGCTGACTCATTCGGGTCGAGCGGGAACGCGTCGGCGCCGTCAGGCACTCCGTCGCCATCATCGTCGGCGTCGCACGCATCGCCCTGCCCGTCCTGGTCGTAGTCAGCCTGCGTCGGGTTGGCCGTCGTCACGCAGTTGTCTGTCCCATTGCGCACGCCGTCCGCGTCCAGATCGCCAAACGGCCCGTCGTTGTCGTTTGGATCGGCGTTGTCGCCAATGCCGTCGCCGTCAGCGTCCGCCCACTCTGTGACATCGAGTGGGAACAGGTCGTTTTGATCCGCTACACCATCGCCGTCGGCGTCCGTCTCAGGGCAACCATCCGCATCCAGGAGGCCGTCGAAATCTTCTGGCGACCCATCGCACTGATCGTCCTGATTGACGATCCCATCGGCATCAGGGTCGGCGAACGGCCCGTCGGTGAGATTCGCGTCGCAGGCGTCACCGATCAGATCGCCATCGCCGTCGGCTTGATTGGCGTTGGCAGCGTTCGGGCAGTTGTCCACCGAATCGGCAACACCGTCCTGGTCGGCGTCCCCCTCAAAGAGTGTCGATTCGGTGTCGCCGTTGTTGGTCACGTCCGAGTCGTACGAGTACGTCGAGGCGAATGCGACGTTACTGCGCGTCCCGGGCACAGTGGGCGTGACGGTGACCGTGATGGTGACCAACCCGCCAGGAGCGACGCTGCCAAGGTTGCAGATCAGGGGATTCGCCAGTGCGCACGAGCCCTGGGTTGGCACGGCTGAATTCAACGTGACGCCGGTCGGCAGCAGGTCGAACACTGTTGAATCGGTCGCGGTTCCGGTTCCGAGATTCGTGATGTTGATGGTATAGGCGTGGGCGACGCCAAGAGGAGCCGGATCGATCGATTCCAATTGCAGGGTTTGCAGATCCGCGGCTTCGGGGGGATCGAACGGCATCGCGTAGATGCTGTTGTCGGGGCCGTCGTTGCGCGAGAACGCCAGTTCGGTTCCGTCTGGTGACCAAGTTGGATATGTCTCCCCCGCGCCCGTGTCCGTGATCTGCGTCAAGCCTCCACTGCCATCGATGTTGACTCCGTACAGATCGCACTCTACGTGGCACCGATGGAACACGACCTTCGTGCCGTCAGCAGACACTGAGGGGTTGCTGTTGACGACGCCATTGGGACCGGTGAACGTCAGTTGACGCACGAGCGTGTTGGCCACTGTCGCGGAGTACAGATAGATGTCTCGGCCGGTGAGGTTCGGAAGGCTGATGACCATCTGCGACCCGTCGGGCGTGAGTTGGAAACCGCTCAGAAACCGTTGTTCAGTGGAATGGAACGTCGTGAGCAGCACTGTGCCAATCGCGTTGGTCGCTTGCGCTGCCAGCGAACTGTACAGCGCCGATCGGATCTCCTGCGTACCTGATCCTCCGCTCGTGCTGTGACGCCACACGACACGCTGACTAGCACCGGCCGTACGTGAGACATGGATCCATCCGCCCCCCATGCCGCCGGGAATGAAGAGCTTGCGCTTGAATGCGACATCGTCTCCATCGAAGGTCACGCGGTTGAAAGGGGCGAACGCCGTGTCGAACGTCATGTACTCGAAGAGGCTGACCGCTTCGTTCATGATTAGGTGCGTCGAGCTCGGCCACGCCGGTGAAGTGCCGATGCCAAACGGCGTCTCGTACCCCGTGGCCATGATGCCCTCGCCCGTGCCATCGCTATTGACCTTGCCCAGGTGGAACCACGAAGGGTTCGTCGATGGCCGATACGAATAGGCGATTGCGTTTGTCGAGGGGTTCCACGTCGGAAAATACTCGTTGCGACTCGCGGTCGTGGTCAGCCGACGCGGATCGCCGTGAGCCGCTTGGACCGGCGGCAACATGTCGGCCGGATCCAGCGCCTGATCCGAGATCCGCACCTCGTCGATCATTCCGTCGAACCACTGCCCCGGTCCCGTGGCGCCGCCACTCTGCAGTGCGCCGATGCCAATACCAGGGTTGCCACCGGTCAGCGTTGCAAAGGGCCGAATCGCGGTCTGTTTGGCGGCGACTTGTTGACCATTGATGAAGAGCCGCTGCATGCCGGTCGCGTGATCGAGCGTGCCGGCCACGTGGAAGCTGCGATTGAGCGGAAAGGGACGAGGTGACGTGACCGCGGAGAGTGCGTTCGAGGCATTGGAAACCGCGAATGCCAGTCGCCCAGCGGTATCGATGGCGAGGAAATACGGATCGAAGCCGCCGATGTCATCGCCCCGAAAGATGATCTGATGCCAGTTCTCGGCGCCAACCGTCGGATAGCTATCGACGCGAATGTAGGCCTCGAGTGTAAGGCTCTGTGTTAACGCGAGCGCTAGGTTGTTCGGAATGAATACCCGGTCGGTCGAGCCGTTGAACTCGATAGCCCAGGGCACGCCCGGCGTCAAAACGCTGCGGTACCGGGCGGAGCCAAAGGCGGTTCCATGAATCAGATTGGGCCCGCTGTCCTTGATCGCCCCCGCTGTTGTCGGCACGGCTTTGCCATCGAATGTCCCGGTCTCCTGGAACTGCCACCAAGCCACGGTTTGGCCGGACGCCACTGCCGGGAGAAGCACGGTCACAACGACGGCAAACGATGTGAAAACCGATGCATGTCTGCGGATGCGCCTCATGGATGGATTCCCCTCGCTTGTCCGGACGACATCGGGGAAAAACCCGGCTCACGCCGTGCTATAACGGCCGCGAGGCTACTCCCTGGCCCCTCGTGAAGACGTCACTCGCCTTCTCAAAGACCTGGCGTCGGGCGCGCCCGAGGCCGGGAACCGCCTGCTCGAGGTTGTCTACGACGAGCTTCGACAGCTCGCGCGGTACCATCGTGCGCAGTGGCGCAAGTCGGCCATCGGCACGCAAAGCCTCGTGCACGAGGCCTACCTCAAGCTCGTCGATCAGACGCACATCCAGTGGCAAAGCCGCGGCCAGTTCTTCGCGATCGCCTCTCGGGCCATGCGCAGTGTGCTGGTGGACAACGCCCGTTACTGGCAGCGGCTGAAGCGAGAAGGCGGGCGCGATCGCGTCGAGCTCGACGATGCCATGCTCGTCTCCGAAGCACGAAGTGAAGAGGTGCTCGCACTCGACACCGCTCTCGATCGGCTAGGCGGCGCTGACGCTCGACTCGCGACGATCGTCGAGTGCCGATTCTTCGGCGGATTGACGGTCGAAGAAACCGCCGAAGCGCTGGGGCTGTCGCCGGCGACCGTCAAACGCGACTGGGTGGCCGCACGCACATGGCTCTACCGCGAGCTCAACCAGCAGCCGCCCGCCCATGAGCCGATCGGACCGGAATCGTCGTCCTGACAGGTAGCGCACCGTGACGGCAGACGACGGATCGCGCCCGGAGATTGTGCACGCCTTGCGCCTTGACCCAGCCCGCCTGACGGGACTCGCCGAGCTGCTCGAGTCGGCGCTGTCTCTGCCGTCGATCGATCGTTCGGCATTCCTCGCGAGGATTCGCGCCGAAGACTCTGCGCGCGCGGCCGAGCTCGCGTCACTCGTCGATTCGCACGATGCCGCCGAGACGTGGCTCGACAGCCTTGCCGCCGATCTCTCGGCCGACGCCGATCTCGAAGTCGAAGCGGCCACGGCACGTCGAACGCGCGTCGGCCCATGGCGACTGCTCGGCCTCCTCGGACGCGGCGGCATGGGCGCCGTCTATCTCGCCGAGCGCGCCGACGGCCAGTTTCAACAGCAGGCTGCCCTCAAGCTCGCCCGAGCGGGTTTCGACGACAGCCATGTGATCAAGCGTTTCATGGCCGAGCGGCAAATCGTCGCCGGACTCGAGCACCCACACATCGCGCGCTTGATCGAGGGCGGCGTGACCGATGATGGCCGGCCCTACTTTGCGATGGAACGTGTGGAGGGGCGCCCGCTGGTCGATGAGTGCGATCGCCGACGCCTCTCCATCGACGCGCGACTGGCCATGTTCCTTCAGCTTGCCGACGCGGTGCAGTACTCGCACCGCCATCTCATCGTTCACCGCGATCTGAAGCCGTCGAATGTCCTCGTCACCGCCGACGGTGTCGTGAAGCTGCTCGACTTTGGCATCGCCAAGCTCCTCGACCCGAACGGCGGCTTCGACGCCGATGGAACGCTCACGCGTGATCGCGTCCTGACGCCCGCTTACGCCGCGCCCGAGCAGATCGCTGGGGGCGCAATCACGACCGCGACCGATGTGTACGCGCTCGGGGTCGTGTTGTACGAGCTGCTCTCCGGACGGCGTCCGTTCGAGCAAGGCGATCGCAGTACGCGTGAGCTCGAAGAAGATGTGCTCAGCAAGGAGCCCGAGCGGCCGGGCGCTGCCGTGGCCGCGATGGCGCCCGAAGAGGCGAGGCCGATCGCGGCAGCTCGCGCATCCACGCCCGACCGGCTGACTCGCCGGCTGCACGGCGACCTCGACCTGATCTGTCTGACCGCGCTCCGCAAGGAACCTGAGCGTCGCTATCGATCGGCCGAACAGATGGTCGAGGACATTCGGCGCCACCTCCGCGGACTGCCAATTGCGGCGCAAACCGACACCTTCCGCTACCGCGCGGGCAAGTTCCTGCGACGCCACGCTATTGGCGTGGCGATGACGGCGGCGGCAATGCTTCTTTTGGGCACGGCGGCGGTGGCGCTGACGATTCAGTCGGCGATTGCCGCGCGAGAGCGGGACAAGGCGCAGCAGGTGGCGTCGCTCCTGGTCGATGTCTTCGAAGTCGCCGATCCATCCGAAGCTCGCGGCGCGCAAGTGACCGCGCGCGAGGTCCTCGATCGCGGCGTGACCCGCATCGAGAAGCTGGCCAATCAGCCGGACATTCAGGGCGATCTCCTGGCGGTCCTTGGGCGCGTCTATCGAAACCTCGGGCTCTATGAGCGCGCATCGACGATTACTGCAAGGGCCGCTGATTTGATCGCGGGCGTCAGCGGCCCGTCGGCCACTCCGGCAACCGAGGTCAGAAGCCGTCTCGGGGAGCTGCAATACCTCAAAGGCGCCTACAAGGAGGCGGAGCAGACCTTGCGCAGCGTCCTCGCGGTTCAAGAGCAGCGCAATGCCGAAGGCGCGGAGGTCGTGGCCACGCTCAACAATCTGGGCAAGGTGCTTCAGGCAACCGGAAGGCCCGATGAAGCGGAGCCAGTGCTCCGCCGCGCGCTCGACGTCGGCCAGAAGGTGCACGGCCCGCAGCACGTTGACGTGGCCGAGGCGCTCTCGAATCTTGGCGCCGTGATGTTCGTGAGAGGACGACTCGATGCGGCGGAGCCATATTTCCGCGACGCGCTGGCCATCCGCCGAGCCGTGCTCGGCGAAGATCACCCGCTGGTGCCCGCGTCGCTCAACAATCTTGCGACGCTGCTCAGTCGCAAAGGCGATCTCACGGGGGCCGAGGCGACCAATCGTGAGGCGCTCGTGTTGGCCAGCCGCGTGTATGGTCCGGACCATCCACGCGTGGCCACGATCTCCAACAACCTCGGCTTGACCTTGTTCGCGCGAGGCGATGCGGCCGCGGCTGAAGGCCCGCTCAGGGACTCACTGGCGCTTCGACGAAAGCTCCTCGGACCGGCGCACCCGGACACCGCGCAGAGCCTGGCGAATCTCGGATTGGTCGTGCAGACCCTGGGGCGCAATGACGAGTCGCGTCCTCTCTACGAAGAAGCGTTGGCGATTCGACGGAAGGCGTTGGGGCCACGCCATCCACTTGTCGCCCAAACGTTGAACAATCTGGGGTTGCTGTCGGCGGCGATCGGCGACCTGATGACCGCGGAGCGCTCGTACCGCGATGCGCTGGCGATCCTGCGGGCGAGCCTGGCGCCTGGTCACGTGGATCTCGCCTTCCCTCTTGTTGGTCTTGGCCGTCTCCTCACGAGCAATGGACGCGCGGGGGAAGCGGAAGCGCTCCTCGTCGAAGCCGTGAGCGTCCGGAAGACTCACCTTCCTGCCGGACACAAGGACCTTCTCGACGCCGAGCGCGCGCTCGAGGAGTGTCGATCGCGCATCACCACAAGCGGCCCGCCTCTGCTCGCTCGATAGATTTCACGATCTGCGAACTTCAACCGTCAACTTTTTCAACTTTCAACTTTGAACTTTCCTCCATACGATGTTCCTCCTATGTCCCGCTCCGGATCCGCGTTGGCCACTCGCTATCGCATCACTGACGGCTCCAAGTTCCGGCTAACAGACTTCGATCCCGCTGACACGAACGGGTTGAAGAGCAAGGAGAGCGCCGCCAGCGCGCTGAAGAAAGGCGTCGAGCGCCTCGCGATGCTTCAGGAGCGCCTCTACGCGCAGGACCGCTGGTCGGTGTTGCTGATCTTCCAGGCCATGGACGCAGCCGGCAAGGACGGCGCGATCAAGCACGTGATGTCGGGAGTGAATCCGCGCGGCTGCGAGGTCCACGACTTCAAAGCGCCGTCCGCCGAAGAGCTCGACCACGATTTTCTCTGGCGCACATCGCGCCAACTGCCACGTCGCGGCCACATCGGCGTCTTCAATCGCTCGTACTATGAGGAGACGCTCGTCGTTCGAATCCACCCCGAGATCCTCCAAAGCCAGAAGCTGCCGCGCACGCTCGTGTCCAAGAATCTCTGGAAGGAGCGATACGAGGACATCAACGCGTTCGAGCGATATCTGTCCAGGCAAGGCATGGTGATCCGGAAGTTCTTTCTGTACGTGTCCAAGGAAGAGCAGCGGCTGCGGTTTCTCAGCCGGCTCGACCAGCCGGAAAAAAGCTGGAAGTTTTCGCTCGGCGATATCAAAGAGCGCGAGCATTTCGACGACTATCTGGAAGCCTATGAGGACCTGATCCGCGCCACCGCCACCGAATGGGCGCCGTGGTATGTCATCCCAGCGGACCGCAAGTGGTTTGCCCGGCTGGTCATCTCGAACGTCGTCATCGACACGATCGAGGCCCTCGACCCGACGTTCCCGAAGGTCGATCCGAAGCTGCGCGATGACTACCGCGTCGCCAAGGCGCTGCTCGAGGGCGAAGGTCGTCAGAAGGTACGGAAGGCCAGATGAAACGCTGCTGGTGGCCGGGCGAGGACCCGCTCTACGTTCGCTACCACGACGAAGAGTGGGGCCGGCCGGTGACCGACGATCGGCGCCTCTTCGAAAAGATCTGCCTGGAGGGCTTCCAGTCGGGGCTGAGCTGGCTCACGATTCTTCGGAAGCGCGAGCACTTTCGCGAGGCCTTTGCTGATTTCGATCCGCGCGTGGTGGCCCGCTTCTCGGCTCGAGACGTCTCTCGCCTCCTCAACAACACCGGCATCGTCCGTCACCGCGGAAAAATCGAGTCCACGATCAACAACGCCAGGCGTGCGCTCCAACTGATCGACGAGCGCGGATCGCTGGCCGCCTATTTCTGGTCGTGGGAGCCGCTAGCGAAAGATCGACCGAAGCGGATCACCAAGGCCGCGTTGATGACCATGGGCCAGACGCCCGCGTCGGTGGCGTTGTCGAAGGATCTGAAGGCCCGGGGATGGTCTTTCGTCGGACCGACCACCGTCTACGCGTTCATGCAAGCGATGGGACTCGTGAACGATCACCTGGAGAGCTGCGAAGTGCGCATGGAGGCGGAACTGGCCAGACAGCGATTCGTTCGACCGACATAGGCAACATTAAAGGGTTGCCTCTACATTGGTAATCGGCCGACATAGGTAACCCTAAAAGGTTGCCTCTACATTGGTAATCGGCCGACATAGGCAACCCTAAAAGGTTGCCTATTCATCTCGAAGCGAAACCATCGGATCCACGAGCGCGGCGCGCCGTGCAGGCAGCCAGGTCGCCAGCACGATCGCCAGAGCCAGAGGAATGCCCATCGACACAAACAGCCAGCCATCTGTGCTGACCCCGTAAAGCGCGCGTGTCAGGCCGCGTGCGACCAGGATCCCAAGCATCACCCCTGCAAGAAGCCCGGCCCCGCCCACCTTTGCATTCTGGCTGAGGAGCATCGTCACGACGTCCCGTGGGCGCGCGCCGAGGGCCAATCGCACACCAATCTCGCGCGAACGGTGACCCACCGAGTAGGCAATCAGCGCATAAACGCCCAGGCACGCCAGCCCTAATGCCATTGCGGCGAAGACCCCCATCATGTCGCCGAAGAACTCCTGCTCCCATGAGGTCAAACGTCGCAGATCGCTCATGGACATGAGCCGGGTCACCGGGAATCCAGGATTCAGTCTGTGGAGCGCGTCGCGTGCCGGAGCCACGAGCGTTTGAGGATCGCCAGCGGCTCGAACCAGCAGCGCCATGGACCGCGACCCGTCTCGGCCGTACGGTATGTACACGTTCAGCCGCGATTCATCGGTCGCGTTCCCAATCTCTTCGTAATGCACGTCGGGGACAACGCCGATGACCCGGAACCACGCGATCGCTTGTCCGTCTCGGAATCCCAACCTGCGATCGAGCGCGCTCTCGTTAGGCCAGAGCCGACGTGCCAGCGATCGATTGATCAAGGCAACGTCGGCGTAGGGATTCTCGACTTCCGTTGGTGTGAACGTGCGTCCCTCCGTGATCGGCAAACCCAGAACGGTGAAAAAGTCTTCGGTCATGCCGAGCGCTTCGATCCGAATCTCGTCAGACTCGGACGTTCGTCCATCGATGACCAGCCGTCGCAACCCCCCGCCGTCATCTCCCGGAATTCCCGTGATTGCGGCGGCGGCTACCGCTCCAGGCATTTCCGCAAGGGTGCCTGCGGCCTGCCGGAAAAAACGGGATCTCTCAATCGGGTCGTCGTAGGCCTTCCCGGCAAGGTACGCCCGAGCCGACAGCAGCGGCCGGTCGTCGAACCCGAGGTCGGCCGACCGCATCGCGAGGAAGCTCCGGACCATCAGATTGGCGCCGACCAGCAAGCCGAAGCAAAGTGCCACTTGCACAACTGCAAGCGTCGCCTGCAGTCGCTGTCCTCCCGGGCCCAACGAGAGCTCGCGGCCTGCCTCCTTGAGATTCGTAACGAGATCTGGCGTTGCCGAACGGATCGATGGAAGCAGGCCGACGGCGATAGCCGTGAACGTCGCCACGCCGACCGTGAACGCGGCGACACGCGGGTCGAGGTCGAAGCGAACCCAATAGGGCACCTCCTGTGGAATGGTCCTGAGCAGGGCGTCGAGCACCCACTGTGAGGCCAGCAGGCCGAGCGCGGCACCCGGAGCGGCGAGCCACACACTCTCGCAAAGCGAGGTCCACACCAGGCGGCCCCGGCCTGCACCCATCGCCGCGCGAACGGCGACCTCCCGCTGTCGAGCCGCACCTCGCACCAGCATCAGGTTCGCGAGATTCGCGCAGACGATCAGCAGCACGAAACCCACGGCCGTCATGAATACAGCGGCCATCGTCCCGACCCGAGCACCAAGATAGGACTCGCGGATGGGCACGACCATCACGCCGAAGCCTCGATTCGTGTCTGGATACAGTTCCTCCAGATGCCTGGCGATGGCGCTCATCTGCGCCCGCGTCTCGTCGATGTGACTACCGGGCCGCATCAACGCCACGGCGTTGACGTTTCGATTCGACCGCGCCGCATCGTCGTCCCATCGAAGCGGCGCATAGATCGCGTCGCGAACGGGGAACTGGAAGCCCGGCGGCAACACGCCGACAACCGTTCGGGCGCCTTCGTTGACGATGATGGTCTTCCCCACAATCGAGGGGTCGCCTCCGTAGCGCTGCTGCCAGAGACGATGAGTCAGCATCACAGACCTCTCGAGGCCTGGAGGCGCTGCCTCTTCGGGCAAGAACTGACGGCCTAGAATCGGCTCAATCCCGAGCAGCGGAAAGAGATCGGGTGTGACCGACCCGCCGAGTACGCGCTCAGCGTTCGCTTGATCACCGCTGAGCACGAAGCTTCGTCTGAAGTGCGCACCGATGCCCTCAACCGATGGCGCGCTGCGAAAGTCGAGCAGATCTCGATACGAGATCTCTGCGCTGCCCCAATCGGGCTCCTGTGTGAACTTCGGCGTTGTCGGATGCATCGTCACCAGCCGATCGCTCCGGTCGCCGAACGGCATGGGCCGGAAGTGAATGCCGTTGACGAGACTGAAGACCGTCGTGTTGGCGCCGATGCCCACCGTGAGTGTCAGCCAGGCCGCAATCAGGAACCCCGGCTGTCGCTTCAACCCACGCCACGAGTGAACGAGATCCTTAAGCGCTCCAGTCATGAGGAGAGCTCAATCAATCGCTGTGCCAGCGATTGCGCGAGTTTGACGACGTTTTTCGCGGACTCTGCGGGAAAGGCGTTCGTGGTCGACACAGGCTGTCCGCCTGCGGGACGTTCTAGCGCTGCTCCACCTTGTACCCCTTCGCCGCGAGTAGCGTTGGCAGACCTTCTGGGCCCACCAGATGAGCGGCGCCAACCACGATGAAACAGCCGGAGTTCTGGCTGAGGCAGCTCTCGACTTGTGGGAGCCAGTTGCGATTGCGATCGACGAGGAGGCGCTGAAAGAGCTCAGGCAGCTCGCGAAGTTCTGTCAGCAGCACTTGCTCGATCGTCTTCGTGTCTCCCCTGGCCCAAGCCGAGGCCACCATCTTCACGTTGGCAATCTGCGTATCGACATCGGCGAGCGTGGAGGTGAGCATCTGCTCCTGCAGCGCGGGTGACAGCTGATCGAAGCGGTCGAGCTGGAACGCCACGCTTTCGAGCGCCCACCGCTGGCGGCCCATCGCCTTGGCCTTGGCGAAGAAATGCCGGTCGATGCCCAGGTCGGTATCGAAGCCAGCGGCGGTCAACATCGGCGTGGTCAGTGCGACGGCGGCCATCCACGGCTTCATCCGCTGCAGCGCGGCGATTGGCAGGCCCGACTTCTCGGCTCTGCGCTTCACCTCTGCAAATGTCGCGGGCGATATCACCTGCTCGAGCGTCCGCCCGTCGGTGAACATCGCTTTGCCGGCCAGGCTCGCAACGGAGGCTGGGTTGTTCAGCTCGTCCAGATTGACCTCTTCGACCAGGGCCCTCGAACCTTCGAACGCTTTCTCGATCTCGGGACTCAGGGGATAGAAGTCGGGCGTGAGCACGTGCAGCGACCCAACGAGAAAGGCCTCATGGCCGATCGCGTTCTTCACGCTCCAGAAAAAGTGCTTGGGTCCTTGCGCAACGAGCGTGCAGGTGAAGAACGACAGCAGAACACCGAGCAGCGCTGGTCGTCGCGACATGGAATCAAGGTAACAC
>JBOGIV010000311.1:0-10145 GCA_050747925.1 Vicinamibacterales bacterium
ACCCTGAGCTTGTCGCCCTTCGACGTTGCTCAGGGCGATGGTGAGCCTGTCGAACCGTCGAAGGGTCGAAGGCCGTCACGAGACGGGTCGCAGGCGCAGCGCTTCGTTCAGGCTGCCCAGGCGATACCCCTGAAGGTCCAAGCTCACGAACTGATAACCGATCTCCTTCAGTGCGCTCACCAGCGACGCGTTGACGGCTGGATCGAGCGCGCGCGTCATCTCATCGCGGGCGATCTCGAGTCGCGCCACGTCGTCGTGATGCCGCACACGAAACACGCGGAATCCCAGGTCTCGCAGCACCGCTTCGGCCCGTTCGATCTGGCGCAGCTTCTCGTCGGTGACTTCGTGGCCGTACGGAATGCGTGATGACAGGCAGGCGGAGGCGGGCTCATCCCACGTTTCGATGCCCTGCAGTCGCGAGAGCTCGCGAATCTCAATCTTGGTGAGGCCGGCTTCGTCCAACGGACTTCGAACGCCGTGTTCACGAGCGGCCTGACGGCCCGGCCGATAGTCACCGCGATCGTCGGCGTTGTTGCCGTCGACGATCACGCGGAGTCCGCGCTCGAGCGACACCTTCTGCAGTTGCCCGTAGAGCTCGTCCTTGCAGTAGTAGCAGCGATTCCCCGGGTTGGCGCGGTACTCGGGTCGCTCCAGTTCGGACGTGTGGATCACCTCGTGTCTCAACGCGAAGTCACGCGCGACGCGGAGCGCCAGCTGCCGATGCGTGTCGGGATAGCTTGGGCTGTCGGCGGTGACCGCGAGTGCTCGAGCGCCAAGCACCTGGGCGGCGGTGACGGCGAGATAGGCGCTATCCACACCGCCGCTGAACGCGACGAGCACCGACTCATAGTCTGAAAGGATGCGGCGAAGCCGATCGGCCTTCGCCTGCAGGACGCTACTCGTCGTCTCGGTCGGTTTTGTCGTCCTCGTCGTCGCCATTGTCGTCATCGAGGTCATCGAGTTCATCCTCGTCGTCATCTTCGCTGCCTTTGACCTCGTCTTCAAACTCATCGTCGTCGTCGGCCGCTTCGAGTTCGACGGGAGAGTCGCTCGATACCCGCAGCAGGGAGCCGCATTCCGAACAGGTCAGCTCGTCGCCGATGTCCACGTCGTATTCGTCGACGTCGATAGGTGAATCGCACTCGGGACACGTAGCGGACATGCTCTGACTCCTTACGAATGTGTACGGATGAAGGAAGAATTATAAACCGAACTTCCGGAGGCGGAGCGCGTTGGCCACGACCAGCACAGACGCGCCGGAGTCGGCGAGAACCGCCATCCAGAGCGTGGCAACACCGGCAACAGTGAGCGCCACAAACGCCGCCTTCAGGCCGACCGCCAGGATCACATTATTGCGAATGTTCTCGAGCGTGGCGTGACTCAAGCGGATCGTGTAGTCAACTTTGCGCAGGTCGTCGGTCATGAGAGCCATGTCCGCGGTTTCGATGGCGACGTCGCTGCCGATGGCGCCCATCACCAGCCCCACATCGGCGGCGGCCAGAGCCGGAGCGTCGTTGATCCCGTCGCCAATCATGGCCACCGGGCCATGCGCGCGCCGCAGCTGCTCGACCGCCTTGACCTTGTCTTGAGGAAGCAGGCCGGCTCGCACTTCGTCGACACCCACGAGAGCGCCTATGGCCCGAGCCGTGGTTTCGTGATCGCCGGTGAGCATCGCGACCCGAGCCTTGTGGCGGAGCTCAGCGACCGCTCGCCGGGCGTCGGGTCTGGGACGATCGGCCAGGCCGATGGCACCGACGGCGCGCGAGCCGCGCGCCACGAGCACAGGCGAGAACCCCGCCGCGACGAGCTCGGCTGAGACGCGCGACAGGTCGGGAGTCAGGCGGTCTCGCTCAGCAAATAGTCGCGGCGTTCCGCAGAGAACTTCGTCGGTCGAGACGGCGCCTGAGACGCCAAGGCCGGGCCATGCGCGGACGTTGCGGGCAACGGCGATCGGGAGCTGGCGCTGGGTCGCCTCGCGCGCAATAGCCACGGCAACCGGATGCTCGGCGTGCGATTCGACCGCAGCGGCACTGCTCAGCACTTCGCTCTCGGTAAAACCACTCAGCGGGACAATCCGCCCGACGCTGAGCGCGCCGGTCGTCAGCGTGCCGGTCTTGTCGAACGCCACCACGCGAACTGACGCCAGGCGTTCGAGGTGCGCGCCGCCCTTGATCAGGACACCGTGCCGGGCGGCGCCGGCGAGGGCGGAGACAATGGAGACAGGGGTCGAGATCACGAGCGCGCAGGGACACGACACGACCAGTAAAACGAGCGCCCGATAGATCCACACGTCGGCCGTCTGGCCCGCGAAAACCAGCGGCACCGCGGCCACCAGTGCGGCGATCGCCATCACGGCGGGTGTGTACCACGCGGCAAAGCGATCGATGAACTGTTGGCGTGGCGCCCGCGCGGCCTGCGCGGACTCCACTCTTTGGATGATGCGCGCCAGCGTGGTGTCCTGCCGTCGTTTGGTGACCTCCACGGTGAGCGCGCCATGACCGTTCAGCGTGCCCGCGTAGACGGGGTCGCCAGGCGACTTCTCCACCGGAACGGATTCACCGGTAATCGGCGCCTGGTTCACGTCCGAGGATCCCGTCTGCACCACACCGTCGAGCGCGAACTTGTCACCAGGCCGCACGATCATCACGGCGCCCGGCCTGACCTCATCAATGGCAAGCCACACATCCCGGTCGCCATGCCGGACCAGAACCATCGAGGGCGCAAGGTCGAGCAGGCGCGCGATGGCCCGGCGCGCGCGATCCAGCGTTTGCGCTTCGAGCCACTGCGCCAGTGAGAAGAGGACGACGACCATCGCCGCTTCTTCGACGTGATCGATCAAGAGCGCGCCGACGACGGCGATGACCATCAGGGCGTTGATGTCGAGCGTACCGCGTCGAAGGGATGCGAGCGCGCGCCGGGCGGGAAAAAGGCCACCGACCAGCGCGGCGGCAACGAAGACCGGGGCTGCCCACGCTGGGCGGATGGCCAGCAGGTCGAACACGCAGCCGGCGACGACCAGGACTCCAGCCACGGCTGTCGTGATGCCCCGCAGATACGTCCGCGTCGGCTTCGGCGTCGGAGCCTCGCAGCACCCGTCATGCTCAGATGGATCTTGTGGAGGCAACCCTTTAGGGTTGCCTGTCACCGACGCCTCTGATGGAGGCAACTCGCCTTGTGGCGACAAACCTTCAGGTTTGTCGATCGCTGTCGCGCCGGATTTTGGGGTGCCTGCCGTCGCAGAGCCAATACTCACCGGGCTCGACTCCGAGCTCGTGGCAACGACAAACCTAAAGGTTTGTCGCCACGCCTGGGCTCCGCTTCCTGCACATGCCGCAAGGTCTGCCGGAAGAGCGTGATGATGTGCCGGTCGTCGAGCGCGTAAAAAATCATCCGCCCATCACGCCGCGATCGGACGAGGCGCAGACCGCGAAGGAGTCGCAGCTGATGCGACACGGCCGACTGGCTGACGCCGAGCACGGCGGCCAGGTCGCACACGCACAACTCACCATGCGAGAGCGCGTCGAGGATGCGGACGCGCGTGGGGTCACCGAGGGCGCGGAAGGTGTCGGCCAGGCCCTCGACGTCGGCGCCGTCCACCAGCGCTGCCCGGAGCCGCCCGACTCGTGCCGGATCGATGTGAACGAGGTCGCACACCTCAGCGATGTCTTCTTTCCGAATGTGTCGCACGCGCCGGCCCTCCTACCTGCCCCTACCCGGCCTACCCGGCACACTCGGCCCACCCCGGCCCACCCGGCCCACCCGGCCCACCCGGCCTAACATGAACATATGAGCAAGTATTCATATGTTGGATCGAATGGGTGCAGAGGTGCAAGGGTGCAGGGGTGCAAGAGTGCAGGGTGCAAGAGTGCAGGGGTGCAGGGGCGCACGGCGGCAGGGGCTGTAGAACCCGGAGAACCTGTAGCCCGCTTTCGCTCGCCCGACGTACTGCGAGCTTCAGCGAGGTCCGCCAAAGCGGCCTTCGGCCGCGGAGGCGGAAACCTGTCTAGGGCACGAACAGAATCCGATGCTGAGCCGCAGCCTGGACCGCCTGCCGCGAATAGGGCTGCGTTCGATATCGCCCTTCCCGCCACAGCACGTTCTGATCGAAGTAGTGAGAACTCAGCGGGTGGCCCGATTGCCCCGTCGGCAGGGCAACTCGTGATTGGTCCCACGCGCCGACGTCGAAGATCTGACGCCACGACGGGTACTCCCACGCCGTGAATGGCCTCAGGCGATTCCAACTGATGCGCATCACCGTCGTGCCGTCTCCCGAAACCGGCACCGGGCCTCGGCTGAAGAGCCACCTCAGGGGAAGCGCGCCCGCTCCAAGCGGGTGGTCAAACGATGCCGAGTGCATCACGTCCCAGGCACGGTTGCCTTCGCCGCCCCATTCTCGTTGCAGCCGCTCCTCGGCGTCGCGGGCCGCCAGCAGATAAATGTCGTCACGCGTCTCGCGCTTCTCCACCGTGCCGATGTCGTCGAACCAGGCAGACTCACGATCCCGCACGAATGCGTAGAGCCCGGCCGGCCGCTCGGCGCCGGCCCACTCGTAGAACTTGAGGAACAGCGGCTCGTCCATCTCGTCCTGGAAGGTCCGACGCCAGACCGCGTCCTCGAACGCCTGGTAGAACGCCACCACGGGTCGCTCGTCGACGACGTGATCCCACGTGGCCAGCCGTTCGAGCGCGGCGATCGACGGCGCGTCGGCGTTGCGCCGCCTGAGCCCGGCCACCGTCGCATCGATATCGGCAAGGACGATGTCGGCGGCCGCGCTGTGGCGATCGTTTTGAAGCGAGACCATCGACGCGAGGTCCAGATCCTTGCCGGTCGCTAGCAGCGTATGCAGGCGGGTCGCTCGAAATGGTGCGGCCCAGTCGCGCGTGATCAGACCTCGGAACCCGCGATCGACTTCGTTGTTCGACGATGTGATGTAGCCGGTAGGCGGATTGAAGGCCCGCGGCAGGGAATCGGCATCGATCGATCCCGACCACTCGCCCTCTCCACTGTTGCCGTTGACTGGCAGCGTCCCGTCGCCGCTCGATCGAATCGGCACGCGGCCCGACATCGCGTAGCCGATGTTCCCATCGACATCGGCGTAAACAAGGTTGATCGACGGAACAGCAAAGGTGCGAATGGCGTTGAGGACCGACGGCCAGTCGGTCGAGCGATTGAGCGCCTCAAACGACGATCCGAGATCGCCGCGTACGTCCCAACGAAGCGCGTACGCTCGCCGCTCGTCACTGGTTCTGCCTTCGGGTGACAGCCACCCCGGCGGGCCTTCCCAATCGAGTCCGACATCGGCGTACACCGGGCCATGGCGCGTCTTCCAGACTTCGAACCTTTCTGGACTACTGCGGCCGCGCACGGGAATCTCGACCGGCGTCACCTCGGCCTCGACCCATTGACCGCCTGCCATGACGCGGCGTCGTCCGACATCGATACGCTCGAGATACAGGTCTTGCACATCGGCGCCCGTGTTTGTCATCCCCCACGCAACCCGCGCGTTGTGGCCGAGCACGACAAACGGGATTCCCGGAACGGTGCTGCCGATGACATCCAGGCCGGCCGAGACCAGATGCATCTCGTACCACACCGACGGAAACTCGATCTGCAGATGCGGATCGTTGGCGAGCATCGGGTGTCCGCTCTTGGTCTTGCGTCCTGAAACGACCCAGTTGTTGCTGCCTCCGCGTCTCGCGCCCGGCGACAGCCATTCGAGGCCGGGCAAGGTTCCAGGGTTCCAGGGTTCCAAAGTTCCAAAGTTCTCTCGATGCAGCACCTTGGAACCTTGGAACTCTGGCCCGCCTTCGCTCGCTCGCGGGCCTGCGGCGAGCTTCGGCGTGGTCTCGCCGAAGCGGCCGTTGGCCGCGGAGGCGGAAACTTTGGAACCTTCCACGGACGCGTTCTGCGAGGAAATGATCGTCGGGGCGCTGGCGGGATATCTGCCGGCGAGTTCTTGCGCTTTTTCCTGACCGAATCTCTCCGTGAGCACGGCACGCACGAGCTCGCCCTGATGATTCTCGGCCAGACGCCACGCGAGCAACCATCCGACCGCCAGCGAGTCGACGGGTGTCCAGGGCCCGGGTGTCATGCGAAGGAGCTGGAACTCGAGCGGACGCTGCCGGCCGATCATCCCGGAAATCACGGCGTTGACGCCCGCGGCGTACCGGTCGAGCGCCGCTCGAACGGCCGGGTTGGCGCGCTGCCATTCAGCCTCCGCCGCCTCGTGCAGGCCTAAGGTGAGGAACCTCCGATCGATCGGCAGCGTACGCTCACCAAAGATCTCCGACAGCCTGCCCATCGTGACGCGGCGATACAACTCCATTTGCCACAGGCGATCGCGCGCATGAAGGGCGCCCGCCACGAACCACACATCCTGGCTGTCGCTGGCATAGACCGAGGGCACGCCGTAGCCGTCGATCAGAACTTCGACCGGCGCCTGCAGACCAGGCAGGGTGAGCTGGCCGTCTAAAATCGGCAATGAGGCACGGGCCCACCACCAAGCGGCCGCGCCAGCGAGGGTGATGACCACGACCGAGAGGAAGATGACCTTTTTCACGACATCGGACGATCTTGCCGCTCCTGGGACGCTTCGATTAGGATGGGGGGCTGGCGTCGTCACCTAATAGACGCTGCCACAAGAGCTTACATCGTTTCGTTCGCATCGGAGACCCACCCGTGATCGAGGTCACACACCTGTCCAGACACTACGGCCCCGTCATCGCCGTCGATGACGTGAGCTTCCGCGCAGACTCAGGTGAAATCCTGGGATTTCTTGGGCCAAACGGCGCCGGGAAAACGACGACCATGCGCATCATCACCGGCTATATACCCGCCACTGCGGGCAAGGCCGTGGTGGCCGGATTCGACGTCTTCGATCAGCCGATCGAGGCCAAACGGCGAACCGGGTATCTGCCCGAAACGCCGCCGCTCTATCCCGACATGACGGTCCGCGAGTACTTGTTGTTCGTGGCCAAGATCAAAGGGGTGCCGCGCAAGGACATCGCGAGTCGCGTGGACGCGGTGATGAAGCGCACCTGGGTCGGCGACATGGTCGACCGGCAGTGCGGCAAGCTCTCCAAGGGGTACCGTCAGCGGGTCGGGCTCGCACAAGCGATCATTCACAACCCCGACGTGCTCGTCCTGGACGAGCCCACGGCCGGCCTTGACCCCAAGCAGATCATCGAAACGCGCCAACTGATTCGCGAGCTCGCCGGGAGTCACACCATCGTCTTGAGCACGCACATCCTTCCGGAGGTGTCGCAGACCTGCTCCAAGGTCGTGATCATCAACAAAGGCAAGGTCGTGGCCATCGACACGCCCGATGCGCTCACCGAGCGGCTGCGCGGCACGGTGACGATGTTGGTGGAGGCCGAAGGGAATGTGGAGGACATCTCGCGCACGCTCCAGAACGTGCAGGGTGTGGTTCGAGTGAACATCGCCGAGTCTGGCGACCGCTCGTCGAGGTTCGAAGTGGACAGCGAAAAGGGCGCCGACCTGCGACGCGCGCTGGCGAGCGCGGTCGTCGGTGCAGGCTTTGGATTGCTCGAGCTCAGGCCGATGCGCATGAGCCTCGAGGACATCTTCCTGAGCCTCACCACCGAAGAGCAGTCTCAGGACGAGCCGGAAGCGGCGGAGGTGGTGAATGCGTAACGTGATGGCCATCGCACAGCGGGAAATCAAGGCGTACTTCGCATCGCCGATCGCATTCGTGTTGATCGGCTTCTTCGCGCTGCTGTTCGGCTACTTCTTTTACGCGCTGTTGTCGTTCTTCGAACGCCAGAGCATGCAGATGGGGATGGGCATGGGCGGACCCCAGTCCATGAACGTCAACCAGATGCTGGTCAGCCCTCTCCTCGTCAACGCGACCGTGATTCTGCTGTTCGTGTTTCCGCTCATTACGATGCGGACCTACGCTGAAGAGAAGCGGTCCGGGACGATTGAGCTGCTCCTCACCTCCCCGCTCACCGACCTGCAGATCATCCTCGGCAAGTTCCTGGGCGCGATGCTCCTCTACGCCACGATGCTGGGCGTCACGCTCATCCACATCGCCTTGCTCTTCCTCTACGGCAACCCTGAGTGGAAGCCGATCCTGACCGGCTACTTCGGGCTGCTCCTGATGGGCGGCTGCTTCCTGTCGGTGGGCCTGTTGATTTCGAGCCTCACGCGAAACCAGATCGTCGCGGCGATGGCCACCTTTGGCGTCTTCCTGATGCTCTGGGTGATCAACTGGATCGGCAGCTTCGTCGGACCAACAACGCAGGCCGTCCTGCAGCATCTGTCGATCACCGAGCACTTCGACGACTTCGCGAAGGGCATCATCGACACCAAGCACCTGGTCTACTACTTCAGCTTCATGGCGTTCGGCCTGTTCCTGACCATGAAGTCTGTCGACAGCGAACGGTGGAGAGGTTAGGAATGGTGAAGAACATTCTCAGCATCGTCGGCTGGATCGGCACGGCGCTCGTCTTCGGTGCGGTGGCCGTGCGCTTTCTCCGGCCCGAGTGGAATCAGTACGCCTCGTATGCGGCCATGGGCGGTCTGGCGTGCGTGCTTCTGTACATGGCCGGGCAATGGCGCGATGTCGCTGCGTTCTATCAGGGGCGCGGCGCCAGGTACGGCACGCTCTCGCTCGTGTCGATTGTCGTCTTCCTCGGCATCCTCGTCGCGGCGAACTATCTCGCGACGCGGCAGAACAAGCGCTGGGACTTGACCGCGAACCAGGTCTACAGCCTGTCGGATCAGACGGTCAAGCTGCTGGGGAGCCTCAGCGAACCCGTCAAGTTCACGGTCTTCGACCAGCAGGTGAACTTCGATCGCTTCAAGGATCGAATGAACCAGTTCACCTATCACTCGAAGAACGTCTCGGTGGACTACGTGGACGCCGACCGTGAGCCCACGCGCGCGAAGGCGGCCGGCATACAGTCGTACGGCACCATCGTCATCGAGTATCAGGGCCGGACCGAGCGCGTCTCCAGCAGCAACGAACAGGATCTCACCAACGCGCTGATCAAGGTGGTGACGGGAACGACGAGGAAGGTGTACTTCACGACGGGCCACGGCGAGAAAGACACCTCGGGTACCGATCGCATCGGCTACAGCGCCGTCTCGCAAGCCCTCACGAGCGACAACTACGGCGTCGAGCGGCTCGTGCTCGCGCAACAGCGAACCGTCCCTGCCGATGCGACCGTTGTCGTCATCGCCGGCCCGCGCACCGACTTCCTGCAACCCGAGGTCGATGCGCTCAAAGAGTACGTGGCGAAGGGCGGGAAGATCCTGGTCCAGATGGATCCGCCGGAGAAGGGTCAGACTCCGCAGCCCCTGCTCACGGCATTCCTCCACGACTGGGGCATCGACCTAGGAGAGAACGTCGTGCTCGATACGAGCGGCATCGGGCAGTTGCTCGGAACTGACGCCTCCGTGCCCGTGGCCGCGCAATATCCGAGTCACGCCATTACCGACCGCTTTCAGTTGATGACGGCGTATCCCCTCGCGCGATCGGTCAGCCCTGTCGAGGGCGGAGTCAACGGACACACCGCGCAGCCGCTGGTGCAGACCAGCGCGCAAAGCTGGGCCGAGGCAGACATCACGTCGCTCGCCTCGGGTGGACGCGTCGGGTTTGACGCGGGCAAAGGCGACAAACAAGGTCCGATCACGCTGGGCGCTGCCGTCTCGGCGCCGGCTACCGTGACGCCTCCAGCGCCGGCCGCCGACCCCAACAAGCCTGCTGACCCCAACAAGCCGGCGGAGCCTGAGAGCAAACCCGAATCGCGGGTCGTTGCGCTCGGCGACTCCGACTTCGCCGCCAACGCGTTCCTTGGCATTCAGGGCAACAAAGACTTCTTCATGAACACGGTCAACTGGCTCGCTCAGCAGGAAAACATGATCGCGATCCGTCCGCGAGAGCCCGAAGATCGCCGGCTCACGCTCAACGCCGATCAGCAACAGCGGATCATGCTGCTGTCGATCTTCGTCATTCCCGGCCTGGTGTTCGCCTCTGGCGTCTACACGTGGTGGAAGCGGCGCTAGGAGAATCACAGGGAGATCAGAGAGATCGGGGAGATAGAATTGGATCTGACAAAGATTGACTCCCTGATCTCCATGACCTCCCTGTGATTACTCGTTACGCAGACAGACTCCTAGGC
>JBOGIV010000312.1:0-27325 GCA_050747925.1 Vicinamibacterales bacterium
CGAATTCGGCGATGGCCTCTTTGAACCGGCGCTCGAGGAACAGCACGCGGCCCAGTTGATTCCGAACGACGCGGTCGCGTGGATACCTGGTGCGCGCCTGCTCGAAATGCGCTCGAGCCTCGTCGTACTGACCGAGATTCTTGAGCGCCAAGCCAAGAAAGAAGTGTGTCTTCGCCAGGTGAGGATCGATCGTGAGCGCTTTGTCGAGCGCGTCTTTGGCTTCGACCGTGCGCCCTTCATCGAGCCTGGCTCTGGCGACGTTCACCCAGCCGTCAGCATAGGCAGGCTCGATCTCGGTCACCCGAAGAAACGCGGCCTCGGCGCCCCGGAGATCGCCCTGCAGCTGCAGGCCGATTCCTTTGTCTTTCCAGCGATCACGGAGCGCTGGGTCCGATCGCGCGGGCGCCGTCGGCGCGGGGGTCTGGCGCGGAACGACCCGCAACGCCGAAGTGGCTTCGGCCATGACCGTGACGGGGAGATTCGGAATCTCCTTCATGGCGCCCGAAACGTTCGACGTGTCGCCGGTAAACAGCCATCTGCCGTTGTCGTGGTTCGCAGTCACCGAATAGTCGACGTGACTCGGATCTCTGACCCCAGCGTACGCCCACTGCGTGTTCCACCAGGAGAATTTCCGATAGTTGACCTTCGCGGTCACCTGAATGCGATCGCCCGCGTCGTCGGGGATGTCGAGCCGATAGTGAATCGTGTCGGCCGCGCCCGGCGGGATGAGACGCACGTACGCGACCGATCGTGACATCCACGCGTTCCGCTTGTTGATGAGCCCACCGTGCTCGTCCAGCTGCAGGCTGCGGTAGAAATGCGCGCCGGCCTCGACGGGACCGCGGTCACCGCCGTCGAGCGCGCCGCTGTGCAGCAGCACGCAGCCGCGGTCGTCCTTCGCTTCGAGCTCGACCCAGACGTCGAAGGCGTCCACGGTGCCGGCCGGGAAGAAGTGGCCGATCTTCCGGGTCCGCACGACGACCTCGAGACGAACGGACTCGCCGCGGCGAACCACGGCATCCACCAGGTTCAATGGGCCGACGACCGGCTCTGGGTCACGAATCGTAATCGGCGCCCCTCCGACGCCCGCGCTCTCTTCCCCGACCGCGAAGGTGCTTGCGATCCGCTGATCGCCACCAGCGGCAGAACCAATGGTCGTACTCACTTGTGGAGCAGTCCTGATCAGCCCAAAGATGTCGACGGTGAGCTGGCCATCCTTCAGGAAATCCTGGACCGCTTTCAGCTGGACCTGATCGTGATTGACAAACGGCAACGCCGTGTTTGCGGTGGCGAATCGATGCGAGCGGATGTGACCGTTCTTGGCAGCCGGATCATTCGACGGCACGCGCGGCATATGGCAATCGGCACACCTTTGCGGCGTCGCGGGGTAGTAGAACGATCGCGCGCCCTCGCCCGAAACTCCGGAGGCTTGCCAGTTGTCGTAATCGTTGAAGCCGCGGAACCAGCGATAGCCGTTCACGGGAACGTCCAGGTGCACCTTGTGACAACTGGAACAGAACTCCGGCGTCTGCTCGCGGTGGAACGGCTTGAGAAACGTCTCCTTATGCGGTTGCGGATCGAGCTCCAGGAGCTTGTCGTGCGCGTACCGCAGCACGGGATGCTCGCTCACGGCGAGGTCGTGAAGCGGCGGATACTCCACCGTAAAGTCCCCCTGGCCCATCGTGCTGCCGACGCGCGTGATCGCGTGGCACGACGTGCAGCCGAGGCCCGCTTGCGCCTCCGGCGTCTCAATCTGTTCCCGGATCGGCTTGTCGAATCGGCCGTTGAAGAAGACCGCGTGGTCGTGGCAGCCGGCGCACCACTTTGATGGCCGAGTGCCGACCACGTCCTGCATGTACTCGATCGACCGTCGATACCACTGGTTGTTGAACGACGAGAGGTGATGGACCGACGAGCGCCACTGCTCGTAGACCTCCTTATGGCAGCGTCCGCACGACTCGCTCGTCAGAAAGAAGTTGGCGGGGATGATCGTCCCGGTGTCCGTGGTGGCCGATGAGGGGAAGAACGGCCCCGCCGAGCCAGCGCCCTCCGCCTCCATCGACAGCGGCGCGTGGGGGTTGACGATTCGGTAGTGAGCGCGGCGGCTCTCGCTGTGGAGACTGGCCGTCCGAATGGCCCACGCGGTGGCGATCGTCAGGCCCACCAGCGCCACGGCCAGCGCGTATCCAGCCCTCGTCCGCCGGCGAAGCCAAGCTGCTCGCGAGATGGCCCCGGCGACGAGCACCGTCGCCAACGATGCCGCCCCGACGTGCCAGATCAGGAGCGTCCGGTTGGGGCCGACGGCGCCAATCCCGAGCACGATCAGACCGGTAATGGCCGCTGCCAGGCAGCTTAGCGCGAGGGCCCAGACCAGAGCGGGCCGCTCGGCTTTCCGGGCGAACGAAAGCGCGGCGATCGCCGCGACGAGCACGCCCAAAACGGGGTGCGCGGCGACGTTGGCGAAGTAGAAGAGGGAAGGCGTCGCGAAAGCGGCCAGATACGCGCTATTCCCCCACAGGACGAAGAACGCGGCGACCAGGAAACCAGCGCCGGCGAGAGTGCAGCTGCGCGCAGCCATCGGCCCCAGTCTTTTACCATACGGCCCATCGCCCCCCGCTGGAGGACCTTTTCCCGATTGAACGAGAGGGCCCACCTCGCTTAGACTCCCCACGATCTTTTGACATCCTAGACCTCTATCTATCGAGCATCACGGCATTATTCGGCGCTTCAAACCAGCTTGATTTGGCTTGGGAGGCACCATGAGTCGTGTGAAGTTCGTAGCAATCGGCGTGATCTTGGCCCTGGCGAGCGCTTCCGGTGCCTGGGCTCAGACGGTCAGCGCAACGACGGGCGCAATCAACGGAAGAGCCAGTGACGAAACGGGCGCGGCGCTGCCGGGCGTGTCCGTCACCGCCGTCAGCCCCGCCATGCAGGGCAGCCGAACGACCGTCAGCGGTTCAGACGGCACGTACCGCATTCCTGCCGTTCCCCCCGGTACTTACAAGCTGACCTTCGAGCTCAGCGGTTTCGGCACGGTCGTTCGCGAGGGTGTGATTGTCGGTCTTGGGTTCACGGCCACTATCAATGCGGACATGAAAGTCGCCTCCCTTCAAGAGACCGTGACGGTGACCGGGGAGTCGCCGGTCGTGGACGTCACCTCGACGACCTCGGCGACCAGCTTCAGTGAAGAGCGATTGGCGGCCCTGCCAAACGCCCGTGACTTTTGGACGATTCTGGCGGCCGCCCCAGCGATCCAGCTCTCGCGGATCGACATCGCCGGCAGCGCCGCTGGCACGCAGACAGGATACTCGGCCTACGACACGAAGTCGGACCAGCACCGGCCGATGGTCGAAGGCATCGTCAACACCGAGAACACTGGTGCGGCAGGCTTCTACTACGACTACGGCGCCGTTGACGAAGTTTCGATCAACGCCGGCGGCAATACGGCGGAAATGCCATGGGCCGGCGTGTGGTCCAACTTCATCACGAAATCAGGCGGCAACAGCTATCACGGCAAGGTCTACGCCGACTACCAGAACAGCGGTGTTCAGGCGCGCAACATCGACGACTCGCGCACGAATCTTTGTCCAGGCGGTCGCTGCGGCAACCTCGTGCCGTCGGATTTAAACCGCATGGAGAGTTACCACGACGTCAACGCCGACGTCGGCGGGTATGTCAAGAAGGACAAGCTGTGGTGGTACTTCTCGACCCGAGACCAGAACATCAAGTCGGCCTTGCCGAACTTCCCCGTCAAGCCCTTCGAAACGGGCCTGCGCAATCTCACGGGCAAGGCCACTTATGCCGTGAATCAGAACAACAAGCTTACGGGCTTCGCTATGGGCGGCCGCAAACTGCAGCCCAACCGCATGGACACCTTTGCGATTGGCGCGCTCACAGCGCGGCACAATTCCGCGGATTCAACGTGGCGGCAGCAGTACTGGGGGCACACTTACAAGTCCGGATGGGACAGCGTTGTCAACGACAGAGTGTTCTTCGAGGTCCGCGGCGGACAGTTCAGATACATCTGGCCGAACTATCGGTACACGGAGAGCCCCGCATTTCAGGACATCGGCAACCAACTTGTGAGCGGGGGCAATCGGGATGGGTGGTTCAATATCCAGGCGCGCAACCAGGTGCTTGGCTCGTTGAGCTATTTCAAAGAAGGCTGGGGCGGCAGTCACAACTTCAAAGTTGGCGGCGAGTGGTTCCGTGAAACGGGCACGTTCATTCGAGGCGACGGGGGCAAGGGCAACGTCCCAGGCGATGTGCTCCACATTCTGAACAATGGCGTGCCGGCTCAGGTCTACCTGTTCCAAACGCCGTCGAAGTCCGAGAACGGGCTTCGGACCAACGGTCTCTTCCTCCAGGACACCTATCAGGTCGGGGGGCGATTGACGTTCAATATTGGCCTTCGGCTCGACCAATACCACGCTTTCAAACCCGAGCAGGAAGGCCCGCCGGTTGGCAAATTCAACGCTGGGCCGCAACTCAAGTTCGCGGCAGTCGACAACGTGATCACCTTCAATGCGTTCGCTCCGCGTATCGGTGTCGTCTATGACCTCACCGGCGGGGGCAAGACCGTAGTGAAGTTCAACTACGGCTCCTTCTGGTGGAACCCCGGCACGGCTATCGTTCAGGACAGCAATGACAACTCGCCGGACTGGTTTCGTCAGTACACGTGGACTGCAGACCGGAACGGCAACGGGCTGTGGGACGCCGGCGAGGAGGGGGCTCTCCTTGCCCAGCGCGGCGGCCTCGGCAGCGCGGCGATCGATCCAAACCTGAAGGAACAATACACGCGCGAGGTGGCGACCTTCCTCGAGCACGAACTGTTCCCGGGTTTCGCGCTGCATTTCGGTTACGTCTACCGACGGATTGGCAACCTGAACGTGCTTGTCAACGCCAATCGCCCGGTTTCGGCCTACAACGTGCCCACTACGATTCGTGACCCAGGAATTGATGGCGTGCTCGGCAACAGCGATGATGGCCCCAACATCCCTGGGTTCAACCTCAGCGCGGCGGCGCTGGCCGCGCCGGTGCTCAACACACGGACGAACCTGCCGGGCAAGAGCGAGTTCCACACGCTGGAATACAGCGCGACGAAGCGCCAGTCCGGGAGCTGGTCACTATCGGCGTCCGGCTCCATCCGGCTGAATCGCGACAACGACAACGGGTACTTCGGCAACAACCTGCGCTCTCTGCAGGCCCCGAGCACGATGAACGACTTCATCAACACCGACGACGGCCGCTTTATTTTCGCGACCTGGACGTTCAAGCTGAACGGCTCCTATCGAGCGAAGTGGGGTGTCATCGTCACGCCGGCTCTGCGCGTGCAGTCGGGTCAACCGTACGGGCGGACGTTTCTTGCCGGCACGGCCCATGGCGTGAACTACAGCCAGCGGATTCTCACTGAGCCGATCGATTCGCGCCGGCAGGACAACATCGTGGTGCTCGATACGAGAGTGGAGAAGGTGTTCAAGCTCGTCAAGGGCACGTCGCTCTCCGGCTTCTTCGACCTCTACAACATCACCAACTCGGACGCGGCGTCCAACATGGGCTGGGGCAGCGGTTCGTCGTTCCAGTTGCCCTCAACCATCATCGGACCTCGAATCGCCCGGTTCGGCCTGAAGTACGATTGGTAGGGTGATCGGTCGGGCAAGTCGATTCCTGCATGCGGCCGGGACGAAGCGTCAACGCTTCGCCCCGGCCGTTGTGTTTTTGCGGGTGACTTCGGGATTGATCCTCGCCGGCACTCTCGCGTGTCGATCGACGCCGACCGCGGATTTTCCGATTCAACTCGAGGGCGTCGCACCTGAAGTTGCGGCAGCGGTGACGTCTGCCCGCGACCGGGTCACTGCAGATCCCGCCTCCGCGGCGAATTGGTTGGCGCTCGGAATGGTCTGCGAAGCGAACGGACTGTTCGGCGACGCGCGCCGCGCCTACGAGCATGCACGGACCTTAGACGATCGTCAGGCCCGGCTCTGGTACAGGTTGGCGATTGCCAGGGCGCGGACCGGTGAGAGTGACGGCGCGCTCGAGGCGATCGATCGCAGTATTGCGCTCGATGGCGGCTACGCTCCTGCTCACTGGCGCCGTGGCCTATGGTTGCTCGATCGGGCGAACGTCGCCGACGCTCGTGCGGCGTTCGAGCGAGCCGCAACCCTCGACTCCTCGAGCCCAGGTGGGCCGGTCGGTCTGGCTCGGATCGCGCTGCAACAGCAGCGACCCGCTGACGCGGTCGAGGCTCTCGAAAAATTCCTGTCGCAGCACCCGGGTGATCGGTACGCACTGCATCTGTTGGGGACGGCCTATCAGCGCCTCGGTCGCGCCGAGGAGGCCGAGTACGCGCTCGCCATCGGTGCGACTGGCGAACCGGTCTGGCCTGATGCGTGGAGCGACGACTTACAGAAGTTTCGCGTCGGCTTTGCGCAGACACTGAAGGACGCGACCGCACACCTGCTGAACGCCGATTACAACGCCGCCATTCCTCTGCTCGAGCGGTTGAGCCGCGACCGACCGGAGGATCTGTCGCTGACCCAACAGCTGGGACTGAGTTACGTCGCCGCCGGACGAAGCGCCGAGGGCCTCGCGCTGCTGCGACAAGCGCTCGACCGAGACCCCGACAATCTCGAAACTCATTTACGACTTGCTTCGGCTTACGTGAACACTCAGGACTTCGCAACGGGCCTGGCTCACGCGGAACGCGCCGTCGCGTTGAGTCCCGAGCTTGCGCGCGCCCACGAGACCAAGGGGATGGCGCTGTGGCGCGGCGGCCGGCCACGTGCGGCGCTCGAGTCTTTTCGGCTCGCGCTTCGATACGATCCGAGAGATGTTTCGTCTCACGTCTGGATGGGGTGGATCTTGATCGAAGGCGATCGACCCGACGACGCTCTCCAACATTTTGCGAGCGCGGCCCGACGAAACCCAATGCTTGCCGAGGCAGTTGTCGGAATCGGCATCGTCAGCCTCCAACGTGGGCGATTGGACGAAGCCGACCAAGCTCTTCAGCGGGCCGCGAAGCTCGAACCCGGTAATCCGCGCCTCGCAAAAGCGCGTGCGCAACTGGACGCGATGAAGTCGAGAACCGGCGGCCGAGAGTGAAGCACTCTTGCGTAGCGCTCCCGACGAGTCTCTCGCTGGTGGTCAGCGTCTGTCTTTCATCCTGCAGTGCACCATCGCCATCGTCCCCGGCTGCGTCGTCGGCCGCGGTGGATTCGGGCCCCGCCTGGTTCGAAGAAGCTGCGGCTTCACGCGGAATAAATTGGACCCATCAATCCGGTCACAAGACGCGGTACTTGCTGCCGGAGATCATGGGTGGCGGCGTCGCGCTCTTCGACATGGACGGAGACGGCGACCTCGATCTGTATCTCGTTCAGAGCGGAAGCGTCCTGAAGGCGGGTGCCAAGGATCCGCCGAACCGGCTCTATCGTAACCGCGGCGACGGAACCTTCGACGACGTGACAGCGGGGAGCGGCGCCGATGTCGCCGGCTACGGCATGGGCGTGGCTGCCGGCGACTACGACAACGACGGTGATACTGATCTGTTCGTGACCAACAACGGACCGAATGTGTTGCTTCGCAACGAGGGATCGGGGCGCTTCTCGGACGTGACCGGCAAAGCCGGAGTGGCGGGACGTGGATGGAGCACGAGCGCGGCATTCTTCGACGGCGATGCCGACGGTGATCTCGATCTGTTCGTCCTGCGCTACATCAACTGGAGCCCGGGAGGCGAGCTGCAATGTTTCAGCATGACTGGAGCGCCTGACTATTGCAGCCCTCGGAACTACGACGCCCCGCTGTCAGACGTCCTTTACCGTAACGATGGCGACGGCGCGTTCACCGATGTGTCCGATCGAGCCGGACTTCACGCCGCGTTTGGCAATGGACTCGGCGTCGTCGTCACCGATGCGAATCGCGATGGCCGGCCCGACGTGTTCGTGGCCAACGACGCCATGCCCAATCAGCTGTGGATCAATGGCGGTCAGCTCCGCTTCACGGATGAAGCGCTGGTTCGTGGCACCGCCGTGGATGAAGACGGATCGGCGAAGTCGGGCATGGGCATCGACGCAAAGGATATCGACGACGATGCCGACGAGGACGTGCTGGTGGTCAACCTCGACAGCGAATCCGACTCGCTCTACCGAAACGACGGCGCCTTCTTCAGTGACGCGACGGCGGCCGCGGGACTGCGGGCCGTGAGCCGCCCATTCACGCGCTTCGGCACGGCGTGGCTCGACGTTGACAATGATGGCTGGCTCGATCTCTATCAGGCCAACGGTCGGGTCGGGCAGCAGGCCGAGCGGTACGGAACCGATGTCTACGCCGAGCCGAGCCTGCTCTATCGAGGCGCAGCTGGCGGCATATTCACGGAGGTTCGCCCGAGAGGCGGGACGGCGTCACTGCTGATCGCGTCCAGCCGCGCCGCCGCCTTTGGCGACATTGACAACGATGGTGGCGTCGACGTCGTTGTCGTCAATCGCGACCACGGGCCGTTCGTGCTTCACAATGTCGCGCCGAACCGGGGCCATTGGCTGACGTTGCGTGTGGTCGAACCGAACGGACGCGACAGCCTTGGCGCACAGGTGACAGCGATGGTGGGGGAGCGGCGCCTGACCCGAACCGTCCGAGCGGCCTACAGCTATCTCGCGAGCAATGATCCGCGCGTGCACCTCGGCCTCGGGTCGTCGACACGCGTGACGAGCGTGACCGTTCGCTGGCCGAACGGGACCACCGAGTCGTTCGGCGATCTTGAGGCCGATCGTATTGTCACGCTTCAGCGGGGCAAGGGGAAGGAGGGCACTCGATAGCACAGGAGAGCCGCCGGTGTGGACTCGGCAGTTTCTTCGTACTTGTAATGCCGATCGTCACAACAGCGACAGGTGTCAGTATGTTCGCCATTCATCTACTCGAGGACGGGTCAGACATCCGAACGGTACAGGAGCTACTGGGCCATCGGGATGTGAGCACGACGATGGTGTATACGCATGTGCTGAATCGCGGACCGCTTGGTGTGCGGAGCCCCGTGGATCGCTTGGCGCCGAGCCGTGGTTCTGGTGTGAGTGCCAATCATTGCGATGAGCCGATCTAGCTGGACCAGTCGTCGCAGGTATGCATCGCACTCTGGTTGGTCCGTCGTGCGTGGTAGATTCCGCCGGTCAGCGGCTTAGATCGGTAATGGCCTGCGGCGTGCGGGAGGATCTAAGCTGCGAGCGCTCGCAGGTAAGGGCTGGTTCCTGAGGTGAGGACCGGACAAGCTAAACAGAGGTTAGACGGACTTGGCGGATTCGGGACAGCCTGCGATCATTTGGATCGGGAAAAGGGCCGATTGCCACGAATTCCGCACATTCCTGGGCCGTACTGGTGCTTCTTCTACAGTTTCGATTGCAACGAGCCCATTCACGTCCATGTGAGGCGAGACGACAAGCAAGCCAAGTTCTGGCTGACACCGATCGAGCTCGCGTGGAATCATGGTTTCAGGGCTAGCGAGTTGAATGACATTCGTCGCTTGGTGTTGGATCATAGACTGAAGATCATCGAGGCATGGCATGAGCACTGCGGTCAGCGTTGAGAATCGAATCGGTCACGTGGTTGTGAACGACGAGACCATCACTGCCCATTTGCTTGACGGTCGCGTCATTAGTGTCCCGCTCGCCTGGTCGTGGCGACTCTCAGATGCGACGCCGGCACAACGGGCGAATTGGCGAATCATTGGCGACGGCTATGGCGTTCACTGGCCAGACATTGACGAAGACTTGAGTGCGGACGGGCTACTCAACGGAGTTCCCGCTCGTCGTTCTCACGGCCAGGTTGCCGCTCAGCGAGCACCGGCTAACACGGCGCTGCAGCCGACGACCCGCGCTCGACCGAGAGCCAAAACGAAGAAGCGTGCCCGCCCGGCTCGCGGCTGAGCGCCACGGCGTCAGACCGCCAATATCAAAGGTCGCGCAAGCAACATGGAGGCCGAAGTATGAGGGCTGAGGTGACGTTTACGATGTGCGTGCAGGATTCCCAAGATTACGGCAGCGACTACGAGCACATGGTCTCGCGCGTGTTCTTTGACCTGGTTGTCAATGGGAAGAGGCATCCAGGTCTGCACGCGGATCTGAAGCAGGTCGTAGGATCGAACTACGAGACCGGCGACATCGAGGTGGGGCAACCAGTGGGTTATCGCGGCCCCTTCAACCACATCGCGTTTCGCGCCGCGGCTGAGCGCTACTTTCGGAGCTTGGTTGGTTCCAGTGGGTCTGGTATTCGCATCCAAGGGGCGAGCAACATCAGAATGCCGTCGGGATTGGGCTGTGGGTCCTTGGGCTATGGTTCATTTACGCGGGGTGGCGTGAAATGCGGCGGCCGAAGGTAGGTCCAGGAGGTCCAGATGCCCCCAAGAATTACTGAGCTTCGCTCGTTGCTTGGGTAACGAGAGAAGTGCCCGAATGGGCCGTCATACCGACCTAGCGGTCTAACACTGGCTGGAGCCGGCGCGAACAGTGTAGCCTCTCACGGGCTATCGAATCGCCGCGGCTTGGATTGAAGCTACAAGCCAAGAACGAGCGAAGACCGTTCTCAAGATCCTTGAGGAACTGACCTCGCACGCGGCCTGCGCGTTCAAGCAGAAACTCCCGATCGATGGTGATGACCTGCGACACATTGGCCACCGAGTCTTTTCTCAAGCCCGACGCCTTGGCCGGAATCAAGACATTCCCTGGCGCATCGACCAGACGAAGATTCGTGGTCAACACGACGGCAATGACGGTGCGCAAACGACTGCGGTTGAAGGCGTCGCTTTGAATGATCAACACCAGAGGGTTGTACCCGGGCTCGGAGCCCTCGGGTTCGCCCAGATCCGCCGACCAGATTTGGCCCCGTTCGACTACCACGACTCGCGCGTAAGCGACCGGCTTTGCAGCCGCTTCACTTCTCGCGACAATCGACTGTCTTCGGACCCGTAGACCGTGTTGAGACGTTCCGTGATCCTTCGACCACGATTCTTCGCCACAAACTCGGCAAGGGCGGTCGCATACAGCCGGCTGCGGGACACGCCGAGCCGTTTGCTTAACGTCTCGCCCGATTCAAAGAGCTCATCGGGGATCGACAAGGCGAATTTCATACCGTGGTACTACCATGGTAGGAGACGCCATGGCAAGCTGGCTGACAACGCGTCGCACCAGACGGCCGCTGGTACGACCCTTAGCAGCCGCTCGTGAACGCGAGGCCGTTGTCGGATGAATCGACGAAGGTAGCGTGGTCACCATGGTCGGCTGGGGCTTCCACCCGCTCGTGGATGTGAGCTCGTTAGACACCGAATCGCTTCAATGTCGCTTCCACTTCCGCCGGCTTGAACCCGAACGGTCCTGCAGCGCTTTTGTGCGCGATTCGACCGTCCTTGTCGATGACGTAGAGGCGATCGGGCCAGCCGGTGTACGCATGCTCCACGGCGTCATCTGGTCCGTCAACAAGAGCCGGAAGCTCGATGCCGAGCTTGGTGACGCAGACGCCGGCGACAGACCATCGCTCGTCGATCGACTGCGTCGTCGCCACGAGCACACCGTCCTTGAGGTTGTCGTTCAACTGCCAGGCGTCGATCGGATGGGCCTCCTGAATGTAAACGATGTAGAAGGCCGCGCGATCGCGGTATTGACGGTAGAGCGCGTTGAGCGCGGGCACCGCCCGGCGAAAGGGTGGTCAAGTGTAGCTGCCAAAGACGAGGACGACCCGCCGTTGTCCCCGGTGAGCCGAGAGCGCGACGCGATCGGAATGGTTGTAGGTGTCGAGGGTGAAGTCAGGAGCGGTGTCGCCCGGCTTCAGTGATCCGGAGCGTGCCCACATCCAGATCCGCTGACCGGGCAGGACTCCCCAGACGTGCGGCATCGACCGAACTGCTCCGGCGGCCTCGACATGGCGATGGCCACCGCGCCAAAAGCGAGGAGGTACATCCCCAGGAGAGCCGCGATGCCACGCAGGAGCCACTTCACGTACGCCTCAGGCGCGAAGTATAGACCGCGGCACGACTAAAAGTCGTGCCCTACGAGCTACGAGGAGATACCCGCAGCCACCTTTGCGCGAGCGGCCGCGGTGATGCGCGCATACTTCGCCTGCATCAACAGCCACTCGGTTTGCAGCAACCGCACCTGCGCGTCGTTGAGCTCCGCCGACGTGATG
The DNA here is from genome assembly GCA_050747925.1 of Vicinamibacterales bacterium. Lineage (GTDB taxonomy): Bacteria > Acidobacteriota > Vicinamibacteria > Vicinamibacterales > UBA2999 > 12-FULL-67-14b. The sequence continues at coordinate 12,160 of JBOGIV010000312.1, forward strand.
ACGCCGTTCTCATATGAGACTTGCGCAATCGTCACGCTCTCGCGGGCGAGCTCGAGGGCTTTTTCCTGTGTCGCGACCACTTCCGCCGACGATTCAAGAGCGGTCCACGCCGACTCGAGCTCCAGCCGCGCGTTGTCGGTCGCATAGTTCAATCCGTGCGCCGCCTGCTGCATTCGAGCTTGAGCGGCGCCGCGACGAGCGGCCGCGCCAGGCTGCGCGAAGAGCGGCACCTGAAGCGCGACGCCAAAGGTGTAGCTCTGGTTGTCGGTATTCCACAGCGATCCCAGCCTGTCTTCCTGGTACTGAAGGTTTCCGGTGAACGACAAGCTCGGCTTCCACTCACTTTGCGCGAGATTCGAGGCATACTCCGCCGCGTGACGGCGAGCATTGAACGCCTGCAGGTCCGCTCGCAACGGGAGCGACTGATCGAGCTCTTGCCGCGAGCGCGCCAAAACGGGTTCGTCCAACGAGCCAACGAGCTCGAGCGCTTGCGTCTGCGGCAGTGAGAGCACGCTGCGGAGCGCCTGCAGCGACGTGTCGACCTGGGCCTTGGCCTGAATGCGTCGTGCCTTCGCGTTGGCCAGCTCGACTTCGGCCTGCAGGACGTCGAGTCTCGCGACGGTGCCAGCTTCGAACCGTGCCCGCGCGAGAGCCAACTGCTTCTGCGTCAGTCGAATCTGCTCATCAGCCACGGCCACGCCCCGTTCGTTCATCAACGCCGCGAAGAACGTCTCGACCACGCGATACTCCAGCTCCTGACGCGTGCGTTCGAGATCCAGCTTCGAGGCATCGAGGGAGGAAGCCTGGATCCCGTACGCGTTGTTCAATCGGCCGCCCGTGTAGATCGGCTGATTCACCTGAAGCTGCATGATGTTCTGCCGCGTGAACGCTGCCTGGAACGTTTGCTCCTCGTCACCGAAGACTCCCGCTGGGATGCGGATGAGCGGGAATCGCTGCGCCGGTGTATAGAGGAAGTTCAGGTTCACCTGCGGCAGATAGTTGGTTTTGGCCTCAGTCACCTGCGCCTGCGTCTCGCGTACCCGCTGCTGAGCCACCTTCAAGCCCTCGTTTGCATCGACGGCGCGCGAAAGCGCCTGTTCGAAGGTCAGCGTGATGGCATTGCCTGCCGCAGCCAGTGTCGATGCCACAGGCCGTGCGGGCGTCTGGGCGAACGCGGTGGCCGCGGAGAGGAACCAGCCAACGATCACGATGATCACGAGGATGCCGGTGACGCGGACTGCCGGATGCAACTGGGTGGCTGGGTTGGTGCGCCAGCTCCGGACGCGCGCGACCGTGCGAGCCAGCAGCAGGTACGAGACCGGCACGACCACCAACGTCAGCAGCGTGGACGTCATCAAGCCGCCGATCGTCGCGATCGAAATCGGCGATCGGAACTCACTGCCTTCACCGCTCCCCATTGCGGAGGGCAGCATGCCGAGGATCATCGCGACCGTCGTCATCAGGATTGGTCGGAGCCGGATCGGTCCGGCTTTGAGGATGGCGTCTGGGACCGACAGACCCTCGCGCACATATTTGTTCGTGAGATCGACGAGCAGGATCGCGTTCTTCGTCACCAGGCCCATCAGCATCACGACGCCGATCATGGCCGGCATGCCGAGGTTCTTGCCCGTGATCAGAATGGCGAGCAGCGCGCCGACCAGTGCCAGCGGAAGCGAGAGCATGATGAGGAAGGGCTCGAGGAACGACTCGAACTGCGACGCGAGGACGATGTAGATGAACGCGACCGCAAGGAGAAGAGCCAGCCCCATGGCGGCCGCCGACTCTTGCATCAACTCCACGTCTCCAGCGAAGCCCCATTCGAATGTCGGCGGCATGTTGATTCCGGCCATCACCGCCGCCACATCGTTGGTGACGTCACCGAGCGGCCGGTCGGTGAGCTCGACGCCGATCTTGGCCTGTCGGCGGCGCGCCTCACGATCGATGCTCGCGGGTCCAATCCCTGGCTCCATCCGGACGATGTCACGCGCGCGAACGACCGCGCCGGTGGGAGAGTAGAGCGGCGTTCTGGCGATCGACTCGAAGTCGTTTCGGAACTCGGGCGCCAGCCGCACGCGAATGTCGTACTCCTTGTCACCCTGGCGAAGTTTGGTCGGGACCACGCCTTCGACCATCCCTCGCAACTGCATCGCCACTGAGCCAACGTCGAAGCCGAGATCGGCCGCGAGCTCACGGTTCACGCTGGCGAGCATCTCGGGTTGGCCCGACTCGAGCGAACTATCGACGTCCACCGCCCCTGGGACATGGCGGATCTTGTCCACGATCTCGTCGTTGAGCCGCATCAGCTCGGGCATGTCGTCGCCGCGAACGTAGACATTGAGCGGCGCTTCAGACGGTGCTCCCTGCATGAACTCGGGGTCGGCCACCGTGAGCTTGAGCAGCGGCACCTGCTTGAGCCGCGCGCGAACGTCATCCTTGAGAACGCCCAGCCTGCGCTCGGGCGGCCGCTGGTCCTTCTTGGTCATCTTGACGCGAAGGGCCGCCTTCAACGAGTTGCCCTCGACGCCGACCGTCGAGAAGATCTGCCGGACCTCTGGAAGGCCGTGCACGATCGTCTCGACGTCGGCGACGTACTCGACGGTGCGCTCGAACGAGGTTCCAGGAGGCACCTCGACATTGACCATCATCTCGCCGCGGTCTTCCTGTGGCACAAACTCGGTGCCCATGACGCGCAGGGTGGACATGCTGCCGAAGAACACCACCACCGCTGTCGCGACGACGGTCCACGGATGACGAATGGCCCAGCCCAGCAGGCGGTGATAGCGCGCGTCAATGCCGTCATAGAACGCGCCCCACCGCTCGAGGAGGCGGCCGAACCTGGTCCGCGTGCGCTCTTCGGGCGGGATGAACCGGACGAAGCGTGACGACAGCATCGGGTCGAGCGTGAAGGCGACCAGAAGCGAGATCGACACCGCAAACGCGATGGTCAGCGCGAAGGACTTGAAGAATTGCCCGACGATGCCGGTCATGAAGCCCACTGGGAGAAAGACAGCGAGGATCGTGAACGTCGTCGCCATCACCGCCAGACCGATCTCGCTGGTTCCCTTGCGAGCGGCCGTCATCGGATCTTCGCCGTGTTCCATGTGACGGAAGATGCTTTCCCGAACCACGACCGCGTCGTCGATCAGGATGCCAATGACGAGTGAGAGCGCCATCAGCGTCATCATGTTGATCGTGAACCCGACCAGATACATGAAGAAGAACGTGGCGATCACGGAGGTGGGCAGGGCGAGCGAGGTAATCAGCGTCGAGCGCCAATCGCGCATGAAGACGAACACGACGAGCACGGCCATGATGCCGCCGAAGATGATGTTGCTGCGCACGTCGGTGACGTTCTCGCGAATGCCCTCGGCGTCGGTGTGCACCGACCGAATCTGAAGCTGCGGGAAGCTGGGTGCGGCCTTGGCGAGCGCCGCATCGAGACGCTGCTGCACATCCACCGTGTTCGCACCGGATTGCTTACGGACTGAGAACGAGACGGCGTCGGCGCCGTTCAACCGTGTGGTCGACCGGCGATCTTCGTAACCGTCCACGACCGTGCCGACATCGCGGACACGGACCGTCGAGCCGGCGCTCGAGCGGAGAATCACATTCTCAATCTGATTAGCCGATTCGTACTCACCCTTGGTACGCAGCGAAACCGCCTTGCCGTCGCGCTTGATCTGCCCACCGGGCACATCCAGGTTGTCGGCTGCCAGTTTCGCTGCGACCTCGGTGATCGGAAAGTTCAGCGCCTCGAGCCGCCGCGGGTCGAGGTTGACCTGCAGCTCGCGGACTTCACCCCCATTCACTTCCACTGCCGCGACGCCGTCGATCTGGCCCAGCAGTGGCTTCAAGTCGTCTTCGACGAGCCGGCGAGTCACATCAGACGGCTGCGTCGAGCCGACGGCGTAGACCGCGATCGGCAGGGTCGCGACATCGAACCGCTGGATCGTGGGGTCTTTGATCTCCTCCGGCAACCGCTCGCGGATCGCGGCCACCTTTTCGCGGACTTCGGCGGTCGCGGCTTGCGGATCCACTTCGAGCCTGAGCTCGATGCCCACGCGCGACATGCCTTCAGTAGAGGTCGAGATCACGCGCTTGACGCCATTGATGCCGGCGACGGCGTCCTCGATGGGCCGCGTGACGAGCGTCTCGACTTCTTCGGGGCCCGCGCCGGGGTAGATCACCGACACGTTCACGAACGGGAAATTGACTTCGGGAAACAGGTCGATGCCGAGCCGCGTCATCGAGACCGCGCCAAGCACCATGAAGCTGAGGATGACCATCGTCGCGAAGACGGGTCGTTTGATGGAGGTATCAGAGATCCACATGGCTGTTCGCTATTCGCTATTGGCTGTTCGCTGTTCGCAAAACGCTTACTCGACCGCGCGCACTTTGGCGCCGGTCGGGATTTGTCGGCGTGCGTCGGCGATGACCGTGTCACCAGCCGCGAGACCCTTGAGGATCTGGATGCGAGTGCCGTCGCTCAAGCCTTCGACGACTTCGACAGTGGCGACGGCGTCGCCGGCAATCTTGATGGCGACGCGCTTCCCATCCTTGGTCATCACTGCTTCGCGAGGAATCAAGAGTGCGTCGGCCACGGTCTTTTCGACGATGCGGGCCGTGGCATACATCCCGGAGAGCAAGGCGCGCTTCTCGTTCGGCACGCGCACGTCCACCAGGAAGTGCCGATTCCGTTCGTCAACCTCTGGCGCGATGGCCGCCAGCACGCCTTCGAAGGTGTCGCCGGGCTTGGCCTGCACCGAGACCACTGCCTTCATGCCGACGCGCAAACGCCCAGCCTCGAGCTCCGAGACCCCGGCTTCGAGCTTCATCTGTCGAAGGTCGGCGACCACGACCACAGGTTTTTCGCCTGGTGTTGCGCCGGCGTCGTAATTGCGCTCGACGACGTACCCGGTAACCGGGGAAGAAAGCGTCGCGTCTCGCTGCACTTCGGTGGCGCGGCGCAACGACGCGTTGGCCTGTGCGAGCGTGGCGGTCGCCAGATCGCGCTGGGCGATGGCCGAGCGATGGGCGGTCTGGGCGCCGTCCAGTCGCTGACGTGGCAGCGCCCCATTTTCAAAGAGAACTTTCGCGCGGTCGTGCTCGAGGATGGCGTTGGCAAGCGACGCTTCGGCGTTCTCGAGCGCGGCCTTGGCAACCGCCACGGCTGCGGTGGCGGCATCCGCCTGCGCGTCGATCTCTCGACGATCGATCGTCGCAATGGTCTGGCCGGTGGTCACCGGGTCGCCGATGTCCACCAACACGCGCTCGAGAGTGCCCGGCAGCCTGGGCTTCACCCCCACGCGACTCCGTGGCGTCAGCGTCCCTGAGATCTGGAGCGCCGCCTCGAGCGTCCCAGTCGCAACCGAGACGACCGGGACATCGACCGAAAGCGGGCTCACCGCCGCGTCTGGCGCCTCTGCCTTCGCGGACGGCGAAGAGCAGGCGGCCAGAGACAGAGGAAGAACGAAGAAAGAAGAAAGAAGAAAGAAAGCGTTACGACGATTCATGATTGCGCGCTCCGACGGGCACGACGCCCGCATGATCACCAGCACACTCACACGGAACAAACGTCAGCGACACACCCGACTGCAAACCAGCCAGCGTTGTTTCGAGCACGTCGTGGGCAAGCGCGTCGCGGTCCTCGTTCGGGGCCAGACGATTGCAATTGCCGATAACCGACGGGCCGACCAACGCGCCCCACAACACATGCATTGCGACGTGCGGATTCATGTCCTTCGGGAAATGGCCGGCATCGGTTGCCCTTTGGAGAGCCGCAACCGCTCGGCCGAGCATGGCCTGGAGAATCTCGAACCCTTCCCATTGCTCCGTGATCTTGGGAACGGATCGATCGGTGAACATCAAGTCGAAAAATTCGGGCTGCTCCTTCGAGAACTCGTAAAACCCCCACCATCCGCGGCGAATGTCCGCCATCGGGTCGTCGGTGTGGGACCCGACGGCGAGCCGAATTCGTTCGTCGAGCCGCCGGAATCCTTCCTCGGCGAGGGCGTAGAAGATGTCGTCCTTACTGGCGAAGTAGCTGTAGATGGCCGCCGGGCTGTACTCGATTCGCTCCGCGATCTTTCGAATCGAGACGTTCCGGTACCCCTCGCTCACGAAGAGGTCGCGGGCGGCGTCGAGGATCGACGTGGTGATGGCCTGGCGTTCGCGGTCTTGGCGCTCTCGGATTCCCATTGTTGAACAGTGTTCAGAGTCTTAATGGTGTTAGACGCCGGTGTCCTTTGGCAAGTTCCCAAATTTCACAACTCTGCGTTCGGGGGAACAGACCCCTCCAAAAAACTGAAGGGGACTGTCTCGTGGCTGGGTTACAAGTGAGCACGGAATGGCCCGTTTTCACGGTCCTCTGTGGTTTGCCCCGACCCTGGCCGCGCTTTCAATTGGGTGGGCGATGACCATCGGGGCGACGCCGACCCTGGCTCAGGCATCTGGCGGTGGGGCGCCCCTGGCGAGTCTGGCCTACCTGGTCGGTTCGGTCGTCTGTCACCAACATCCCGAGCGCTCATTCCATGTCGCCGCGGTGCAGCTGCCGGTCTGCGCCCGTTGCACGGGGCTCTACGTTGGAGGCGCGCTCGGCGTCATCGCGTGGTTCATCTGGCGATCAGTTCGTCCAAGACCCGCGACCGCTCTCGATCCGAAGCGTGCCGGCCTAGCAGTGTTGATCGCGTCCGCCCCGACGGCGATCACGGTCGTGACCGCATTCGCCGGCCTCTGGGATCCATCCAATATCGGTCGAGCGACACTCGCGTTTCCGATGGGCGTCGCTGCGGGCGCCGTGCTCGCGGCGTTTGCGTCAAACGACCTGAGTTAAACTGCCGCTCGTGCCTCCCGCAGTCGTGTTTCTGCTGTCATGGCTGGTGCCGGGAGCGGGCCATCTGGTGATCGGCAGACAACAAAAGGGGCTGATCTTTCTGATCGCTCTTCCACTTATGTTCGGCATCGGGCTCTGGCTCGACGGCCAGCTGCCCGCGTTTGATTTCTCCTATCCGCTCGTCGGGCTCATGGCGATGGCGAACCTTGGCATGGGCGTGCCGTACTTCATCGCGTCGACTCTTGATCTTGGCCACGGTGTGGTGACGGCGGCCTCATACGAATACGGCAACACGTTCCTGATCGTCTCGGGGCTGCTCAACGTGCTGGTCGCGTTAGACGCCTACGACGTTCGGGTGGGTCGTAAATGACATGAGCCATTTCGGCCTGCTCGCACTCTTCGCGTTTTTCGTGTCGCTGGTGTTTGCAGTGATCGCGAAGGATGCCCCGAACGAACAGTTTCGACTCGGCGTCAAGCTCTTTGGCGGGTTCCTCGCCGCCGGCTACGTTCTCGGGTGGGCGCTGCTCGCCCTGCCGTTGTAGCGTTCGGCGTGGATCAGCGTCACCCCTTTTTTCTCTGGCTGCCTGTCGTCGTCTACATGGCAGCCATCTTCTTCACTTCATCCCTCCCGGAAGTTCCAGGCACTGAGGGTGTGCCGGACACGATTCTGCATACGGTCGGCTACGCAGGGCTGGCGATGACCACCCTGCGCGCGACAGCGGGCGGACGATGGTCTGGCATGACGCTGAGAGCGATGATTCTCGCGTGGGTGATTGCGACCGGGTACGGCGTGAGCGATGAATGGCACCAGAGCTTCACGCCGTTTCGAACGCCTGACCTTCGCGACGTCGCCAGCGACGCCATCGGCTCGTTGGTCGGCCTGGGACTCGCCGGAGCGTGGGGTATCATGAGACGCGATTCTCATGTCCTTTGACAACTTGCTGCTCGAGCGCGACGACGCGATTGCCGTCGTCACATTCAACCGTCCCAAGGTCCTCAACGCGCTCAACAGTCAGACCCTCAACGAACTCGAAACGGCTCTGAACGCGCTCGAGGCTGAGGTGAACGTTCGCGCGATCGTGTTGACTGGTGCAGGCGAAAAAGCGTTTGTCGCCGGCGCAGACATCAACGAGCTGGCCGTGCTCACACCGATCCACGGCCAGGAGCACGCGCGACGTGGACAACGGCTCTTCGATGCGATCGAGCATCTCGGCAAGCCCGTCATCGCGGCCATCAACGGATTCGCGCTCGGTGGAGGATGCGAGCTGGCGATGGCCTGCACGCTTCGAATCGCCGCGGACAGCGCACGCTTCGGTCAGCCCGAAGTCAACCTTGGGCTGATGCCGGGTTACGCAGGGAGTCAGCGATTGCCACGATTGGTCGGCAAGGGGGTGGCGCTCGAGATCCTGCTGACCGGCGACATGATCAGCGCACAACGCGCCTATGAGATCGGCCTGGTGAATCGAGTCGTTCCTGCCGCCGAGCTCATGACCGAGTCGAAGAAGCTCGCGCATCTGCTCGCCTCGAAAGCGCCGATCGCGGTTCGCTACATCCTCGGCGCCGTGCATCACGGAATGGAAGCTCCGTTTGCCGAAGGGGAGTACTTGGAAACATCGCTCTTCGGCACCATCGCCTCGTCCGACGACATGCGCGAGGGCACCAAGGCGTTTCTGGAAAAGCGGAAGCCCGTCTGGTCTGGGAAGTAGAAGCGGCCCGCGAGTAGCGAACAGCCGGCAGCGAAAAGCGAACAGCGACTAGCGAATCGCCTCAATGGCCAACAGCAACCTGCGCATCGCGATTGTTGTGGCGCGGTTCAACGACTTCGTCACCGAGCGCCTGCTCGAAGGCGCCACGGCCGCGTTGCGCGAAGCGGACATCGACGGCAGCGCGCTTGAAATCCTGCACGTGCCGGGGGCGTTCGAGCTGCCGATGGCCGCGCAGCGGATCGCGGAGACTGGACGCGTCTCGGCCGTGGTGTGCCTCGGCTGCCTGATTCGAGGAGCGACGCCGCACTTCGAATACATCGCGTCGGCGTGTGCCAACGGAATCACCTCGGCGGCGTCAACGACGGGCGTCCCGATGTCATTTGGCGTGTTGACGACGAATTCGGCCGAAGAAGCGTTGGAACGGGCCGCACCAGGACCGTCCAACAAAGGACGCGAGGCGGCTCAGGCTGCCGTCGAGATGGCGCGCCTGTTCGAGCAGATCGGCGACGGACGTCGATGATTGCCGACCAGGGCGACGCTGAGAAGCGCTGGGCGCCGCGTCACCGCGCCCGGCGGGCCGCGCTCCAGGCGCTTTATCAGTGCGAGGTCGGCGGTCTGACGGTTCAGCAGGCGCTTGGCGTCCTGCATCATGCGGGTCCGCCAGAGGTCGAGGATCCAGGCAGCGGCGAATACAGCTTCGTGATCGCCATGGTGACCGGCTCGACGCGCGATCGCGCGGCGCTCGACGAACGTATTGGGAACGCGGCCAAGAACTGGCGCGTGGAGCGAATGACGATTCTCGATCGTCTAGTACTGCGATTGGCCGTGCACGAGCTGATCGCCCATCGGGAGACGCCGCCGCGGGTCGTGATGAGCGAAGCGATCGAGCTGGCGCGTGAATACAGTGGGGACGAGGCGGCGCGCTTCGTGAACGGCGTCCTCGACGGCGTTTATCGCCGCCTCAAAGAAGAGGGCCTGGTCGTCGATGAGTAGCGAAGTCGTCCAAGTCGGACAGCGCAAAGCCAATCTCGAGGCGATCGTCCGCCTCGGCTTTCCGCCGTACCCCCATCGATTTGACACGACCGACATGGTCAGCGATCTGGTCGACGCCCACGGCGCCAAGGACGGGGAGGCGCTCGAGCACGCGCGCGTGGAGACGACCACGGCAGGCCGACTCATCAGCATTCGCAGCTTCGGCAAGGCCAGCTTCCTCGTGCTCTCCGATGGCCGCATGCGGATACAGGTCTACATCCGGCAGGACGCGCTGAGCGATCGCGAATTCCAGTTGTCGAAGCTCCTCGACTTTGGCGATCAGATCGGCGTAGCCGGTCACCTGTTCCGCACCAAAACCAACGAGCTCTCGATTTGGGCGTCGCGCCTCGAGTTCCTGGCGAAATGCTTCTTGCCACTGCCCGAGAAGTGGCATGGCCTTCAAGATGTCGAGGTGCGCTATCGGCAGCGATATCTGGATCTCATCGTCAATCCCGATGTCCGCAAGGTGTTCGAGATTCGCAGCCGGACCATCACGGCGATTCGAGATTTCCTGACACGACACGGATTCCTCGAAGTCGAGACGCCGATGATGCAGCCGATCGCGGGCGGCGCGCTGGCGCGGCCGTTTGTGACGCATCACAACGCGCTCGACATGAAGTTGTTTCTGCGCATCGCGCCGGAGCTGTACCTGAAGCGGCTGACCGTCGGCGGCATCGAGCGTGTGTTCGAGATCAATCGAAACTTCCGCAACGAGGGGATCTCGACGCAGCACAATCCCGAGTTCACGATGCTCGAGTTCTACTGGGCCTATGTGGACTACCAGCGGCTGATGACGTTCACCGAGGAATTGCTGTCAACGGTGGCGCGGCAGGTCATCGGCGCCGATCGCCTGACGTTTGCTGAGCACCAGATCAGCTTCGCGTCGCCATTCCGACGGCTGTCGCTCCGCCACGCCGCGGCCGAGGAGGCCAGCAAGCGGCTGGGTACGTCGGTGGGAGCCGACGAGCTGAGAAGCCTCGATTCGGCGCGCGCCATCGCGTCTCGATTGGGCGTCGAGGCGCCGAAGCATGCCGGTCCCGGTAAGGTCGCGAGCGCGATCTTCGAGGCGCTCTGGGAGGACCAGCTCATTCAGCCGACGTTCGTCTACGACTTTCCGACCGAAGTATCACCGCTCTCGAAGCAGCGCCTCGATGACCCGGACACGGTGGAGCGCTTTGAGCTCTACATCGGTGGATTCGAGGTGGCGAATGCCTTCAGCGAGCTCAACGACCCGGTGGAGCAGCGCCGCCGCTTTGAGGCACAGCTCGCCGACCGGGCGGCGGGCAGCCAGGAAGCTCATGCGATGGACGACGACTACGTCCGGGCGCTCGAGTACGGCATGCCACCGGCAGGTGGGGAAGGCATTGGCATCGATCGCCTCGTGATGCTGCTCACGAACTCGCCCTCGATTCGCGACGTCATCCTGTTCCCGCTGATGCGGCCTCGCGCCGAAGAGTAGCGCGTTGGTGGTGCATGCGTTTTTGCGAACAGCGATCAGCGAACAGCGAACAGCGAATAGCGAATAGCGAATAGCCACCATGCCATTCGAGTTGCAAATCGCGTTGAGATACCTGCTGGCCAGGCGCCGGCAGGTCTTCATCTCGGTAATCTCGCTGGTCTCGACCATTGGTGTGACGGTTGGCGTGATGGCGCTGGTCATCGCCCTTGCGCTCATGACCGGCCTGCAGCAGGAGCTGCGGGATCGGATCTTGGGATCGTCGGCACATATCTATGTCTGGAAGCCAGGCGGCATCGAGGACTACCGCGCAGAGGTCGCGCGCCTGCGCGCATTGCCCGGTGTGGTTGGGGGTGCGCCCGCCGTCCTCGCCAAGGCCCTCGTGCAAAGCGCCAAGAGCGAGGGGTTTATTCAGGTGAAGGGAATCGATCCTGAGCTCGAGCCGGCCGTCACCGACATCGGGCGCACGATCACTGCCGGCTCGCTGAAGGATCTCACTCCGGTTTCGGAGGACGACTTCCCTGGAATTCTGATCGGCAAGGACCTGGCGAGTCAGCTTGGCGTGCTCCCGGGAGACATCGTCACGGTGATCACCCCGCAGGGAACGCTAACGCCGATGGGCGTGATGCCACGCCAACGGCGGCTCAGGGTCGCGGGCACGTTTCGCCTCGGTCTGTTCGAGTTCGACCAATCCTACGGCTTCGTCTCCCTCGAGACCGGGATGCGCCTGGCCGAACACGATCTCGTCGATCACATCGAGTTGCGGGTCGCCGATATTTACCAGGCGCCGCGGATCGCCGATGACATTCTCGACACGCTCGGCGCCGAGTACGTGACGCAGGATTGGGCCGACATGAACCGCTCGCTCTACTCGGCGCTGCTGCTCGAGAAGATCGCGATGGGCATTGGCATCGGCCTCATCGTCGTCGTCGCGGCGCTCAACATCGTGGCGTCCCTGATTCTGCTGGTGATGGAGAAGACGCGCGACATCGCGATTCTCAAGACGATGGGCGCATCGGCGCGGAGCGTGACGCAGATCTTCCTGCTGCAGGGGCTGATCATTGGCGTGCTGGGAACGCTGGTCGGGGCCAGCGCCGGCGCGCTTGTCGTCTGGATCTTCGATCACTATCGCCTGATCACGATTCCGAGCGACGTCTACCAGGTCAGTTACCTGCCGTTCAAGCTCATGCCATGGGATCTCACCGTCGTCGTGATCTCCGCGATTGTCGTGTGCTTTTTCGCGACGCTGTATCCCTCTCGTCAAGCCGCACGTCTCGACCCCGCGCAGGCGCTGCGCTATGAGTAGGGCTCGGCCGCTTCGCAGCCTCCGTTGGCCTCGCTCGCTGACGCTCGCTCGGTGGGCTCGCGCCTCACGGCGCTCGTGGGGTCGTAGATGGCGTTCGTGGCGGCACTCGGGCTCAACAAGTCGTACCACGTCGCCGGCAATCGCTTGCATGTGCTGCGCGATCTGGAATTGGGAGTGGAGCGCGGGGAGATGGTGGCCATCATGGGCGCCTCGGGCGTCGGCAAGAGCACGCTGCTGCACCTGCTTGGCGGGCTCGATACGGCCGATTCCGGCGAGGTTCGGATCGGCGAGCACAACATCACCGGGATGGCGGACGATGCGCGCGTCGCGTTTCGCAATCGGCATGTCGGCTTCGTGTTCCAGTTTCACCATTTGCTGCCGGAGTTCTCCGCGCTCGAGAACGCCGCCATGCCGATGCGGATTGCAAGGGTCTCGATCGAGGAGGCGCGACCCAAAGCCGTCGCGTTGCTCAACCGAGTGGGGCTCGGCGAGCGCCTCGATCACCGCCCAGGCATGTTGTCAGGGGGGGAGCAGCAGCGCGTCGCCGTGTCACGCGCGCTGGTGATGCAGCCGTCGCTGTTGCTGGCGGATGAGCCGACAGGTGATCTCGATGAAGCCACCGCCGATGCGCTTCATCAGTTGCTTCGAGAGATGCATGGCGAATTTGGCCTGACCGCCGTCATCGCCACGCACAACCCTCGATTGGCCAACCAGTGCGACCGCATTCTTCGACTCGAAGGCGGCCGTCTGGTGTCCTGATGTCTACTTACCTCCGGGCGGACGATAGCCCACCTTGGCCTTTACGGCCTGGTCCACTTGCTCACAGGTGATGATCGGCGTCGTCTTGAAGGCCACCGATCCCGAGGCGCTGACGTTGATCGACAGAGCGATCGCGGCTTCCTCGTCAGGCAGATCGCAGATGACGATGGCATCGCGAGAGCCAAACGTGTAGTAGAAGGCTTCCAGCTTACCGCCCACGCTCTTGACCGCCGCCTCGACGGCGGCGCGACGCTTGGTTCCTCCTTCTTTCAGTAGGCCCTTGGTGCCTTCGACGGAATAGTCCGCTTCGAACAGATACTTCGGCATGTTTAGTCTCGTTTCGTTTGTTCCGCTACGTCGTGCGAAGGGTTCTATTGAACAACTCGAGAGTCCGATCCCACGCCAGCTTCGCCGCCGCCTTGTCGAACCGTGGCGTCGTGTCGTTATTGAAGCCGTGCTGGCTTCCCGGGTAGAGGAAGCGCTGGTACTTCACGCCGGCGGCCTTGAGGGCGGCTTCATACGCCGGCCAGCCCGCGTTGATGCGTTCGTCCACTTCGGCCGACTGAATCATCATCTCCGCCTTGATCTTCGCGGCGTCTTCGGCGCTTGGTGACGCACCGTAGAAGGGAACGCCTGCGGCCAGGTCGGGCAGTCGAGTCGCGAGCATATTCACGATCCCACCGCCGTAGCAGAAGCCGACCGCGCCGATCCTGCCGGTGCATTCCGGTCGCGCCTTCAACCAGCCCGCCGCCGTCACGAAGTCTTCGCGGGTTTTCGGCTGCTCGAGTTTGGGGAACAGCTCGCGAGCCTTCTCCTCGTCACCGGGATAGCCGCCGAGCGGGAACAGCGCGTCGGGCGCGAACGCGACGAAGTTGTCGACGGCCAGGCGGCGAGCGATGTCCTCGATGTGGGGATTCAGGCCGCGGTTTTCGTGGACGACGAGCACCCCAGGCAGCTTGCCCTTGGCCGTGGCCGGACGAACGAAATAGCCGCGCATCTTCCCGTAGCCGTTCGGCGACGCGTACTCGATATGCTCAGCCTTGATCCGCTTGTCATCGGCGCCGACGACCTGCGCCTCGGCAAACTTGGGGCTCAGCTGGTCGAGCAGCATGGCAGCCGTGACGCCACCAACGGCGTACTTTGCGGCCTTGTCGAGAAATCCTCGGCGATCCAATGCGCCGTGCACGTAGGCATCAAAGAGGATCAGCAGTTCCTGGTCGAAATCATGGGCGGTTTTGCGGGGTTCCATGGGCGCCTCCGGAAGCGTGAAGCATAACTGAAAAACCGTGTAAGCGGCCATCGGCGTGATGCCGTATCTTGCAGAATGAACAGGGCCCGCGGTCCCGGGCCCTCACCTCGTCCATATTCGGGACCTGACGTCAAACCAAAGGAGAACGTGATGATTCGAAAGATGCTCGTCGGCGCGATCGCGCTGAGCGCGCTCGCGATGCCGGCAATCTCGTCGGCTCAGGGCAAGGCGTCGACGCTGGACACTGCGAAGGCCAAGGCGTTTGTTGGCGAGTGGGTGCTGACCATCGAGGGCCGTCGCGGACCACAGGAGCGCCCGCTCAGCATCACCGACGTCGGCGGGAAGCTGGCGGCCGACCTCGCCGGTGGACGCGGCGGGCCGGTGTCGATTACCGACATCTCGATGGCCGGAGCCGATCTCGTGCTCAAGTGGAGCCAGCAGAGCCCACAGGGTGAGCTCCCAATCGTGATGACCTTGACGCTGAAGGACGGAGCGCTGTCGGTGAAGCAGGACATCGCCGGCGGCCAGTTCTCGGCGACGGGCAGCGGTAAGAAGAAGGGGTAGCGCGAACGCGGCGAGCGCTGGGCTACGGCGCGTACCACTTCCGCAGCTGACCCTCGGTCTCCACGGAGGCCTGAAACAGGTCGGCAGGGTAGTGGCGGAACGCCACGATTGTCTGGAAGATTCGATACCGATCGTCGAAGTTGGCCGCGAGTCCGGCGAGATACTGCAGGCGCAAATGGCGCTCGCGGTTGATGACCGCATCTTTGAGCCACGGGGCGAGGTCGCTGCCTCGCCCCGCGTAGGTGGCGAGCACGGCGCCAGA
>JBOGIV010000313.1:0-9203 GCA_050747925.1 Vicinamibacterales bacterium
GCTGAGAGTGGCGTGAGCTGGTCAGACATCAGCGCGCTGGCTGTGACCGAAGGGCCGGGCCTCATCGGCTCGCTTCTGGTCGGCGTCTCCTTTGCCAAATCCGCCGCGTGGGCGCTCGGCAAGCCCCTCGTCGCCGTCAATCATCTGGCCGGGCACATCGAGTCGATCTGGCTGGAGCACGGTCCGATCCCGCTGCCCGTCGTCGTGCTCGTGGTGTCGGGCGGGCACACGAGCCTCTATTTCGTCGAGCGGGAAGGTGAGTACCGGCTGCTCGGACGCACTCGCGACGATGCGGCCGGAGAAGCGTACGACAAGGTTGCCAAGCTCGTGGGGCTGGGCTATCCGGGCGGACCCATCGTCGATCGACTGGCGCAAGAGGGGCGCGACGATGCGATTCGCTGGCCGGGGACGAGGCTGACTAACCCCGATCGCAAGGCTCCCGAGCGCGATGGCCGTTTCGATTTCAGTTTCAGCGGCTTGAAAACCGCCGTCCTGCGCCACGTGAGGGAACGCGAGGCGGCGCTCGGCGTCGTAACGTTTCCTCGAGACGAGGTCGCGGATCTCGCGGCGAGCTTTCAACGGCGCGTCGTGGAGACCCTGTTGGACCGGACCTTTGGCGCCGTCCGTTGGTATGCCGCCCGGTCGATCGGCATCGCCGGTGGAGTGTCCGCGAACTCCCGGCTGCGGGCCGAGGCGGCAGAGCGAGCGAAGCGGGTGGAGCTGCCGGTCTATTTCCCTCGGCTCTCGCTCTCGACCGACAACGCCGCCATGATTGCGGCTGCCGGCCTGCGTAAACTTGCGAGACGCGAACTCGCGCCGCTCGATCTCAACGCATCCGCGTCTTTACCGCTGTAGACCAATGCCAATACGGATGCACGGAATCACAGAAACGCGGAATCAATCTCTCTCTGCAATCGCGTCCCATTCAGCAAGAGGCATTTTGGCATTCTCGAGCGGCCAGAGATCTCCGCGCTTCCGTGGTTCCGTGTTTCCGTGCAGGGCTTCTATTCACCGATGACCTTTATGAGGACGCGCTTCGGACGTTTGCCATCGAACTCCCCATAGAAGATTTGCTCCCACGGTCCGAAGTCGAGCTTCCCGGCCGTGATGGCGACGACGACTTCGCGGCCCATCACCTGGCGTTTCATGTGGGCGTCGGCGTTGTCCTCGCCGGTTCGGTTGTGCGCGTAGCGGGTAGGTGATGCGTCGAAGGGCGCCAACTGTTCGAGCCAGCGCGCGTAGTCCTGGTGCAGCCCCGACTCGTCGTCGTTGATGAACACTGAGGCCGTGATGTGCATGGCGTTCACGAGCACGAGACCGTCGCGCACGCCGCTCGTCCGCACTGCGGCCTGGACCTGCGGCGTGATGTTCTCAAAAGCCAGTCTCGCGGGTATTGTGAATGTCAAGTATTCCGTGTGCGATTTCATATGGCCAGAGAATACCCCGCGACACCGGTTCTAGGCGTTGGCGGCGTCGTCGTGCGCGATAGCAAGGCCTTGTTGGTGAAGCGTGGCCACGAGCCGCGAAAGGGCGAGTGGTCCCTGCCGGGCGGGCTGGTCGAGCTGGGCGAATCCCTCGTGGACGCCGTGCAGCGAGAGATCAGGGAGGAGACCGGCCTCTTCGTGAACGTCGGTCCGCACATCGAGACCTTCGATCGCATTCACCATGACGCCGACGGGCGCGTCCGCTTTCACTTCGTGATCGTCGACTACCTCTGCACGGCCGCCGATGGTGAGCCGGCGGCCGGAACCGACGCGGAAGCTGTTGCATGGGCAGGTGCGGACGAGCTCGATCACTATCGCGTGAACGCGCACGCGGCGGCCGTCATCCGCAAGGGCCTCGCGCTCTGTGGTGCGAGTTAGCCCACCGCCTGGTCCTGAGCGAGTTGCTCGCGGCGCGAGGCGACGCACGGCAACGAGTCGAAGGGTCGACTATGCTCTCCCTCATGACCCTGTCACGAGACGCTGCCTGGGAACTGCTGACCGACTGGACCAAGAGCGAGAGTTTACGGAAACACGCGCTGGCAGTTGAAGCCGCCGTCCGCGGCTACGCGCGGCAGCAGGGCGGCAACGAAGAAGAGTGGGGCGTCGTCGCGCTGCTGCACGACTACGATTACGAGCGCTACCCGACACTTGGCGATCATCCCAACAAGGGATGCGAGAACCTCCGATCGCTCGGCTATCCCGCATGGGTGATTCGGGCCATCCTGTCGCACGCCGCTGAAATCACCGGCATCCAGCCCGAGTCGCCGGTCGAACGGACGCTGGTCGCCTGCGACGAGCTCGCCGGCTTTGTGACCGCGGCGTCGCTGGTGCGTCCGTCGAAGAGCATTCTCGACCTGGAGGCGTCGTCGGTCATCAAGCGGATGAAGGACAAAGCGTTCGCGAGACAAGTGCCGCGCGAACATCTCAAGCGCGGCGCCGAGCTGATGGGACTGCCGCTGGATCGGCACGTCACCAACGTGATCCTGTTCATGCGCGAACAGGCCGATGCATTGGGCCTCAGAGGATCGCTCTAATTCACCAGCTCTAAGTTTTCAGCCTCGGTTTTTTGGGCACGAAACTGACAGCTCACCCGTACGCCGATGACCGGAAGTCGAGAGCTGACAATGGCGAACGGAATCCGAAGCGAATCCGTATACTGCACATACATGCGGAGCTCCGGATGTCTCAGATGACCGAGACCCCCCCAGAGACGACGGCACCGGGCGCGCCCGTCGTCGTTTGCGATCAATTGAGCGTGCGCTTCGGGAAGAACTGGGCGTTGCGCGACGTGTCGGCGACGTTTCGTGCCGGGGCCGTCGGCCTGCTGGGCCCGAATGGCGCCGGTAAGAGCACGCTCCTCAAGTCGCTCCTCGGCTTCATCGTGCCGGACAAGGGCCGCATGCACGTGCTTGGACTCGATGTGGCGAAGTCCCCGCTCGAGATTCGCGCGCGCGTCGGCTACATGCCGGAGAGCGACGCGCACATTCCGGGAATGAACGCCGTGTCGTTTGTCGCCTACTGCGGACAGCTGTGTGGCTTGCCGTCGGTCGACGCGATGCAGCGCGCGCACGAAGTGCTCTACTACGTCGGACTGGGCGAAGCCCGCTATCGCAATCTGGAGACCTATTCGACCGGGATGAAGCAGCGCATCAAGCTCGCGCAGGCTCTCGTGCACGATCCCGATCTCCTGTTTCTCGATGAACCGACTAACGGCATGGACCCCAAGGGGCGCGATGAGATGCTGGCGCTCATTCACGACCTGGCGCACAACAAGGGCGTGAACCTGATTCTCTCCTCACACCTCTTGCCGGATGTCGAGTTCACCTGCGATTACGTTGTCGTCGTCGACAAAGGCGCGCTCGCGACGGAAGGGCCGATCGAGGCCTTGAAAGGAACCGGCGGCCGGGTGTACGAGCTGCGCGTCAAGGGTGACGAGGAGCATTTCATCGACGTCTTGCGCGGGTCGGGCTACGACGTCAAGGACACCGACCAGGACGTGATGCGAGTGTTCATCCCCGGCGGCCGCCTCGACAGCGCGCGGACGCTCTTTGGCCTGGCGGCTCGAGAACAGGTACAGGTGAGACATCTGCGTCCGAGCGTTCCGACGCTCGAGGATGTGTTCGCCCGCGCGGTCGGCGAGCAATGACGACACGCATTTCGACGAGCAAGAGGATGAGTACCGACTACCGACTGCCGACCACCGACCACCGACTACCGAGTTAACGATGCCGATCCACGACCAGGGATACCGGCGGTACAAGGGATCGCGGGCGGCGCTGGGCACCGCCTGGCAGGTGATCACGCGCGCCGGCGTGCGGTCGATCGTCTCCAAACGTGTGTTCATCGGGTTGATGCTTCTCGCCTGGGCGCCATTCGTCGCGCGAGCGGTCATCATCTACGTTTCGTCGATTTACCAGCAGGCAGCGTTCTTGGCGCCCAAGGGTGAGACGTTCAGGGAGTTTCTGGACCAGCAAAGCGCCGTCGTCTTCTTCGTCACCATCTATGTCGGCGCCGGTCTCATCGCCAACGACCGCCGCGCCAATGCCCTACAGCTTTACCTCTCGAAGCCGATGACGCGCGCGGAGTACATCGCCGGCAAACTCGCGATCTTGTTCTTGTTCCTCACGCTCGTGACGTGGGCGCCGGCCATCTGCCTGTTGATCACGCAGACGCTGTTCGCAGGGAGCTTCACGTTTATTCGCAACAACCTGTACCTGCTTCCCGCGATCACGCTGTTTTCACTGGCGCAAGTGCTCCTCGCCTCGACCACGATGCTCGCGCTTTCGTCGCTCTCCAAGAGCAGCCGCTTTGTCGCGGTGATGTACGCCGGCTTGTTCTTTTTCACCACGGCGCTCTTTCAGTCGCTTCGCGGCATCACCGGACGGAGCGCCTTTGCCTGGCTCTCACCCGGCGCCGCACTCGAGCAGCTGGGCGATGTGATCTTCCGCATTCGACCCCGCTACGACCTGCCCCCGGCCTTTGCCGCACTCGCGGTGATCGTCCTGATCGTCGGATCGCTGTGGATTCTCGAGCGACGTGTGCGCGGCGTGGAGATTGTGACGTGAGTCCTTCCACGGCAGATGGCATACCGCCCGCCTCCGCTTCCGACGAATTGGGCGAGCTTCGGCGAGGTCCCGCCGAAGCGGCCTTCGGCCGCGAAGGCGGACAGACGGCAGACGGCTTACAGCCGTCAGGCGGCAACCGGCGGACGGCAGACGAACACCAACCGGCATCCGGCAGTCGACAGCCGGCAGCCGGCAGCGCGCTCGTTCAGACCGATCACTTGTCGAAGTGGTATGGGCAGGTCAGCGGCCTCAACGACGTGACGGTGTCGATTCCTCCTGGCATCACCGGGCTGCTCGGTCCCAACGGCGCCGGCAAGTCGACGTTCATGAAAGTCATGACCGGCCAGCTCAAGCCTAGCCAGGGAACGGTTCGAGTGTTGGGCGAATCGGTCTGGGGCAATCCCGCGATTTTTGCCCGCATCGGCTTCTGTCCCGAGCAGGACGCTTTTTACGATCGAATGACCGGCCTCGAATGGCTGGTCGCGCTGGTTCGGCTCAACGGCCTGGACGAGGCGGCGGCAGAAGCGGCGTCGAAGCGCGCGCTCGAGCGGGTCGATCTGCTCGACGCGGCGAGCAAGAAGATCGGCGCCTACAGCAAGGGCATGCGGCAGCGCGTGAAGCTCGCACAGGCTCTCGCGCACGATCCTGAGCTGCTGATCCTTGACGAGCCGCTGTCGGGAATGGATCCGCTGATGCGCCGCAAGACGATTCGCTTCATCAGAGACTGGGCGCGGGCCGGCAAACACATCGTCGTCTCGAGTCACATCCTCCACGAAATCGAGTCGATGACGTCCAACATCCTGCTCATCAACAACGGCCGCATCGTCGCCGAAGGCAACGTCCATCAGATTCGCGACCTCATCGACACGCATCCTCACACGGTCTTTGTCCGGGGGGCCGATCCGCGCGCGCTCGCGCGCCAGTTCCTCGCCGAGGACGATGTGCTGAGCCTGAAGTTCGAGCCAGGGGCCGTCGTTGTGGAGACGTCACGGCCTGATAGCTTCTACGCCCGGCTCACGTCGCTCGCCGCGTCGGGAGAAGCTGGTGTCATCGAAGAAGTGACATCACCCGACGACAATCTCCAGGCCGTTTTCCGTTACCTGGTGAAGCAATGAAGATGAGCTTTGCGAACGCGGCCCGCCGGGTGTTCGACCTTTCCCTCGGCGAAATGCTGTGGTCGCGACGCACCATTTTCATGGCCCTGGTGGTTGGTGGGCCGGTGCTGCTGGCTGTCATCGTGCGGATTGTCGAGCTGTTCGGCATGTCGGCGCTGCGCGTAAACGGTCAGCGGGTCGTCGGGTTTGGCATTTTTGGCGTGATGATCTGGATGCTCTTTCTGCGCTTCATCGTGCCGGTTCTTGGCGTCTTCTACGGCACGGCCCTGATCGCCGACGAGATAGAGGACAAGACCATCACCTATCTGTTCACGCGGCCCATATCTCGAGGCGCGGTGCTGATGGGGAAATACCTGGCGTACCTCGTCTGCACCACCCTGGTCGTCCTGCCGTCGGTCATGATTGTGTATTTCCTGCTGGTCCCCTTCAGGAACGTGCCGTCGACGTTTGGCTCCCTCCTCATCGACCTCGGGCTTCTGGAGCTGGGGCTGGCCGTTTACGGGGGTGTTTTTGCCTTCGTCGGCGCGTTTTTCAAGCGTCCGCTGGTGATCGGCCTGATCTTTGCGTTTGGTTGGGAGCAGGTGGTCATGGCGCTGCCGGGCTACCTGAAGCAGTTCACAATTGCCTACTATCTCCAGGCGCTTGTGCCGCACGCGATGCCCTCGGACGGCATCGCCAGCCTGCTTCAGGGGATGTTCCGGGAGACGCCGCCGGCAGCGGTCTGCCTCGCCTGGCTGACTGCGTACCTGGTTGGATTCCTCTACCTGGCCACCCGGATCGTGGAGCGGAAGGAATACGTGTTAGAGCAGTAAAGTGGGCTAGTTGGATGGGTTTACGGGAACCCCCCCAGTCCCGGACTCGTCTACTTTGCCAAAGGAGTCTCGATGTCGAAGAAAACGCGATACTTCATGGTTGTTTCGGGCGCGGTCCTTGCGGTCGGCCTGGGCACCGGAATGGTGGCCTCCTACATCGGCCTGCCAATCGCGGTCTTCTCGAGTGCGGCTGGTCCCGACGAGCTCCAATACGTCCCCGCGGATGCCGCCGTCGTGGCTTACGCCGACGTCAAAGACGTCCTCAATTCAGAATTCCGTCAGCGGTTCCGCCAGCTCGAACCCCAATCGACTGAGCGAAACGAATTCGAGCAGCGGACCGGCATCAACTTCGAACAGGACATCGACTCGGTCGTGGCGGCGATGATGCCGAACGCTCGCGGGCTCACCGATCATCCCCAGGAATCGGCTCTCCTGCTCGCCCGAGGCCGGTTCGACGCGTCGCGACTCGAGGCCCTCGCCGTCCAACACGGCGGCGTCGTCGCCGATTACGCAGGCAAGCGGATTGTGACGCATCGGGACGCAGACGATCCCAACGCCGATCGTGACGAACTGGCGCTGGCGTTCATCGACGCGGATCTGGTTGCCATCGGCAACGCCGACTCGGTGCGCAAGGCCATCGACGCTCGCCGCGAGAATCGCAACGTCGTGAGCAACACCGAGATGATGCGGCTGGTGGCCGAGATGGACAGCAGCAACGCGTGGGCCGTCGGCCGATTCGATGCGCTTGCGAACGGAGCGAGAATCCCCACTGAAGTCAAAGCGCAGATCCCAACCATCTCCTGGTTCTCGGCGGCAGGTCACATCAACGGCGGCGTGAGCGGAGTGCTGAAGGCGGAGACGAAAGACGAAGCCGCCGCACAGAATCTCCGCGACGTGATTCGCGGCTTCCTCGCGTTGGCCAAGATGCAAGCCGGCAGCAAGCCGGGGATGAAGGAGATGGTGGATTCACTCCAGCTCTCTGGCGAAGGCAAGACCGTCTCCCTGGCGTTCACCGTGCCCACCGAACTGCTCGACGTGCTCGAGGCGATGGGCAAGGCGCGCGTCACCGGGGTTCGTCACTGACAGTACGCTAGACTGCCAGAAGCGCTGGCAGGCCCCGTGTCGGAACACGTTTTCTTCTACGGCACGCTCATGGCGCCGTTCAATCGGCCCGGGCGTCAGCGCGTCAACGCGAAGCTTCGCTACACCGGACGCGGGACGATTCAGGCGAAGCTGTTCGATTTAGGTATCTATCCCGCGGCCGTTCCTGCCGAAGACCAGAGTGTTGTATGGGGTGAAGCGTACGAAACCGACGATCCCAGCGCCGTCCTCTCGGCGCTCGATGAGATCGAGGGCTACCGTCCAGACGAGCCGGAGCGAAGCCTGTACACGAGAGTGCTCACGGATGTGACGCTCGAGGATGGACGCGTCGAGACGGCATGGGCGTACTTCTATAACGCTCCGCTCGGTCAGGCGCGGCGCATCCCATCAGGCGATTATTTGGATCATCTGAACGTGAAACCGTAGACCGCGTGTTATCGTTCGCGCGTCGAGTCCCCCTGGAGGCTGTCCACAAAGTCTGCGATCACGCTCGCTACGCGATCTGGTGGCTCCACAAACTCGACATCCGATCGATACGTGACTACGTCCTGATCGACGTCGCTGATCTGCGAGTTGGCGACTCGTCCTTTGACGATGACCGACTTGCTGCCAAGGGTCAGACGAAAATCGTGGAGCGAGTACAGTTGCAGGGGAAAGGCAGTCTCGACCAGCATTCCGCCGTGGGTGATTTCGCGCACAGCGGTCGGCTGAAACACCATCACCTCTCCGGTCATGGTGCTTGGTAAGTCGACCGGGCCGGGGCGTGATGTTTCCGGAGCCACTCGACCGGAATGATAGCGCACGGTTCTCCCTCGACGCAGGCGAGCACCGGCAGGCGTCGCGTGGCTTCATCGAGCTGAAGCATCGTCAACACCTGGCAGGCTTCGTCATCGTCGGCGTCGAACGCCATCACGATCAGATCGGGCATCCGACTACGGACGGCGATGTACGGCGTTTCTCCGCGCTTGGTGAATTCCACCTGGCAGCGGCGTCCGCCGAGCATGGGCTCGATCAAATGAAGACTCTCTGGTCCCGCGCCAATGACCAATGCGCGCGGGGGATGACGCAGCGCGGCGAATGGATTCGCAACTGTCATGGTCGGTTCCATGCCCGTGTCAAATACAAGAACCGAGCCAAACAATTTCGGCGCTTGTTGCGACAGAACTGGACTGGCCTAAGTTGGGACGTGTAAAGAACGGTGACAGATCGCGTCAGATCAGTGGCCAATAATCGACACGTGGGCGGTGTGCGCGTGTGCCGTCGCGAGGCCGCAGAGGACGCAGATTACACAGACGCGCTCCTAGCGAGGCTTTTGACGGTCTCTGATGTCCTGCTCGAGCTGTGGATTGACTCTGAACCCCGCCTTTCTTGCCGCCCTCACCGACGCTTCCGCTTCGGCGAGTCGCCCGGTCTCGAGAAATACGACAGCGAGATTGTTGTGTGCTTCCCCGGAGCGATTATCCGTTGCAATCGCTTCTTTGTACTCGCGCTCGGCATCGGCGAGCTTTCCGGATCGGAAGTAGGCGCTGCCGAGCGAGAGTGAAACCCAGGCTGGGACGCCGGCTTCGATGGTGACGTTGTCTCCACGTGAGACCAGGTCTTGAAGTTGACGACGTTGCTCCTGCA
>JBOGIV010000314.1:0-5101 GCA_050747925.1 Vicinamibacterales bacterium
CGAGGCTCCGCCTCAGACCCCCGAGCATGTGCGGTATGGCTCCGCCTCGCTAGGGCAGTGTTGGTTTTGCCCGGCCTCCGGCCGGGCGAGAAAACTTGACTCAACTGCATGAATTCCTGGGAGTCAATTTTTCTAGTGGGACAGTGATCCCAAAGCTCACTTCGGTTCATAACTCAGTGCGATCATCCGACCCGCCCTACCCGGCCCACCCGCCCACCGGAACTCTCATCGATTCAAGTGAGTTCCGGTTTAGTTCTTCTTCAGCCTTTCCACCCAGTTCAACGTCACGGTGAGAGTCGGCTGAATCGGCTGATCGACGACGGTGTTCACCAGGAACCGCTGCCCATCGGCGGCCACCGCGTAGTCCGACGGATAGGGCGCGACCGATTCGGGAAGGTCCACGTCGAACAACGCGCGCGGGATTCCTGCCGAGAACGTGGGCTGATCGGTCGTCACGTTGACAGCCATGAGCTTGCTATCGGCAGCGATGAAGAACAGTTCCTTGCCATCGCGTCGCCACTCCGGCTGCATCCCGCCGCCGGCCGAGATGGGCCATTGGCCCGCGGCTGCTGGAAACGGTCGCACGTAGACTTCGAATCGCCCCGATTCGTCGGACGCGTAGGCGATCCACCGCCCATTTGGGGAGAAGCGCGCTTCGACTTCGTTGAAGCGAGAGCGATGATAGGGCTGCGGCTCCGCTCCGACTGTCGACGACATCGTCACGATGTCGTAGCCGAAATCGGCTGTCGCCTGGTGGCACACTATCATCCGGCCGTCGCTTGTGACATCGGTTGGATACGTGGCGAGACTAGGGGCGCCGCTCAACAACTGGCCCTCGCCGACATCGCTCGGCGCCTTGTGGTAGATGGTAAACGTCGCGCCGCGATTCGACGCGAAGAAGAGGCGGCTGCCATCTGGGGTCCACACCGGGAACCAGTCGTTCAACGGATTCGACGTCACTCGCGATAGCCCGCCGCGCGTGAGCTCGAGAATCCAGACGTCCGGGCTTTGAGTCTTCGAATCGAGAAGAGAAAGCGCGACGCTCTTCTCGTCGGGTGACAGGCGTGGCGATCGAAAGACGTTTGGCTTGGTTGGGGTCGACAACAATTCGCCTTGCGCGTTGCGCCACTGCAGGCTCGTCGTCATCACGACGCTGGGGCCGTAGGCGAGGACGCCGTTGTTCGACGAGGTCACCGCGATGTACCCAAACGGGCCGCCGAAGTAGCCGACCTGATCGGCCACTTGGGTGGGCTCGCCGCGAGTCTGGAGCGTCTGTTCGTCGAACTCCAGCGCGAACAGCACACCGTCGCGGACGAACAGCAGGTGACCTTCCGACAACACCGCCATGCCGTTTGTTCTGAGCACCAGCTTCGCGTCTGACGCGCCCAGCGTCTTGACGTAGATGCCCTGTTTGTTCGCGTTCCGGCTGCGCTCGTAGTAGAGAAACCGACGGCCGTCGGAGAGAAACTGCGGCCAGTACTGCGCGATGGTTTCGCCGTTGCTATCGAACGCTGTCTCCGGAGTGATGGAACCCCCCGACGCCAAAACGCGTTCAATGGGCGTGCCGAGCCCCGGGATGAAGAGGATCTCGCCGTTGCGACCCCAAGACAGCCCTCGGCCGAAGCTGGCGTCGGCCAATGACTGCGGGACCCCGCCTGCGATCGCGGTCTTCTTGAGTTTGCCCTCGGCGAAGAACGCAATCGAACGGCCGTCGGGAGACCAGGCGGGGAACGACGCTCCCTCGGTGCCGTCGAGTGGCTGCGCCTGTATGCTATCCAGGGGGCGAACCCAGATTCTTGAGGCCGCGCGTCGGGGAGCGGCGACAAACGCCAGGTAGCGGCCGTCTGGAGAAAGCGCCAATTGAGCAGCCGACGCGATTGGCGCTGGTGACCACATCGCGTTCGCTGGCGGCGGTACTTCGAAACGCACACCCACGGTTGGTGGCGCGGCGCTGGACAGATAGCGTTGGGTCAAGGCGCTGCCCGCGGCCAGCGCTGCGACGGCGAGTGCGGCCATGCCGGCCAGTTGCCATCGTCGCCGCGAGCCGCTCGGTGCGACGTGTTGCATCGAAGAGGCCTCGCCACTCGATGCCGACACTGACCAGGACAATGCGGTGGCCAGGTCCGCCGCGCTCTGCCACCGATCGTCGGGATTCTTCGCAAGACATTTCCGCACGACGGAATCGAGGAGAGACGATGCTTGCGGAGCCACCGAGGACACCGGCGCCGGCTCTCGCTCGAGAATGGCCGCCATCACGCTGGCCTGACTGCCGCCGGCAAACGCCTTCTTGCCCGTGATCATCTCGTACAGCACCGCGCCGAACGCGAAGAGGTCGGTTCGCGCATCGATGGCGCGGCCTTCGACTTGCTCTGGCGCCATGTACTGCACCGTGCCGACGATCAAGCCGGCCTCTGTGAGCGCCGTCTGCTGCAAGGTGCTCGCGCGGTCGCTGCTCGGTTCCGGCGCGAACGCCTTCGCCAGGCCAAAGTCGAGGAGCTTGATGCACGCCTTGGTGATCATGATGTTGGCCGGCTTGACGTCGCGATGGACGATGCCGGCGCGATGGGCGCGATCGAGGGCCGACAGAATCTCAGTGGCGTGCCTCAGCGCTTGGTCGAGTGGCAGCGGTCCCCGTTCGAGGCGAGCAGCCAACGTCGGTCCTTCGACATACTCCAGGACGAGATAGTCGACGCGCCCGGACGTGCCCTCGATCTCGTCGTGCCGGATGTCGTGCAGAGCGCAGATGTTGGGGTGATTGAGCGCCGCCACTGCCTGGGCTTCGCGCTCGAACCGATCCCGGCTCTGTCGATCGCTGGCGACGTGAGGCGGGAGCAGCTTGAGCGCGACGGTTCGGTTCAGGCGCGTATCGCGGGCCTTATAGACCTCGCCCATGCCGCCTGCCCCGAGCGAGGCGACGATGACATACGGGCCAATCTTCGTGCCGTCTTGCAGCATGGCTATCTAGGGAGAATCACAGGGAGATCAGGGAGATCGGGGAGACAGATTTGGATCTGACAAAGATTGACTCCCAGATCTCCATGACCTCCTGTGATTCCTCCTGTTACGCAGACAGACTTCTGGACCGCCGAGTCAAGGGATCGGCTCCGATGCCGGCGACCTCGTACGGGCCCAGCCGTGTGCCGGCTGTAAGGGTCATGGGTCCGGCGATTGTAACGGGGATCGGGGCCCATGCTACGATCCCTCCTCCGCACGCCACGCGCGTGACTTGCAAGGAGATCGACATGACCCGGACGCTCCCCATTCTCGTGGCTCTTGGACTGATGCTCTCGACGGCGGCGGTGAGGTCGCAGGATGGCGCCATGCGATCCGCCCTCCATGACTATCGAGTCGTGACCGTCGTGGATGCGCTCGTCCAGCCGTGGTCCACGGCGTTCCTGCCCGGCGGCGACGTGCTGATCACGGAGCGTCCAGGACGCCTCCGGATTGTCCGCCAAGGCAAGCTGCTTCCCCAGCCGGTCGAAGGCGTACCGACCGTGTTCTTCCAGGGCCAGGGCGGATTGCTCGAAGTGGCGCCTCATCCGCGCTTCGCCTCGAACCGCATGCTCTACCTCACGTACTCCAAGGCGAAGCCAGACGGCAAGTCGGGGACCACGGCGCTGGTTCGCGGGAAGTTCGAGAACGATCAGCTGACAGACGTCACGCAGCTTTTCGAGTCGGTCTCTCAGGGACGCGGACACTACGGCGGCAAGATCGCGTTCGACAGAAACGGCTTCCTCTTCCTGTCCTTGGGAGACCGGCAGGTCCCGCCCGAGGGTCATCTCGAATCGCACCCCGCACAGGATCTGTCGAATCACCACGGCAAGACGATCCGGCTGCATGACGATGGGCGCGTGCCGGCCGACAACCCGTTTGTCAACCGCACCGACGCGAAGCCGGAGATCTGGAGCTACGGCCATCGCAACATTCAGGGGTTGGCGATTCACCCCGAGACTGGAGACGTCTGGATCAACGAGCACGGCCCGCAAGGCGGCGATGAGCTGAATCGCGTTCTGCCCGGCCGGAACTACGGCTGGCCGGTCATCGGCTTTGGCGTCAACTACACGACGGGACTCGCCATCCATTCAGGTACGCATCGACAAGGAATGGAGCAGCCCGTCAACGTCTGGGTGCCGTCGATCGGGATCTCCGGGATGATGATCTATACGGGCGATCGCTTCCCACAGTGGAAGGGCAACCTCTTCGTCGGTGGCATGGTCGGCGAGCAACTGAATCGGTTGACGCTGCAGGGCCAGCGAGTTGTCAGTAAGGAGTTGCTCGTGCAGGGGCGGGGCCGCATCCGAGATGTCCGGCAAGGACCGGACGGCAACATCTATCTCGTCACCGACGATCGCGACGGCAAACCCTCGCCGGTCTACCGAATCGAGCCCGCAGAGCGCATGACATCGAGGTAGTCAATCCTCAGGCAACCCTAAAGCGTTGCCTCTACAAAAGCGAAGAGCGAATTCTGTAGACGCAACCCTTTAGGGATGCCTGGGGCTGTTTCACGCCGTGTTCTAATAGGCGTGATGTCCGTTCTCAGTCTTCATCACGTGACCGCCACGGTTGACGACGCGCAGGCGGATCTCGATTTCTGCCTCAGCGCGCTCGGCCTTCGCCTCGTGAAGAAGACCGTCAACTTCGACAACCATCACGTCTATCACTTCTATTACGGCGACGAACGAGGCACGCCCGGAACGATCTGGACGACGTTTCCGTACAGAGGACACGGCGTTCCCGTCGGACGAAAGGGCGCGGGCCAGATCACGGTGACATCGTTTTCGGTCCCTCGAGGCTCGCTGACGTTTTGGAAGGAACGCCTCTCATCGCTTGGCCTTCCCGTCGTCGACGACGAGCCGAGATTTGGTGATGAAGTCATTACGTGCACCGACTCCTCGGGCCTGATGTTTGAGCTCGTGGCCAACAGGCTGGATCAACGAACCGCTTGGACCGAAGGCGGTGTTCCGTCGGATGCGGCGATTCGTGGGCTGCACAGCGTCACCATGACGATCGCGTCTCCACCAGCGACGGTCGATTTCATGAAGAGCCGGTTGGGCTTCGAGGTCGTCGATGAAGCGCCCGATCGGATCCGTCTGGCTGCGAA
>JBOGIV010000315.1:0-15862 GCA_050747925.1 Vicinamibacterales bacterium
AACGCCGGACGCTCGCCGCCGCGTAACATGCGCCACACCGTCGATCCAGGATGAAGAACCGCACCGGACGGACGCACGTGCAGATCGTCAATCTCCGACAACCGATTTCTTCACCGGAAAGTAGCTAATCTGGTTAGTCAATGTCTCATCGCGGCGCATGTCTCATCGCGGCGCGCGCAGGACCACGCCGAAGTTCCGATTCGAAAACGCCTGACGCCAAACCGCCAGAGCCCTTCAGGTCTCGTTAGACTCAGGGTACCAGCCTACTTTGGAGCCTTCCCGAACACCTCCACTATCGTCGCCGTGACGTTCCCGGTGTTCTTGAACGTGTGCATCGCGCCCCCCTTGAGCGCCACGACCTGGCCAGGCGTCACGTTCTGGGGCTTTTCCCCCTCGAGCGTCAGCTCGAGTTGGCCGGTCAGCAGCACGAACACGTGATACGTCGCCTCGGCGTGCTGGTGCATGCGACGTGTCGCGCCCGGCTCGGCGTAGTCGCGGAGCACACGGAACTGCGGGAGGTCCATCAGGACCATCGACGAGATGCCGGCGTCGCCCTGGACGGGCCGCGCCTTCTCTGGCTCACCGAGAGCCTGAGCCTCCGCGCGCGAGGCCGCCACGATCAGCAAGCCGATCGCGATCCATATCAAGCGTCGTGTGTTCATCGAGGTCTCCCGCTTCTTTTTGGTACTCGACAGACCTAAAGGTCTGTCGCCACCTCAGCTTTGTTGATCTGCCCGTGGCGACAAACCTTTAGGTTTGTCGATCCTCGCCTGGCGGCGCCGTGGACAACCACCAGCCGTTGCCGACGTGCCACGCCGTCTGGTCAGGCTGCGAATCGCGCCTCAGCGACTTCACCTCGCGCGCGTCGCCTCGTCGAAGCGCCTCTCCTAGTTCGGCGGCAGTCGCTTCGTCTTGCGCGCCGACACACGGAATGAAAATCGCCGGCACGAGGAAGCGCGCCGCGTATCGCCCGTGGGCGTGGTGTATCACGAGCAACATCGCGCCCGGGTTCGACGCGGGCTCCAGCGGGAAGAGCAGCCGGCCGCCAACATGGAGCGCATCGAGCCAGTTCGGGGGAACGTGACTCGCTCCCGCATTTACGTAGACCACACCAGCTTTCGGCAGCTCGCTGCCCACCGCCGATTCAGCGTGCACCGTCACCTGCGGGAACGCCGCCAGGTTTTTCGTCGCCCGTGCTGCCAGCTCGAGATCGATCTCGTACGCGTGCACGCGGCCGTGTGGTCCGACCAGCTGCGCCAGAATCGCCGTGTAGTAGCCGTGCCCGGCGCCGACGTGAATGGCCGTTTCGCCCGGCTGCACGTTCAACGCGCCTAGACACATGGCATGGAGGGAAGGCTGACCGTTGTTGACGTCCCCCTTCAAGCGAATGACGACGTCCTGATACACAAACGCCGCGTCGTCGGTCGGGATGCTGACGCTCTTCGAGCCCGTGAACACGTACCAGGGTCCCGGACCGAGAAAGGCTTCGCGCGGCGTCGTCCTGAACGCTTCGACGAGCGCCGGCTGCGGCGATGGCAGGTTTGCCGTCACCAGCTCCGAGAAGAACTGACGATGCGCAGCAATCCGACGGTCGGCCTCAGTCATATCCGATTCTCAGGCGACCCTTGCCTCCACACGTGTGGATATGGTTCTTGTGGTTGATCGGTACTTGTCGGTTAATCCGGTTTGATTGCCTTCTTCGTGGTTGCTCCGTTTCGTGGTTGCTCCGTTTTCGTGGTTAATCCTTCTTCGTGGTTGCTCCGTTTCGTGGTTCCTTTTTCGTGGTTGATTGTTTTCGTGGTTAATCCTTCTTCGTGGTTCAGTCCTCGAGGTCCGCTCTGAAGACCGGCTGCGAGGGATCGTATGTGCCATCAAACACTTTCGCGAGCAACCGCTCGTACTCACGAGTGGCCTCCTGGAGCGACCGATACGCGCGTTCGTATTGAATGGCGCCCGTCGAGGAATAGACCAGCGTAAAGTACCGGCCTGCCTGGTACTGAGCCTCGAGCAGATGCCCGGGCATCTCGGGGTCGCCTTCTTGACCGAGAATGTCCATCACGGCAATCGACCACCGGCGCTTTGTCGGATCGGTGACTACCTGCCGCTCCAGAAAGTTCCAGTTGTCGATGCTCCAGCTCCGCATTCTAGGTTCCAACGTTCCAGGGTTCCACGGTTCCACGGTTCGAACCTGGGACTCCTTTCAGTCGTTACGAACTGCTTGTCTCTCATTCGCTTTCCAGCAGTTGCTGCAGCGCCGACGCGACTTGTGCCCCGGTGAACGGCTTCGGGACCAGCAGGACGTGGCGCGCGTTGCGGGTCCGAAGGCTCGCGACCGCGTCTTCCGGCGTGTCGGTGATCACCACGACTGGCAGCTGGCGATGGCGCGGATCCTCCCTGAGCGTATCGAACAGCGACTCGCTCATGTCGTACACGGAGCAATCGAGCACGACGGCCTCCACCGCCTTGTCCGCGAGCAGGTCGGTGAGGCTTGTCGTGTACCCGACGCTCACGACGTCGTAGCCCCGATCGCGCAGAGCGAACGTCAGCAGCTCCGCAATTTCCGGTGTGTCATCGACGACCAGGATGCGTCGCGACAGGGCCGCTCTCTATGGCTTCGCCGCGGATCCCGTTTCCGGGAGGCGTTGCTTCTTGCCTTCGGACGGTTGAAGGTCCAGCGTCCACACGCGCCCGCCCGCGACGTAGTAGGCACGATCGTCGCTCTCAACCGTGACGCCCCAGGCCTCCAGGGTCCGGAACGCGAACGTCCGCGCCTCGAAGTTGATCTTCGCGTGTCGCAGCACCTCGTTGGTGTGCCAGTTGTCGGTCACGATCGCATCGCCCGCATGGACGCGCAGGACCGTGTAGTACCGATCGTGGACGGCTTCGGTGCGGACGTCTCGCGTCGAGCCGCGCTTCTTGCCTTCACCGACGATGTAGCTCTCCTGAGCGGCCCCCTGGGCCGGGGGATTGGCTGCCTGGCTCATGCGCGTCTCCTCAGACCGTCTGCGCGATCGCCGCGGCCTGGACTGCCGTCGACATGTCGGCGAGCGCGTTCGGGTTTTCCGCCGCCACGAGCTCCTGCGGCAGCGCGACGCCCATCATCCGCCACTGATCGTTGGCGAACTGCTGCAGCTTGGCGATGTGCTCTTTGTGGAGATGCAGGAAACGACCCTGCAGCTTCAGGTATTCAGACACCGGTCGCATGACCTGCGGCCGGAAGCTGTAGTCGTATTCTCGCTTCTCGGGATCCCATTCCCACTGCGGATAGAGTCCACATTCCACGACGAGGCGGCCGAGGTCGATCGAGCGCGGCGTCTCGTAGACGAAACCCTTTTGGCAGGGCGTATACACCATCAGGAACGCGGCGCCCTTGTGGTTCAAGCCCTTCCGCACCTTGTTCATCAGATCGATCGGATAGCCAACGCTGGCGGTGGCGACGTAGCAGTGCGGGTGACCGGCCGCCATCATGCGCGCGAGATCTTTCGGGAACAGCTTCTTGCCCTCAGGGATGGTCGGACCCGGGGGCGTGAACGTGGTCATCCCCCCGTAGGGCGTCCGCGATGACGCCTGGATGCCCGTGTTGGCGTACTGCTCGTTGTCGTAGCAGATGATCAGGCAGTCGTGGTTCCGGTAGAGAGCGCCAGAGATCGACGCCAGCCCGATGTCCGCGGCGCTGCCGTCGCCGGCCTCACAAATGATGTTCGGATAGGGGCCCTTCCACTTGCCTTTCCGAATCATCGCTTCGTACGCCGCTGCGACACCGGCGGTATAGCTGCCGGCGCTGCCGATTTGCGTATGCGCCCACGGCACGTTGTACGGAGTGCACAGGTACGAGCTGTTCGCGACATACATGCATCCGGTCGGTCCGACCAGGATGGTGTTGTCGCCCGCAGCCTTGCTCGTCATCCGGTACTGGATCGACGGGCCGCAACCCGCGCACGTGCGGTGACCCGGGACGAAGGGTTCGGTGCGCGGGAGGTCTGGGTTGTAGAAGCGCGCTCCCTGGTTCGGGCTCGTAAAGAGCGGAAGCTCCTGCCGCCTGACTTCAATCACGGTCGACATCTCTCGGGTCCTTTCGTCCTCCGGTTCGGGGCGAAGCTTCGCTGCATGTTACTCCTCGAAGCCCACCCAGTGAGTTCGTTTCTCGATGCTTCCGCGCTTCTGCGCATCGAGCATCTTCTTCGTCATCCAGTAAAACTCTTTCAGGACAATCGCTTCGCCGCCCATACCGGCCATGAACGAGAAGACGAGCGGCCGCGACTGACTTTCGTACAAGGCGCTCGTCACTTCCGCGTAGAGCACGCCGCCGCTGCTGACGCCGCCCAGTCCCATGTTCGTTTCGACGACGCCGACAACCTTGAACCGGCTCAACGCTTCACGAACCCGATCGGTTGGATAAGGTCGAATCGTGCGCAGCCGCACGAGGCCGACCTTCGCGCCACGGTCGCGCATGTGCTTGATCGCGTAGCGCGCCGTGACGCCGTGCGCGCCTTGGAGGAAGAAGACGACTTCGGCGTCGCCGGTCATGTACTCCTCGATCCAGGGGTCGTACCGGCGTCCGAAGATGCGCGCGAACTCCTCGTGCACTTCTTCGATCACCGGCATGGACTCTTCCATGGCGCGCGCACGTTCGAGCTGAAGCGGCGGTCCCTGCTCGGGCATGATCTGCGGGCCGTGCGAGACCGGACGCTTTGGGTCGAGCGGATACGGGTGCTTGTACGGGGGCAGGAACTCTGTCACCTGCCCGGGGTCCGGCAGTTCGACGTTGCCCTGGATGTGCGACACAAAGAAGCCGTCCTGACACACCATCTGCGGCAGCAGCACCCGCGGGTCTTCGCCGATCCGGAACGCCATCAGATGGTTATCGAAGGCTTCCTGAGCCGTGGCCGACCAGCCCATCAGCCAGCCCATGTCGCGCGTGGACAACGCGTCGGTGTGTTCGGAGCCGAAGTCCCCCGGCGGGTCGAGCGTGCGGTCGGCAATCATCATCTGTACCGGCATGCGGGTGCCAGAGATCGGGGAGTACAACTCGTAGGCGAACTGCACACCAACGCCCGAGCTGCCCGTGAAGACGCGCGCGCCGCTCGACGAAGCACCGTGCGCGATGCTGAGCTGCGAATGCTCGCTGTCGGCCACGATGTATTCGGCGTCGAGCTCGCCGTTGGCGACCATCTGCGCCAGCGCCATCATCGTCGCGGTGTAGGGGCGAATCGGATACGCCGTGATCACATCGACATCGGCGTACTTGGCGGCCTGCGCGGCTGCGACGCAGCCGTTCATCCGAATCGACTTTTTCTTCTCCAGCACTGCGCCCATCGCGTCGCTCCTTCTACCGCCAGTTCTCGATGTCTTTGTCGGCAAGCTCGGGCAGAGCGCGGAGCTCCGCCGCTTGCCGGCCATGCAGCCCCTGCTTGATGGCGAAGGCCGTGTCCATCCGGACCACACCCGTGTCGAAGTCGAGCTCGGGCACGCCTTCGAGACAGCCGGTTGGGCACTCCTCGATGCACACTTTGCAGCCCTTGCAGTAGTCCACGAGGATCTTGTAGAGCCCGTTCGAGCGCTCCGGCCGCACGATGCACGGCTCCGGGCAGACCAGGTAACAGTTGTCGCACGCGTTGCAGGTGCCGCAACTGAAACAGCGGTTGGATTCCTCGACCGCCTGCTCCTCGGAGTAGCCCTGAATCACTTCGTCCTGCGTGCGCCGCCGCGACATCGGCTCGAGCAGTGTCTGCTGCGCGCGGGCGAAGCGAGGGAAGTAGGTCATGTTCATCCGGCTCAGGTCCGTGATGACGTCGATCGGCGCCGTGCGCGACCGCAGGGGTTCGCCGCGCAGCACCTTATCGAGATTGAACGCGGCGCGCTTGCCGTCGCCGACCGCGTTCACGACCATGAGCGGTTGGCCGCTCCCCATCTGCACGATGTCGCCGGCGGCGAAAACATTCGTGTCGCCGAGACGGCCGAACTCATCCACCGCGATGCTGCCCTGCTTGTTCCTGAACTCGTTCGGCAGCCAGTTGAGCGACGCATGCTGTCCGACCGCGATGATGACGCTGTCGGCGGCGAATCTCTCGGCCGCTGCTTCTCGATCGATCGCGATCGGAGACGCGTTGATCGCACCCGTGAAGCGCGCGCGGTGAAGCTGCAGGGCCTCGACTCTGCCGTTGCCGATGACGGCCGTCGCGGCGCGGCCGTGGAGGAGCTCCACGCCTTCCTCCAACATGTCGTGCAAGTCCTCCGGCACGCACGGCATCTCACTGGTGTTGCCCTCGACCGTGATCATCGTGACTTCTTGCGCACCCTGGCGGAACGCCTCGCGCGCGCAGTCAATCGCGGTATTGCCGCCGCCGATCACCGCCACGCGGTCGCCGAGCGTGCCTGTCCACTCGCCCATGCCGATCTCCCGCAGGAACGGCAGGCCGTAGTACACACGGTCTTTGTCTTCGCCGTCAGACCTGATGCTGTTCGGCTCGGTCAGTCCGACGGCCAGGATGCAGCCGTCGTAGTCCTTCCGCAGGTCGTCCCAGGAGATGTCCTTGCCCACTTCGGTGTTCGTCTTGATCGTGACGCCGATCTCGATGAGCCGCGCAATCTCGCGATCGAGCACGTCCTGCGGCAACACCCAGTCGGGAATGCCGCCGCGATTCAGGCCGCCGGCCCTGGGCGACTTTTCGAAAATCGTCACGGTGTAGCCGAGTCGCGCTAGCTGGTACGCGGCGCT
Source organism: Vicinamibacterales bacterium (assembly GCA_050747925.1). GTDB lineage: Bacteria > Acidobacteriota > Vicinamibacteria > Vicinamibacterales > UBA2999 > 12-FULL-67-14b. The sequence continues at coordinate 6,719 of JBOGIV010000315.1, forward strand.
GTGTCCCGCGGGCCCCGACCCGACCACCGCCACCGTCTTACCGTTCGAGGGGCCGGCCGTGACCACATCGCGTGGCAGCGCCAAGCCAAGGTCACCGAGGAACCGCTCGACGGCGCGGATCGAGATGGCCTCGTCGTACTTGCCGCGGTTGCAGGCTTGCTCGCACGGGTGGTAGCAGACGCGGCCGGTGACCGACGGAAACGGCATGTCCTCCTTGATCAAGGCGTACGCGTCAAGGTACTTGCCACGCTTCACCAGGTCGAGATAACCCTGAATTTTCTCGTTCGTGCCGCAGGCGTTGTTACACGGCGGCATCTTGTCGTGGTACACGGGCCGGATGGCGCGCCAGTTGCCTGTCGGAAAAAGGTCCTGCCCTTTCTCCTGTGTGGGCGCTGGCGTGATGCCGGCAAACGGCACCTGCAGCCAATCCGGAATGTGCGTGCCTCGAGTTGACATCAGGTCACCTTTCGAAGGTTTGCTACGCGCTATGCGGCTGCCGGGTTCAACTGAAGAATGTGAAGATGATCGAGCGCCGCCCTGAACGCGGCCTTGTTGTGGATCATGGGCTCGATGGTGTCCAGCTTCACGATCCCGGTGGTTTTCACGACTGCCGCGATGAGAGGTGCGGCGATATCGGGCGCGACCAGATTGCTGCGCTCTGCGGCGCCTTCGGTCGAGAGGCGGTCGAGTCCCAGTTCGCCGAGGCGATAGTAGAGCCACTTGTGGTCGGCGAGTTTCGCGGCGTCCACGCACACAAGCTGCGCGAGCCGCTCGGGACCGGGCACGAACCGGATCATGTAGTCGGGCGTGTAGTGCGTATTGATCACGAGCGTGCCGCCCGGCGGCATCCCTCGCATGTAATCCCAACCCTTCACCATGGTTTCTTCGACGAGGACGACGATGTTCGGCTGCTCGTTTTCGTAAGTGAGAGCATTCTCGATCTGCGAGTCGCTGATGCGGCAGTACTTGCGCGTCGGCGCGTTGGTGCGGTCCGGGTTGTCGACGTAATTCTCCATCGCCTGCGCGAACTTACCTTCGAGACGACCTGAGGCAGCGACGGAGTTCACGATGTCGCGGCCTTCCTTGTCCATGATGATGCCGCGGGTCCAGACGGTGAGCTCGGTATAGGCCATGAAGGGTTCCTATTCAATTCGGGTGTTGCTGGCTCTCGAGCGCGCTCAGGAACTCCCGGCGCGTGACGAGCAAGTCGTCGCGGCTGCGAGAGGCGTTGGCCTGCAGCTGGTCGATGGCGAGCAGCGTCGCCTTCTTGCACAGGCTCTCGATGTCGGCGCCGGTGAGGCCGTCGGTGCGATCGGCGAGCTCGTGAACGTCGACATCGGGTGCCAGCGGAACGTGACCGCAGCACAGACGAAACACGACCTCTCGTTCGTCGATCGAGGGCAGGGTGAAGCGGAGAAGATAGTCGAACCGTCCGCTGCGGAGGAGCGCCGGGTCCACGCGTTCCAGGCGATTGGTTGCCGCCACGAGGATCACGCCCTTCACATCGCGCAGATTGTCAATCTCGCGGAGGAGCTGGCTCAGAATGCGCTGGTAGACTTCACCGCCCAACTGGTCCAGAGCGCGGTCCCCCAGTTTCGGTGCGATGGCATCGATGGTGTCGAAGAACAGGATGCACGGCGCCGCGCGCCTGGCCTTCTTGAACACCTCGCGGAGCGCCTTTTCGGATTCGCCGAGCCACCTGGAGAAGAGCTGGGGTCCGTCGATCGCGACGAGCGGCAGGCCCTTCTCTCCAGACAGCGCGCGCGCCATCGCGGTCTTGCCCGTTCCTGATGGCCCCACAAACAGCACACCTCGCGGTGGCGCGAGGCCAGCCTGCTCGTAGATGTCGTCGTGCACGTGGGAGTGCTCGACGATGGCGTTCAGCAGGCGCTTCACCTCGTCCAGTCCTCCAACCGCCGAAAACCCGGTCGTGCCTTTCTCGATGAAGAACTCGCGTGTGGCGCTGGGCTCGACCTCTTTGAGACCCGCGTGAAAATCTTCGCGTGTCACCTGAAGGGCCGCGAGATCGTCGTGGCCTGAGCCCGCCGTCAGGGTCGCGGTGGCGAGAAAGCGTCGCAGAGCGATCATGCCGACCTCCTGGCACAGCGCCTCGAGATCGGCGCCGACGTAGCCGTGCGATCGCTCGGCCACTTCCTGCAGGCTCACGTCCGAGGCCAGCGGCATCGCGCGCGAGTGGATTCCGAGGATCTGCAGGCGGCCGGGCGTGTTGGGCACGCCAATCTCGATCTCGCGATCGAAGCGCCCCGGTCGCCGCAACGCCGGGTCGAGCACTTCTGGAATGTTGGTCGCCCCCAGGACGATCACCTGTCCGCGAGGGACGAAACCATCCATGAGTCCGAGCAGCTGCGCGACGACTCGCTTTTCCACCTCGCCGACCACGTCCGCGCGCCTGGGCGCCACGGCGTCGATTTCGTCGATGAAAATGATCGCCGGCGCATGACGCGACGCGTCTTCGAATACTTCCCGGAGCTTGGCCTCGCTCTCCCCGTAGAACTTGCACATGATCTCGGGGCCGTTGAGGTGGACGAAATGGACGCGGCTCTCGGCCGCGACCGCGCGGGCGAGCAGGGTTTTGCCGGTGCCCGGTGGTCCGTAGAGCAGCACTCCCTTCGGCGGCAGGATACCCAGTCGCTCGAAGACGCGCGCATGCTTCAACGGAAGCTCGACGATCTCGCGGATGCGCTCCACCTCGCGCTTGAGCCCGCCAATGTCCTCATACGAAATGCCCGGCGCCTGGACCGCGCGGTCCTCACCCTCCATGACCCTGACATCGGTGCGGCGGTCGATCACCACCGGACCAGCGGGAATGGTCCGGACTACCTGAAAATTCACGGCCTTCGCGAACGTCGAGACCCGTACGACACAGCCGGTGACGAGGGCGACGCCTTCGAGATCTTCGAGGATGCGGGCCGGTGTCACGGCCGCTTGACCGGTCTGGCCACCAAGGCTGGCTAGGCGGACACTGACGGCGGTGCTGTGTTCGACGCGTGCGATCGAAACCGGCTCTTGCAGCCCGCTCCCGCAGTTGCTCCGGATCGTGCCGTCGATCTGAACGGTGTTGTCTTCGCCGGCATCCATCAGGGCCGCGCGCGCCACCGCGACCATCCGGCCCGTAATTTGGAGCACATCGCCGGGGCGCGCCCCGATTCGCACCAGGTCCGGCGGCGCCAGCCGAGCCAGGGCGCGGCCGATGTCCTTCACCTGCGCTTCTGCAATCCGCAGCGTGACGTTCGCGGCAAAGAGGGTCTTACCCTCGTTTTTTGGCGTATCAGGAATGAGACCGGCCGAATCGGCTGGTTCGACCGGCGGCGGCGGTTGCTTGCCCTTCGCGACGCTGGTCATGGCGCGTGAGCGGCGCCGCTCGCTCCTGCTTGAAATCGTCCTTGAATTTGCCGGCTGAACGCGTCGAGAACCGGCGCAATGCGTTCGTGCTCGCTGCGATCGGTCTGGTGCGCAACGACGGCGACCTGCGTCCGATTGTGGCCGAGATCGGTGAGGGTGAGGGTGCCGAGGTTGGTGTGTTCGATGGCCCAGCCGTCGCTCTTCACCAGCGTGATGGCCATGCTCAGCGTGACGTCGTCGCTTTCCCAGGGAACGACCAAAACCGATACCGCGCCACGGCCCCTGGCGTCTTCTTCAATCGCCTGTGACAGGGCCCGCGGCGTCCCCGTCGCGATGAACTCGACGATCTGGCCGACCATGGCCGTTATCTCCGGGGATGCCCTGTTCGAGCGGCGCGGCCGGAAGGGATCACACGACCCGCCATGCTAGACTTTTCAAGTGGTCCTACCAGAGTTCGGTAGTCTGTCATCCCCACTGTGACCTGTCAAGAACGCCAGGACGTATGGATGACGGCTTTCAGCAGCAACTCGCCTCCTATCAGCATCGGCTCGACCACCTGGTCCGCGAAGGACTGGATCTCCGACGCACTTTCACGACCGATCCGAATGCTGCGCCCGACTTCACGCTGATTCGGGCATGGCAGCGCGAGTGTGCCGCGACGATCGGCCAGCTCTCAGGAGGCAGCAAGCAACATTGGCTGTCGCGAGCCTACAGCGACGCGTTCTTGTTGAGAGGGCCGGGCTCGTCCGGCGAGTCGGAAGCGATCGCTGAAGCCAGGGTCGATGCGATCATTGAGCGGATCATCTCTGTTCTCAATCAGGCTCAGGCGTCGCTCGCCGGGATGCGGGGAAGCACAGTTCCAGGGTTTCCGCCTACGCGGCCGAAGGCCGCTACGGCGGACCTCGCCGCAGCTCGCCACGATTCTGAGCGAGCGAAGGCGGGCCAGGGTTCCAGGGTTCCACAGTTCGAAGGTTCCAAGGTTCGTTCGTCGGCGCCGTCGCCGACACGGTTTGACTTCGTGAACGATCGCGAGCTGCGACCGGCGCTCGGGCAAGCGTTTGCCGAGGCGCAAGCCGCGCTCGATCGCGGAGCCTACGGCCTGGCCCTCGTGACGTGGGCCAGCATCCTTGAAGCGATCGTCACCGACGCGCTCCAACAGCGACTCCCCGTTCAGAGCACTGCATTAGAGACACACCGGTCGGTGTCGAACTGGACGTTCGAAGCCCGCATCGGCGCGGCGGAACAGTCGCGCATGATCTCCGGCGGCTGCGCCAGACTCCCAGCCGTCGCACGTCGCTACAGGGAGCTGCTCGACCAAGCCGGCGAATTGCGCCCGGAGGTTGCCGTCGGCGAGCGAGAAGCCAAGGTCACGGGCCAGGTCCTGCGGCTCATCATGCGGGATCTCGCGCCGGGGCGCTGACTGGTGGACTCGAGATTGGGAGTCGCTTCGCTCCAGGGAGTCGGTCGCTGGAAATTCGATTCAGTCGAAAGAGGCACATGGCAGATCAGGAAATCGGGAACGCGATCCGGCACGTCATTCCGGTGGCGAGTGGGAAAGGCGGCGTCGGCAAGTCCACCGTGACCGCGAACATCGCGCTCGCGCTCGCGCGTGGCGGCGCCCGCGTTGGTGTGATGGACGCCGACGTCTATGGCCCAAGCATCCCGACCATTCTGGGCGTGAAGACGTTGCCCGAAGTGGACAGCGAGAACCGGCTGCGTCCCGTCGAGCAGGACGGTCTCAAGATCATCTCGATGGGTTTCTTCATGGCGCCGGAGCAAGCGATGATCTGGCGTGGCCCGATGCTGCACAAGACGATGCAGCAGTTTCTGACCGGCGTGATCTGGGGCGAGCTCGATTACCTCATCGTGGACCTGCCGCCTGGGACCGGCGACATCCAACTTTCTCTTTGCCAGTCCATTCCGATCACGGGGGCCGTCGTTGTCTCCACCCCTCAGGACGTCGCCTTGAACGTGGCGCAAAAGGCCATCGCGATGTTCAGGAGTCTGAACGCGCCGATCCTCGGCATCATCGAGAACATGAGCGACTATGTGTGTCCTCATTGCGGCGCCCACGACGACATTTTCGGGGAAGGAGGCGCCCGATCTTTGGCCGAGCGCCTGGGAGTGACCTTCCTCGGCGCCATCCCATTGACTGCTGCCGTGCGCCGGGCGAGCGACGCCGGGCGGCCGCTAGTCACCTTCGCCCCCGACTCAGCGCCAGCACGCGCCTTTCTCGCAGTTGCCGCCGAGATCGCCGCCCTCGTGAGCACGCGGCCGAGCGGTGCAGACACCCAGCCGAAAGTGACGTTCTGAAGCGAGGCGATGCGTCCTTGACGTCTAATGGCAACGCCTTCGTGCCGGTTGAAGTTGGTCGGGCCAACGAGCACGACGTGCGCATCCGATGGGCCGACGGCCACGAGAGCGTCTATCGCGCCACCGATCTGCGTCTGGCGTGTCCATGCGCCGTTTGCGCGCAGCAATCGGCGGCACCTCAACGCGGTCAGATCCGCGTGCTCCCGGCAGGTGTTCGCACCGTCCGCCCGCTAAGGATCGAACTGGTTGGGCTCTTCGGCATCCGTGTGCACTGGTCCGATGGCCACTCGAGTGGAATCTACGGCTTCGAGGTACTCCGGGCGGCGTGTCCCTGCTGCGGCACTCGGCGCCTGGTGCCCGGACCGTGAGGACTGTTGCTGGTCCGACCAGTGGCGTAGAATGGCGCGGCACATGGCGCGAACGACGAATCGACAGGGAGCGGCGATGCACAAGCCACGGGGCGCCAGCGGCCAGCGGCTGAAGGTCAACGAGAAGATCGCCCGCGAGCTGCGGAGCCGGATTCAGCGTTCAGAACTCCGGCCTGGCGACCAGCTGCCACCCGAGCGGCAGCTCGCGGGGTTCTTCGGCGCGAGCCGCGGATCGGTCCGCGAGGCGCTGCGTGCATTGGAGCTGTCGGGCGTCATCGTGTCGCGGCAGGGCGGGGGCAACTTTGTCACCGAGGGGCTCTTGGACGCCGCTACTCTGCCGCTCTCACAGTTTCTCGAGCGGCAGCGTGAGCATCTGCTGGATCTCTCGGAGGCCCGACAGATGTTCGAGCCGCGGCTGGCGTTTCTGGCGGCCGAGCGCGCCACGCCCGCCGACATCGACGCACTCGGCCGGGCTGTCGAGGAGCAGGAGCGCGGCCTTCGTGAAGACGATGCCGAGGCCGTGTTCAACGCGGATCGCCTGTTCCATCAGACCATCGCCGAGGCCGCGCACAACCAGACCTTCATCACGCTGCACACCTATCTCTCGGACCTCGTGAGGGGCGGCCCACGCGAGGAGATCGAGAACGGCTCTCGGCGGGCGCAATCGCCCATCGATCACCGCGCGATTGCCGACGCCATCGCTCGCCGTGCCGCTCCCGCAGCGAGTGCGGCGATGTTGCAGCATCTCAAGAACGTCGAGGCGATCCTGTTGGAGGCCCTTCGACGATACCAGGGCGCTCTCGCCGATCTGCCGCGTGCATCGCCCGCGCCGGAACCTGGCCCCGAGTCCGCCGGGGGCGGTGCGGCGCTGTAGGCGCGTCGGCACCGGAACGCTTGCTCGACCGACGCGAGCAGGTCCTCACCGATCATGACGCTGCGGGCCCTGCGTTGATGTGCCCTGTGGCTGGTCTATGGGCACTGGGTCCGAGAACGGCCCATATATGTTGACCCCCGAAGGCCTCTAGCGAAGCTTCGCCTCAAACCGCCCAGAAAAACAGTCGGCTCCGCTTCGCTAGGGGCAGTGTAGTTTTGCCCCGCTCCGCGGGGCGAGACATCTTCCAAGGCCCGCCGAAAACTTGCTTCAAACGTCGCGATAGTGGCCTTAGAAGATGTCTAGCTCAGCGAGCCATGTTCAGCACGGGCTCGAGCAGGTGGTCGGCGATGATCCCGTTGCCCCTGGCATTCAAGTGAAGTCCGTCGAACGCAAGCGATCGATCGCGTAGATCGATCGCACGGCCGAGATTCACCGCCCGAAGACGCGAGTCCTCACCGAAGCGCGACTGCAGCATCGCCAGGACGTTGGCCTGCTGCTCGACATGCGAGTCCGACGCGTAAGGCTGGGTGATGAACAGGACGCGCTTGTTGTGTGTGAGCGCCCACGAGACGGCATCGCGAACGGCGCCGCAGTACTGTTTCCATTTCGGAATGCACTGCTCGTCGACCGAGGGTGTGAGTGAGGTCTCGGACAGCCGCCCGATCTGGCGCTCGAGGTTCTCGCTCACGGTGGCGGCGGCGCTCAAGACTCCGGCGGCAACCTGCGCGGCCACGCCCGGTCGAAAGACGACCTGACCCGGAGGATCGGCCTTGTTCACATCCTCGCCCTGCACCAGGGCCCTGCCTTTCTCACGGAGCACGAGCGGCAGAATCGGGTAATACCCGGTGAGCGTGAAGATCGGCGACTCGCGGTGCCAGAGGTAATAGTTAGGAACCACTCGTTGAGCGACGTCATTCAGTCCGAGATCGTTGTAGCCCTCGTACAGCAGGGCCACGTCGTAGTTGAGGTACGCGTAGTCGGACAGGTCATAACTGAACGAGTAGGCGCCCTGGCCGGGGGCGCCAAGATTCGCGACCTTAAACGACCGGCCGGTCGCACCCGTCGAGTTGAGCCGCCGTTCGAGCGCGGCAGGCACCGACTCGTCGGGCCGTACGCCAAACCCATACACCGTACTGCCGCCGAGCATGACCATGCGTTGTTCGCTCGGCTGCTTGCGGCCAAGGGGCTCGCCCCGATAGCCCCAGACATTGATGCCCGACTGATCCTTGAGTCGCGAGTGAAAGTACACGTCGGCGACGGTGAAAGCCACCATGGCCGCTGCGACAACACCAAGCACGGTGATGCCAGCGTAGAGGAGCTTTCGACGCCTAGAAAACTTGACCCTGAGGATTCTGTTCATGCGACTACTCGGCCGTCAGCAGGTAGGACCGAAGTTGTCCGTGGGCGACGAAGAGCGATCCCTTGAGAGTGAGATGACCAAAGTCAAAAGCGATCAAATCAGCCGCGCTTGATTCAGGAACCACGGCGACACAACCATCCTGGTTGCAGAGGCCGCCAACGAGCGAGACATAGGAAAGGTGTGGCGTACCAGCCAGCGTCGCCTGTAGATGAGCGTCGGTATCGAACGGCTCGCGGTCCAGGCCGTGGCTCACGCGGCTGAAGTCTGAGCCCCAGTAGTGGGTCGCGACGACTTCGGGCAGCGACGGACGCCAACGTGGACCGGGCCCCACCAAGACGACGCGGCCCGCACCAAGCGACGTGAGCTGCTCGGTCATCGCCTTCCAATCGGTCTGGTCGTGACCGCCCTTCTGCGCAAGGACGACAATGTCGGGACGAAGCTCCTTGATCTTCGCGATCGCGAATTGGTTGGAGCGTGAGCACCGGCCCTCGGGAACGTGGGTGTCGATCTCCCCAAACGCCGGCCGGCACAGAGACGTGGCGACCTGGGCAAGTCTGTCTTCCGGCGGCAGAAGCGAACGGATACCGAGCGACAAGGATTGCGCGAACGAGTCGCCCCACAAGAACAACGTCCGTCGCCGTCCGCGTTCGGTGCATGCCGCGTCGAGCGTCTCGCGAGCGTGGCCGGACGGCCAGTCCATGAAATCGCATCCACGACGGTATGCCTCATCGATGCCGTGCTTTTTCATCCAGTCGTAGTACTGGAGAAAGTGCGCCTGATCGGTGCGGTTGATCGGCCGTTCGAAGAGACCTCCGGCCCGATACGTCACCACGGCCGTCGCCAGCACGGCCACCATCACCGTGCAC
>JBOGIV010000316.1:0-5768 GCA_050747925.1 Vicinamibacterales bacterium
ATGTGAATCAGGCCATGATCGACGTCGAAGGCTGGAGGGCGCTGCCGGGAAGCTGCGGCCGCTAGGCCCCGTCGCCCCCCCGGCGTTGGCGAGCCTCGTCCATGCCCCGGACCGCCATGATCAGCGCCAAGGGCATGCCAGGAGTCACCATACGGACGCCATAACTCGACAAGTTGCCGATGAGAAACAGCGGCACGAAATAGGCCACACACAAGGCGATGATCAATCGTTCCCAAAACTCTGGCCGACGCCGGCGCCACCCCGACACGTAGAAGGCCACCCCAGCCCAGATCAGGAGCCAATGGGGTCGCACTCGGAAGGCGGGCTGATAGAGCTGCGGAATGCCGAGGAGGAACGCGGTCCGTCGTGTGACCTCCCGTGTGGCGTGTTGCACCCGCCCTTGAAAGGTCCGAGGATTCCGCCTCGAGATTCCCGGGACCCACCAGTCCGATCGCTGGGTCAGCACTGGCATGCTGACCTGGCCCGTCACGACGAAGTTGCGAACCGCCATCAACGATGACACGGCGATGAACGCCGCCAGGAAGACGGCGGCTGCGCGGGCTCGCCACTCCCGCGGGTGTCGCGTCATGGCCAGCAGGGTGATCACCGCGACCGCCACGCCGTAGAAGAGAACGTTGGGCCGCGCGAGAAAACACACGCCGCCGGCGACGCCAGCCCAGGCGAACTGGCCGAGCCGCCTTGACGATTCACCGCGCAGGATCAGCAGGATCATGACTGCGGTGCAGGGGAACAACAGGTTTTCGCTGAGCAGCCGAAACGTGAGCGAGCGAAAGACATCCACATATAACATGCCGGCGAGCGCCGCGAGGAAACAGACAGCGGCGACTCTCGACAGGCGTGGACGAAGCGCCCAGCACAGCAACGCGATCGTGCCGAGCAGCAGAACCCCCTGTACCAAATAGACAGCCTCGGAGAATGTGCCGAACAGGCTGTAGATCAGCGCGAGGAAATAGGGATACGCGAACCCCGAAGGCCTGTAGTACGGACCCTCGAGCCCCGGCATGCTGAGGCCACCGCTCCGAATGTCCAGCGCATGCAGGTGATAGACGAACCAGTCGTCATCGACGGGGATGAACCGATCCAGGTCGTGCTCCAAGGGAAACAAGCCGGCGAGCGCTGGAAGAAAGAGGGCGGCGATAACGGCGACGGTCGCGGCGACCGCCCAGCGGTATCGATCCGGTCGCTCCAACGTGGCGACGAGTGCGAGAGCTCTGGTCATGCGACCAGCAATCTTGCCACGAGAGCCTGAATCGCGCGACGGGTATCGAGGGCTCAGACCGTCCTTCTCATACAATCAGCGCTTGCTATGAGTGAAGGAGACGCGAGTCGAGTGGAAACCACGTTCGGCGCGGTCTGCGCCGGTCTCGAGACGGCGCTCGACGGATCTGCCCGCGCGCAGATCGTCGGAGAGGCAGCCGAGGCCGCCACCGACCTTGCAAGCGCCCTCGACCGGATGCGTGAGAGCATGCGCACCAACGTCTGGAAAGTCGCGTCGCCCGTGATCGATCTCGAGCGATCGATCAAGAGGTACGACAAGCGAACGCGGGGCGATGGCTTTCACGCTCTTCACGATTGGGATGGCATCGCCGACAAGGTCAACCCGGAGACGATTCCAGTCGATGTCCTGGACTATCTGCGCCGCGAGCGAGGCAGCGAAGCGGTGACGCCGATCGTTCTCGCCGTCCTTCTCGACTACTACTTCATGCACATTCTGTCGCTCGTGGCGCTGAGAGTGTGGGACGAGGGCGACGCGGATCGAAATCTGGATCGCGTCGATCGTTTGCTCGGCCGGCTCCAGGGGCCGCATGGAAGCGGGCAGAGGTTTGCAGCCGATGCCGAAACGCTGATTCTGATTGCGACGTCGCATTTCGAGCTGGCGGAGTGGGGATACGGGAAGTTGCTCGAGCGAGCCAGGACGCTCAACCTCGAGCATCGGCGGCGCATGGCGATGGGCCACTCGGCAAGCATAGGCAGTCATTTGCGTTTCGGCTTCGAAGCCACGTATGGACGCGACACGCTCAAGACGCGCGACGACAACGTGGCTGACTATCCGTGGTTGTGCTTTGCCCTCTGCACGCTCATGCGTGAGTACGTTCGGATGCAGGACGAGGGGGTCGAAGAGCGGGAACGGCGGCCGCTCGTCGAAGCGCTCCTCAATGGCCTGACCCCGGACGCCCGTGCGTTCGTGGGCACGCGACCGCCCGCCTCACTGTCGGAAGTAGAGCTCGAGCGCGCGGAAGTCCGCGAGCTGTTTCACGCGCATCGTGACGCGCTGCTCCAGCAGTTCGAAGGGCTTCGTCCGTCCGAACAGCGCTACTCGCCGCTGTCGTTCTTCTTCAACTTCTCGCACAACGTGGTGAAGGGCGCCGTGGTGGACGCCCTCTTCCGCGGGCGCCCCTGGGGGTTGACGTTGAACGATCTGCTGAACAGCGAGCCGCGTGAGGAAACACCCGAAGCCTCTCGCGAGGCGCTGGCCACGACGCTGATGGGGCACGCGCGTCGCAACCCGAATCGCATCCGCGGCCGGCTGATGCCGGTGATCGTCTACGACCCTCACGCGGGCAAACTGGCGTTCTCGGTCGCAATGGCCAAGTTGAGGGAATGAGACGAACTTCGAACTAAAACTGAAACGGAACTTTTGAACTGAAACTCTGAACTCTTCAACTCTGCAACTTGCAACTTTCTGAGACGCCCCCTCCCCGCGGTCGTCTACACCACCAGAGGTCAAACGCATGGCTGTCTCGCGTTTCGTTGTCCTTCCAGGCGACAACCGATTCAACTTCCGGATGCACTCTCGCTCGCTCGACCTATTCTCGGGCGGGGGCATGGCGATGGCCGGCGGTGGTGGAGGCGGCGGCATTCCCCCGGGCCTGTTGGGTCGGGTGCTCGGCCGAATCGGCGTGCCGGAAGCACTGTTGGTCGCGCTCGACGACAAGAACCGGCTCGCGTTTCAGCGTCAATACCCCGGCCTGAGAGTTGTGGAAGAAGGCACGGCGCAGATGGCGATGATGACGCGCCAGTTGCTCCCCATCGACACCGGGGGGATGGCGACCGCCGGCGCCCGCAAGCTCTTTACCGTGAAGGTGATCGATCCGGCCGGTAAGGCGCTCAAGAAAGTCCGGGTCACCGTGCTCACAGATCTCGCCACGGATCCCCCGACCGGCGCCGAAGTCGTCGCCGACGCCAAAGGCATAGCTCGCTTTCCCTTACCCTCGAGAACCAAGATCGTTCGCGTGTTGGCTGAACAGGATCGAGGCTACTGGGCATCGTCCTGGAAGAACAGCTCCAGTCGTCATCCAGCGTCGGTCACGCTGGTCTGTCGGCCCATCGACCCGGCAGTTCCCGATGGCCTGCGACGGCTTCACCCAAGCGGCACGCCGACCGACGGCGCTGGCGTGACCGTCGCCGTGATCGATGGCGGTGCGTCGCATCCAAGCTTGAATGTGGCCGAAGGCGTGAACCTCACCGAAGGAGAGTCGGAGACCAACTGGGCCGACAATGGCATCGGGCACGGCACACATGTGGCCGGCATCATCGCCGCCCAGCCCGGTGACCACCGCCCGGCCGGATTGGCGCCCGGCGTACGACTCCTCGTCTATCGCGTCTACGCGAAAGGCTCTACGCGTACAGGCAGCTTCGCGGTCTCGAGGGCCATCCGGCGCGCTGTGGACGAAGGCGCCGATCTCATCAACCTCAGCCTCACCCTCGACGGCGACGTTTCACTCACCGAACGTGAGATCAAGCGGGCGCGCGCGCAGGGCGCGCTGTGCGTGGCGGCCGCGGGCAACACCGCCGACGCGGTGAGATTTCCAGCACGCTTTCCAAGCGTCGCTGCTGTCGCCGCGATCGGCGTGCGCGACGGCTGGCCGAAAGAGGCGCACGAGTTCGACATGCGGTCCTCACCAAAGGCCAAGGGCCATCGGACGCTTGGTGTGGCGGCCTTCTCGTGCCACGGCCCCGAAGTGGACTTCGCCGCCCCCGGAGTCGGCGTGGTCTCGCTGATGCCCAAAAACGCGATCGGGTCGATGAATGGCACGTCGATGGCGGCGCCCGCCGTCACGGGATTGGTGGCTCGCAAGCTTGGCGCCAATCCTGATGTGCTGGGCGCCGATCGCGATCAGGCGCGCAGCGACGCCATTCTGACTCTGGCCATGGAGGTTGCGAGATCAATCGGGCTCCCCTCGAAATACGAAGGCCACGGCGTTCTCAGTGGCTAGGAGAATCGCAGGCAGATCAGGGAGATCGGGGAGATAGAATTGGATCTGACAAAGATTGACTCCCTGATCTGCATGTGTAGAGGCAACCCTTCCGCCTTCGCCGAAGGCTTCGGCGGACCGCCGTAGCTTTAGCGGAGGCTGGTTAGGGTTGCCTGGAGTGTCGCTTGAGCCAACGCGTCACCAAACTTCCGACCGCATCGTCCGGCTCGAAGGTTGCGACGAAAAAAGGCGTGGCCAAAATCACGCCCGGCCTGAACGAGCTCATCGTGCAGTTCAATCGGCCCGAGGATCCAACCGCCGAGCAGACCGAGCGCGTTCGTCGTCTCGTCAGGAAATACACGAAGCGTGCACGGCTCATCGCCGAGCTGCCCGGCGCGCTCAAAGTGGCCGTCGTCCCGGAGACCGAGGCTGAGTTTCGACAGGAAGTGGCGGCGCTCCCCGACTGGGACGTGGCTTCAGAAGGTGTCGCGAGCATGCCGAGCGCACCACTGCCCGATGATGACGACGAGAAATCGTCGTAAGGGGGCGCGTCATTCCACGCATCAAATCGTTTGCGATCTCCAATGGCGAGATGCAGAGAGTGGTCAAGACTCTGCGCCCCGTAGAGGAGTATGACGGTCGAGACGGGTACGCTCCGACCTTTCTCGGCGCGACCGCCCGCGTGCCGCTGCCAAAGCTGTCAGACGCGCAGCGCGACGACGCGGCCGCGGTCAATGGCGGCGGCGTGGAGCTCAGGTACCACCATTTCTCCGTGGTGCAGTCAAAAAAACGGCGGATGTGCTTCTTCAGCGCCTGCAACATCGACGGCGCCAAGAGCCGCACAGGGTCCAAACGATCGAACGTCTGGCGCTACGACCCGCGCATCGCCACGAAGTACCAATTGATCGACGAATGCTACGGCAACGAAGACGAGGGACTGTTCAGTCGCGGTCACATGACGCGTCGCGAGGATCCGGTCTGGGGCGCCGACAAAAAGGAAGCTGAAGAAGACACGTTCCACGCGACCAATCAAGTGCCGCAGATGCAGTCGCACAACTCGCCCGTGTGGCTCGCTCTCGAGGACCACGTGCTCCGAAACGCGGACAAAGACAATCAGAAGGTGACGGTGATCACGGGACCCGTGCTGAGCAGACAGGATCCGGTGCTCTACGACGTGAAAGTGCCGGTGCGGCTGTGGAAGATTGTGGCGTTCTTGCGCCCGAACTCGAAAGCGCTCGCGAGCGTGGCCTATCTCGACAGCCAGGCCACCTTCTTGCCGGATCCAGGCGGACCGGCCTTTGTCTGGGGCCAGTTCAAGGGCATGCAAGTGCCGGTGACGCGCCTCGAACAGCTCACGCGCCTGGACTTTGGGCCGCTGACTCGTGCTGACGTCTTGAACGGCGTAGACCCGAGTTTCTCGTTCGACGTGCGGAAGGTGCAGGACATTCTGTTGGCGTAGTGTGCGCCGGGAAGGCAACCCTAACCAGCCTCCGCTAAAGCTACGGCGGTCCGCCGAAGCCTTCGGCGAAGGCGGAAGGGTTGCCTCTACAC
>JBOGIV010000317.1:0-12125 GCA_050747925.1 Vicinamibacterales bacterium
GCCGCTGATCACGGTCCACTGCACGTTCTCGAGCTGAAGGTAGAAGTCGGCGACATAGGGAATGAAGTCGTCGCGCGGCGGCTCGCCGAGGAAGGTGCAGAAGACGTGCTCCATCATCCGTCCCTGCTGCCACGCCTTGATGAGGTAGTCGAGCCGCTCGGCGGTGATTTCCGCGCCTTCCATCTTGCGGATCATCGCGGCGTCGGCGAGGGGATAGAGATACGAGAAGGCGTCGAGGTCGGCGCGGTTGGCCTGACGGTTGAAGAAGAGCGTGTCCGACTTGATCGCATACAGCATCGCCGTCGCCGTCCGCTCGGAGATGTCCAGGTCGACGGCGCGCAGGTGCTCGCACAGAATGGTTGACGTCGATCCGTAGTCAGGTCGAATGTCGGTGAAGATGGCGCTATAGCCCGGTTGTTCCGGATGGTGGTCGATCACCAGATCGACATGCGGCACGAGGCCGCCAAAGTAATGGGGCTGAACGTCAACCAGGCAGACGCGATCGAATTGGCGAACGTCCTCCGGCGTGAGCACTTCGATATGCAAATCGAGCGCTTTGACCATCCGCAGATTCTCCGGCCGGGTCACACCCTGCAGACAGCCGATGATCGCCGTCGTACGCGTCCGGTGCAGCAGATTGCGGAGCGCGAGGCCGCTCGCCATCGCATCGGGGTCGGGATCGTGGTGCGTGAGGATCAGAATGCGATCCGCATCGTCCAGGTACCGTTGATATTGCTGAACGCGCTGGCGCGTGACCGATCGCCCGAGCTCGGTCCACAGGGGTGGACCGGTGAGCTCGGCCAAGGTCAGGCTCGTCACTTCCGGAAAGTCGACTCTCAGCTCCTCCGTGCGTCGAATGTCGGCCGTGCTCGTGCCAAGGACATAAATGAGGGTGCCTCCCGCGCCTCGCAGCGCGTCGAGGAGCTTGCGCATGCCGCGGCGCCCGTTGTCTTCGACGATGACCGGAATGGTTGGAGAGAGGTCGGCTTTGACGTAGCTGTCAATCCTGGCCGGATCGTTGACGCTGATGGAGAGGTTGGAGTGCTCGAAACGCCTGGCTAACGCGCGGCTCTCGACCATCACGTGGAGTTCCGAGTTCGGACTCAGGACCGCCTCCAGCAGCCGGATGACCAGCTCACTGTGGCAGATCGCAAGACAACGCACGATCTTCGATTATAGCGCCGGTGCGCGAGGGCCTTTGGTAGGATTGCCTCGTGATGCGGGGCTTTCACGCGAGTCTCGTGCTGCTCGTGATGACCGCAAGCGCTGTCCTGGTCGCGCAACCCGTTACCTTCCGTTCGGGCATCGACCTGACGACCTTCGGGGTCACCATCGTTGACAGAAAAGGTGAGCTCATTGGCGACCTGGCCAAGGACGATTTTGAAATTGTGGAGGACGGGACCAAGCAAACCGTCCAGTACTTCGCGAAGGGCGATGGGGAGTCGGCGCCGGAGCTGCACCTGGGTCTGCTCCTCGACGCCAGCGGCAGCATGGAACAGGATCTGAAGCTGGCGAGAAGCGCCGCGATCAAGTTCTTCAACATGCTTCCCGAAGCCGCGGACATCACGCTGGTGGACTTCGACACCGTGGTCCGTATCACCCGCTATCCCCAGCGCGATTTTGCCCGGCTCGTCGAGCGCATTCGCCTGCGCAAGGCAGACGGCTACACGGCGCTGTATGACGCCATCGGCACCTATCTCGACGGCGCGGAGCAGCAGACCGGCCGAAAGATCATGGTGATGTACACGGACGGGGGCGATACCAGGTCGGCGCTGTCGTTCAACGAAACCCTCACGTTGCTCAAGGCCTCGCAGGTCACCGTGTATGCCATCGGTCTGGTAGAGAACACCGGCTCGGCGCGCATGGACCTGAAGATGAAGCTTCAGCAACTGAGCGAAACGACGGGCGGTCAGGCGTTCTTTCCAACTCAGATGAAGGACGTCGAAAGCACGTACGAGAAAGTCCTGGACGAAATCCGCGCACAGTACCACTTGGGCTACCTGTCAACGAACACCAGCACTGACGGTGCGTGGCGTAAAGTGGAGATCAAACTCAAGCGTCCGGACCTGAAGCTCCGCACGCGCAAAGGGTATTTCGGACCGTACAAGCCGAGCTCACCGTAGCGAACCTGCAGAACCTGTCCGTGTTGTACGATGGTGTGCTCGGGTCCGTCCGTCCCATGCCATCTGTCTTCGATCGCTTCACCTTAGCGTCCGATTTCGAGCTTCGCGGCGACCAGGTCCGCGCAGTGCCCGAGCTGGTTGAGGGACTCGACCGCGGGGACAAGCATCAGGTGCTGCTCGGCGTCACGGGGTCGGGCAAGACCTACACGATGGCGCAGGTCATCTCGCGCGTGAACCGGCCGACGCTGGTCATAGCGCACAACAAGACCCTGGCCGCACAGCTCTTCCAGGAGTTCCGTCGCTTCTTTCCCGAGAACGCGGTCGAGTACTTCGTCAGCTACTACGACTACTACCAGCCGGAAGCGTACGTACCGTCCAGCGACACGTACATCGAGAAGGAATCCACGATCAACGACGAGATCGACCGGATGCGGCTGTCGGCCACGCGGTCGCTCTTCGAGCGCCGTGACGTCATCATTGTCGCCAGCGTTTCGTGCATCTACGGCCTTGGCTCGCCAGACGCGTACTACGGCCTGGCGCTCCCGCTCGAGCGCGGTCAGCGGATCGATCGCGACCACCTCCTGAGAAAGCTGGTGGAGATTCAATACGAACGGAACGACCACGAGTTCGGCCGCGGCACGTTTCGGGTTCGCGGCGACATCGTCGAGGTCTATCCGTCGTACGAAGAGTCGGCGCTGCGCATCGGCTTGTTCGGCGACGAAGTGGACGAGCTGACCTCGTTCGATCCGCTGACTGGGAAAGCGGCTCGTCGTCACGATCGAACGGCGGTCTACCCGAAGTCCCATTTCGTCACCGGTCGAGACCGGCTCAAGCAAGCGGTCGAAACCATCAAGGCCGAGCTGGTCGAACGACGCGCCGAGCTGGAGCACGAGGGGAAGGTGCTCGAGGCGCAGCGACTGCACCAGCGGACGATGTTCGACCTCGAGATGATTCGGGAGATTGGCTACTGCCACGGTATCGAAAACTACTCCCGTCACCTCACCGGGCGAGCCGCCGGGCAGCCGCCGCCGACACTGCTCGACTACCTGCCGTCGGATGCCCTGGTGGTCGTGGACGAGAGCCATCAGACGGTTCCGCAGATTCGAGGGATGTATCACGGCGATCGATCGCGAAAGGAAGTGCTGGTCGAGTACGGTTTCCGCCTGCCGTCGGCGCTCGATAACCGGCCGTTGAACTTCGAGGAATGGGAGGGCCGGGTCGATCAGCTCGTGTACGTGTCAGCGACGCCCGGGCCCTACGAGCTGCACAAAGCCGCCGGCGTGGTTGTCGAGCAAGTCATTCGGCCGACCGGGCTGATGGATCCGCCTGTCGACATTCGTCCGGTGAAGGGCCAGGTGGACGATCTTCTCACAGAGATTCGCGACCGGGCCGAGCGTCACGAGCGGGTCCTGGTGACCACGCTCACCAAGCGGATGGCGGAGGACCTCACGCAGTACTACCAGGAGCTTGGCGTGAAGGTCCGCTACCTCCACTCCGACATCGAAACGCTCGAGCGGGTCGAGATTCTGCGCGACCTTCGGCGTGGCCACTTCGATGTCCTGGTGGGTATCAATCTCCTGCGAGAAGGGCTGGATCTTCCTGAGGTCTCGTTGGTCGCGATCCTCGATGCCGACAAGGAAGGATTCCTGCGATCGGCGGGCGCCCTCATCCAGACCTCTGGCCGTGCCGCGCGTAATGTCAACGGCCGCGTCATCATGTACGCCGACAACATGACCGACTCGATGCGCGGGGCGATCAACGAGACCGAGCGACGCCGCTCGCGTCAAGAGGCATACAACGCCGAGCACGGCATCACTCCTACGAGCATCGTCAAAGCGATCGACGAAGGGCTGTCCAATCTATACGACCGCGACTACCTCGCCGTCCCCGACACGCACGAGCCGCGCTTTGCCTTTCGCAGCCAGGCCGAGCTGGATGCGCACATCGCCCGCCTGGACGCTGAGATGAAGGCAGCAGCCGCCAATCTCGACTTCGAGCGTGCGGCCACACTGCGGGACCAGGTGCGCGCGCTTCGAACGCGCGAGCTTGGGCTCGGCGAGCCTGGAAAGCGTCGGGCCGAGTGATCCCCGGCTTTCTCCTCGATTGGATCAAGCGCGCGCTCCTCGAACTTCAGGAGTACGTGCGGCTCTGTGCCGCCACGGTCCGCGGGGTGACGACCCGGCCGTTCTACCTGCGCGATGTCATCGAGCAGATCGATACGATCGGACTGGGGTCGCTCACCGTCGTCTTGCTCACCGGATTCTTTACCGGCGCCGTGCTGGCGCTCCAGTCGGGCATGACGCTCGATCAATTCGGAGCACGGCCCTATGTCGGCCGGCTCATCAGCGCATCGATGATCAAGGAACTGGGGCCGGTGCTGACCGCCTTGATGCTCGCGGGGCGGGTCGGCTCCGGCATCGCGGCGGAGCTTGGATCGATGGTGGTGACCGATCAGGTCAGCGCTCTGCGCGCGCTCGGCACCGATCCCATTCGGAAGCTCGTGGTGCCGCGCGTCCTGGCTGGCTTTGTGATGTGTCCGATTCTCACGGTCGTGGCGAATACCGTCGGAATGGTGGGCGGCTGGATTGTCGCGTTGACGCAGCTTCGTGTGGCGTCGAGTGTCTATTGGCATTCGGTCACTGACGGCCTGCTTCTCGAAGACGTCTGGATGGGTGTCATCAAGCCCTTCTTCCTCGGCTTCGTGATTGTGACGATCGGCTGTCACGTCGGGCTGCGCGCGAGCGGCGGCACGCAGGGGGTCGGACGCGCGACGACCAAAGCGGTGGTGGCCGCTTCGGTGACGGTCCTCGTCGTGGATTTCTTCGTGACGCGATTGCTGATCTCGGTACTGTTCTGATGCGGCGTCGATCTCTGGCCGAGGCCGGCGTCCCCGTCGAGTTGGCTGAGCGGCACGGTCCCGTCGTGCTCTTCGAGAACGTCTCGCTGGCTTTTGACGACAAGGTCATTCTGAAGAACGTGACGTTTTCAGTGCGCTCCGGACACACCAAGATCTTTCTGGGCGCCAGTGGCGCGGGCAAATCGACGATTCTGAAATTGATGCTGGGCCTGCTGAAACCCGATTCCGGCACGATGTGGGTGCTCGGCCACCGCGTCGATCAGCTGAGCGAAGACGAGCTCATGGGCGTCCGGCATCACATGGGGATGGTATTCCAGGAGGGTGCGCTATTCGATTCGCTCACCGTCGGGGAGAATGTCGGGTACAAACTGTATGAAGAGACCAGCCTCCCTCTGGAAGAGGTCCGCGCGCGCGTCGAAGAAGTGCTGGGGTTTGTGAACCTTGGGGAGCATATCGATCGCATGCCGTCGGAATTGTCCGGCGGCCAGCGCAGGCGCGTGGCCATCGCTCGAGCCATGGCGGCCAAGCCCTCGCTGCTGCTGTATGACGAGCCGACCACGGGGCTGGATCCGATGACCGCGCTGACGGTGGACGCCGAGATCATCAAACTGCGGGATCTCGAAGACGTCACCTCCATCCTGGTCACGCATCAATTGCGCGATGCGTTTTACATCGCGACGCACGGCGCGGAGAACCACGCTGGCGGCCACACGCAGATTGTGCCGGCCGACGCCGCCAAGATCAGCGAAGCCGACTTCGTGATGATCCGCGACGGCCGGGTGGTGTTCGAAGGGTCGGCCGACGATCTACGTCGGTCGTCAGACCCGTACTTGAAGACGTTTCTTTCGTAAGAGGACCCGGCACATGCCCCGCACACGATCGCTCGCCTTTGCAGAGTTCAAGATCGGCATCCTCACCGTGTTCGCGCTGACCATGGCGGGACTGCTGATCTTCGCCGTCGGCGGCAGCGCAGGATTCTTCTGGCAGGTCTACCCGTTGAAGGTGGTGTTCAGAGATGTCTCCAGCCTCAAGGAAGGTTCGCCGGTTCGGGTCGCCGGGGTCGAGGTTGGCAGCGTCACCGATGTGCAACTGACCAACGCCGCCGTCGAAGTCTGGTTCGAAGTGTCGAAAGAGGTGCAGCCTCTTGTCACGACGGTGTCGCGCGCGACGCTCGGATCGATTTCACTGCTCGGCGAGGGAGCGCTGGACATCACCGCCGCGCCACGCGGCATGCCGATTCCGCGCTGGGGATACGTGCAGGCCGGCCCGACGGCCACGACCATCGCCCAGCTGACCGATGAGGCAACCGCCGGGATGAACGAGGCCCGACAATTGCTCGCGGACCTGCGAAGCGGCAAGGGGACCGCCGGCAAACTCTTTACCGACGAGAGCCTGTATCGAGAGCTCGACGCGTTTGTTCGATCGGCAGAACGGGTGGCCTCATCGGTGGCCGAGGGGCGCGGCACCCTCGGCAAGTTATCGCGGAACTCCGAGCTCTACGACGAGCTGCACCAATCGGTGGGGAATCTCAACGCCATCACGGGGCGAATTCGAAGCGGGGAAGGCAGCCTTGGACAGTTGATGAACGATCCTGCGCTCGCCAAATCGCTCGGTGCAACGGGTCAGAACTTCGAGCAACTCTCGGCCAAGCTGAATCGTGGCGAAGGCACCGCAGGTAAACTCCTGAACGACGACGCCCTGTATACACGCCTCGATTCGATGACGTCCCGCCTCGACACCGTGATTCGGCAACTCAACGAGGGACAGGGAACCGCCGGGCAATTGCTGCGCGACAAACAGTTATATGAGAACATGAATCAAGCCGCGTCCGAATTGAGAGGTCTGATCGAGGCCATCAAGAAGGACCCCAGGAAGTATCTCAATGTGAAGGTCAGCATCTTTTAGGAGTCTGTCATGTCGAGGGACAGTATCGGCGTCGGCAGCGTGATGATGGCGTTTGTCGTCGGCGCGCTCACGGGCGCTGCTGTGGCGATTCTCTTTGCGCCCGCGTCAGGCGAGGAAACGCGCGAGCGTATCGGCCAGAAAGCCCGCGAGGGGCGCGACCGCGCGCGCGACGCGATGGAGCAGGGCCGCGAGTACTACGAGCGCCAGCGCGATAACCTGGCGTCCGCGATCGATCGCGGTCGCGAGGCGTTCAATCAGGCCAGGGAGCGTGGAGAGCAGGCGTGAGCCAGACCGGCGAGCTCTATCTCGGCCTCATCGCGTTTGCGGTGGTCGTGATGGCCCTCATCCAGGTGGGCGCCATCATCGCCGGGATAGTGCTCGCCAGGCGCGTCCAGACGCTCACCAAACAGATCGAGCAGGACATCAAGCCGCTCATCGCGAACCTTACCGGCATGTCGAGTGAAGCGGCGCGGACCGCCGCTCTCGTGGCCAAGCAGGTGGAGCGGCTGGATCAAGTCTTCGGAGAGATGGCGGCTCGCGTCGATCGGACGTTGAGCGTGGCCCAGGATTTCGTGATCGGCCCGGCCCGTCAGGGGCTCGCGATTCTGAGCGGCGTTCGGGCCGTGGTCGAAGCCTTGAAGGGCGTTCGCGAGGTGTCCCGGCGGCGTCAGGCGTCACGACAAGGCTCCGTCGAGGACGAGGAGTCCCTCTTCATCGGCTGATTGACGTCACGGCCCTCTAGGTGTTTGATCGGGGCCATGCACTCCACCCTGTCTTTGGCCTGCCAACTGGTCGTCCTCGTGGCGGCGGCCACCACCGTACGCGTGTGGGCTCAGGAACCCAAGTCGGCCGCCAGTGCTCGCGAGCTGGCCCAGCTGCTGGGCACCCTGAAACTCGACAGCATCGCGGCCCGCCTCCCCAATAGCACCGACGAGTTCGCAGGTGCGCTGGTATTCCCAGGGCAGCTCATGGTGGTGTGGGCGAAAACGGTCGCCCCCGAGAGGATGAACGAGAAACTCGTGAAGAAGGAGTTCCGCGAGGTCTACATCGACCTCAACAGCGCGTCGGTGCCCGAGTCGCGGCACTTCGTGATGGATCTGGGCGCTGACGGCTTGAAGTCCAGGCCCGACAATCGTGGCGGTCCGTCAGACACTCATGACGTGAACAGGTCGAGCATGCGGTTCGACGGCAACTGGAGAGAAGACAAAATGTCGGAAGCCGATTACATGAAGGCCTATGCCGAGGCGGATGCCGCCTATGCAGCGGCCGCGCAGGCACTGATCGCAGCGTTGAAGAAGGGGTAGTTGGGGCGAGTGGGCCGGGTATGCCTGGTTGGCCTGGTTGGCCAAGTAGGCCTAGTTGGCGTACCAGAAAATGGTGCGCGCTGGTGGATTCGAACCACCGACCCCCGCCGTGTGAAGGCGGTGCTCTACCGCTGAGCCAAGCGCGCGCCTGGAGAGAGGTGATCATAACAGGCGCGTCGACGCAGTGACAGTTCAAGCCCACCCGACCTACCAGGCCCACCCGGCCTACCAGGCCCACCCGGCCTACCAGGCCCACCCGGCCTACCAGGCCTACCAGGCCCATTACAATCGCTCGTCACTCATGCTTCGAGGATGGAGGACGCTTTGCGTCGCCGCCGTGATTGCCGTCGTCGCCGGCGCGCTCTATGCGACACGTCTCTCATTCGCGCCGGTTTATCTCATTCACGATGAAGTGAAGTTCTCGCTCCAGGCGCAGTCCATTGCCGAGAGCGGACGCGATCTGAACGGGCGGCTGTTCCCCCTGTACTTCGCCGAACCGGAGTTCAAGGCCGGACGCGATCCGGTCATGATTTATCTGACCGCGCTGGCGCTGAAGGCGCTGCCGCTTTCCGAGTCCGCCGTTCGCCTACCCACGGCGCTCGTCGGCGTGCTGAATTGCGTGCTGATGTTTCTCGCCGCGCGTGGCCTGTTCAAGAGCGATCGACTCGGGCTGATTGCGGCTGCTCTGCTCGCCCTCACACCTGGACACTTCATCCATAGCCGGATGGCGCTGAGCATCCTGTATCCGCTGCCGTTCATCCTGGCGTGGCTGTGGTGTCTGAACGGCTGTCTCGAAACCGGCAGCCGCCGTGCGCTGTTCGGCGCAGGAGCGTGGTTGGGGCTGTCGATCTACAGCTATCTCGGCAGTGTCGTGATGGCGCCGATCTACCTTGTGTTCGCGATCGAGGCCGTTCTTCAACGCCAAGGGTGGCGCGACTGGGCACGCACGGGTCCTGCGATCGTGGGATTCGTTGTGCCACTCGTGCCGGCGATCGCCTGGCAGATCGCGTACCCGGATCGGTTCGCCGAGCTGCTTGGCGGATACCGGCTGGCGGGCACGGGTGAGACGCTCGGCCACAGCCTCCTCGGGATTCTCAGCACGGATGGCCTGCGGATGCGAACTGGCCTCTTTTGGAGTTTCTTCAGCCCCAGTTTTCTCTTCGTCGCGGGGGACTCGAGCTTGATCAACTCGACGCGGTCCATAGGGTTCTTCCCAATGGCGTTTGCCGTCCTGCTGCCTGTTGGCCTGCTCCAGGTTGCCCGCGGACGTGGATGGCCGATTTCACTGGCGATTGCTGGTGGCTTCTTCACCGCGCCCGTGGCGGCCGTGCTTTCTGGCGAGCTCGAAACCAACCGCGTGCTTTATGTGCTGCCGTTTGGCGCAGTGCTGGCCACGTCTGGAGTCGAGCGTCTGATGCGCGCCCGGAGGCGAGCGATTCGGTGGGCAGTTGTGGGGCTACTGGTCAGCGTCCCAGTCCAGTTCGCAGGCTTCTACGCCGACTACGTCGGCGGTTATCGTACGCGGACAAGTCGATGGTTTGGCGGAAACCTCCCCGACGCCCTGACAGCAGTGATTGAACGATCGTCACAGGCGATCTATCTCAGCCGCGAAATACCATACGTCGACGCCTATTGGCGCTTCTATGCGATCGCTGGAGGCCGGCCGGACCTGATCGATCGCGTCGAGTACGTCGATGGCCAGACCGCGCCCGCGGCTGCGCCAGGAGCGGTGATCGTGTGTGCAACTCTACCGAAGTCGTGCCAGGCGGTTCGAATATCTGCGGACTGGATGCTGTTGACGAGCATCTCGGAGCCGGGTGGAGAACGGTTGTTCGAATTGTACGAACGCCGTTAACGCTGGTACCCGTGGAAGAACGCAAACTGCACCGGAAGCAAGATCAGCAATGACACGGCCGCGATCGGTCCAAACGGGCGCCTGAGTGACAAGAGGTGCTCGATGCCGAACGTGGCAACGATCGCCACGAAGGGAATCAGCAGAAGGGCGCGACCGATGACGTGGTTCTCGCCAAACGTGGCGGCGGCGAGCGGCGCCACCAGCAGGCCCACCAGAAGGAGCGTGGCAACGGAAGGTGAGCAGGTGCGAACCACTCGGGCAATCCCGATCGGCAGCAGAACGAGAAGGGGGAACGGCAGAGGTCCCGATGCCGCGGTGTTGCTCACCGAGTTCTCATCGGCGGGAAAAAACAAGAACGCCGGATTCAAGAGCTCCCAATAGACAGTGGTGCGATTGGTAAGCGACCCCCAGTTCACGATCGCACGAAGCCCGTCAACAGGATTGCGCAGGTGCGCGGCGTGGACGGCCCATCGTCCCAGCGTGTCGGGGTAACTCTCCGGATGCACGACAAACCACGGCACCAGGCACAGCAGCGGAAGCAGAAACCCGATGGCGATCCGTCCGTAGATTCCCGGCTGTCTGTGGCCACCGACCCAAATCGTCAGGATGGCCAACCCGACGTAGATCGCCATCATGGTTGGCGCCGTCGTGTTCGAGTAGAAACCGACCCCTAACAGCAATCCGGCAGCCAGGACCCTCGACGGCTGCGGGTTTTCGAGAAACGACAGCACCGACATCATCGCCGCGAGAACGAACGGCAACGCGAAGACACCATCCACTGCGAGCCGGCTCCATAGATAGAGCGCGGGCGTCATCATCGTTGCGCCGAAGGCGACGGCCGCAAGGGTCGCATTGCTGAAGAGCCTCAACCCAATGCGATATACGAGCAGCATCGTCAGCACGCCAAAGAGGACGCTCGGCCAACGAACCGCAACCGAAGAGGTGGGAACGAGCGCGGCCGCCACAGCCGCCGCGTAGGCCGGCACTGGCGGGAACCACACCTCGCCCTCGCTATGAACGAAGAGGGGCAGGAGACGGCCATCGAGATCGCGGCCGGTCTGGGCGATGGAGTAGGCCTGTCGAGCGAGCGCCACTTCATCAGGATGAAGGGGTCCAGGTGCTCGGCTGAGACCCAACCCGTACAGCAGCAACGCGATAATTGTGAGTGCACCGGCCGTGACGCCGGGCCTGAACGCCACGCTCAAACCGTTCCGTAGAGTCGATCGCCGAAGTCGCCGAGTCCAGGCACGATGAACTTGTGATCGTTCAGCTCGCGATCGACGACCGGCGCGAAGATCGGTACCTGCGGGTACGCACGTTCAACAACGCCCACACCCTCTGGCGACGCGACGATGCACACCAGGTGAATGTGCTGCGCGCCCGCGCCGGTGAGTTTGTCGAGCGCGGCCACAGCGCTGCCTCCCGTGGCGAGCATCGGGTCGATCAGCAGCACGTAGCTGCGAGCGATGTCAGGCGGCAGCTTGGCGTAATACTGCGAGGCCACCGCCGTGCGCTCGTCGCGTTGGAGTCCGAGATGGCCCACACGCGCGTCGGGCACCAGCTCGAGCATCCCGGGCAGCATGCCGAGCCCCGCGCGAAGCACCGGCACCACGACCACGTCGACCGAAATGCGGCGGCACGGCGCCGGACCAAGCGGCGTCTGAACCTCTCCCTCAGTCGTCGGGACGTCACGAAGCGCTTCGGCGCCGAGCAGCACGCTGATGCGATTGGCGAGCGCGCGGAACTGCTCCGGATCGGTACGGGCGTCGCGCAAACCAGCCAGGCAGTCATGAACCAGTGGATGAGGAACGAGGTGGAGCACAGGGGAGAGAGCTTACACGCAATTTCTGATTCACGTACAATTCCGGGCGCATGACGTTATCCACACGACTCGCGTGCATCGCGATCGGCGTCGTTCTTTCCGCCGCCTGCCAGTCTCCAGCACCTCCAGTCTCGCCAGCGCCTTCAATGTCGCCGCCACCCAACGTTTCGCTCATCGTGGCCAACGGCATCGTCGTCACCATGGACGGCCAGCGGCGCGTGCTCAACCCTGGCTCGGTCGTGATCGACGGCACGAGAGT
>JBOGIV010000318.1:0-16159 GCA_050747925.1 Vicinamibacterales bacterium
GGTGGGGCCTGGCCCCTTGGCAGTTTCTGCTGGCCCCTTGGCAGTTTCTGCTATCGGGAAAGGTGCCTGCCAGGGTTGCAATATTTCGGACGTCCGCGCCCACCTATGGCATATTTCGCGCCATGAAACGGGTTTTGTCAGTTGCATTCCTCTTTGTCAGCGAGACCACCAACGCCACTGGTCAACCTGCAGGCGCGACGCCGATCGTGCTCAAAGCCGATCGCGTGTTCGACGGAGAGTCCTCTCATGTCGGCTGGATCATCGTCGTTCGAGACGCGCGCATCGATGCCGTTGGCCCTGCGGCGTCGGTGACTGCACCCGCGGGCGCGCGCACGATTTCTCTGCCTGGGACGACGCTGCTGCCCGGCCTCATCGAAGGCCACTCGCATCTGCTGCTGCACCCCTACAACGAAACCACGTGGAACGATCAAGTGCTCCGCGAGCCGCTCGCCCTGCGCGTCGCCCGCGCGGTGAATCACGCCCATGCCACGCTCATGGCCGGGATAACAACCGTCCGCGACCTTGGAACCGAAGGTGCTGCGTACGCGGATGTGGGTCTGCGTCGCGCGATCGAGGAGGGGATCATTCCCGGGCCGCGGATGATCGTCGCGGGTCCGGCAATGGTGGCGACCGGCAGCTACGGACCGAAGGGGTTCGCACCCGAGGTCGATGTGCCGCAAGGCGCAGACGAGGCCGACGGACCCGACGGCGTGATGCACGTGGCCCGCAATCAGATCGCGCACGGTGTGGACTTCATCAAGATCTACGCCGACTATCGCTGGGGTCCAAACGGGGAGGCGCGGCCGTCGTTCACGCAGGACGAGATCACCCGCATCGTCGACGTCGCGCGCAGCAGCGGGCGGCCTGTCGTAGCCCATGCATCGACGATTGAGGGCATGCGCCGGGCGATCCTCGGCGGCGTCGAGACCATCGAACATGGCGACGAAGGCAGCCCGGAGATTTGGAAGTTGATGGTGGAGAAGAACGTGGCGTTCTGCCCGACGATGGCGGCCGGAGATGCGACGGCGCAATACGCGGGATGGAAGAAGGGCGTCGATCCGGAGCCCGCGCGTCTTGCGCGGAAACGAGAAAGTGTCAAGGCGGCGCTCGCGGCGGGCGTGAAGATCTGCTTCGGCGGCGATGTGGGCGTCTACACCCACGGCGACAACGTGCGCGAGCTCGAGCTGCTGGTCGGTGCGGGGATGTCACCCTCGGCGGCCGTTGTCGCCGCGACGTCGGGCAACGCGACGTACTTCCGTCAAGCCGAGCGCATCGGCCGCGTGAAGCCGGGACTCCTGGCCGATCTGATCGCGGTCGCCGGCGACCCGACCGCGGATATCAAAGCCTTACGACAGGTGAAGATGGTGATGAAAAACGGGCGCGTTTATCGAGAGCCGTAATCCGTGCATCGCACGACGCCGACTTTCGTGCGAGTTCGTGCGAGCTCAAGGCGACCCTAAAGGGTCGCCTCCACGTACGTGGCCACACAGAGACACCGAGAATTGTTTTCGAATGCGATTGGGGCTAACGCTGAGTGGAATGCAACCACGAACACGAAGATCACCAAGGAGAGTGTGCTCTAGCCCAAGGCATTCTCTGTGGCTCTGTGTCTCTGTGGCGTCGTACGTATGAGTGTTCTTGAATTTGATTTTCTCGAGGGGTGACATGACCAAGAAACTCGTCGCGCTCGTTGTGCTTCTTGCTGGCGTCTCGGCTGGCGCCGCGGATATCGGCCCCGACAAGGGCGCGCTGATGATCGTGGGGGGCAATATGCAGGACCCCGCGCTTTACAAGCGATTCATCGATCTGGCCGGCGGCCCGCAGGCGCCGATCGTGATCATTCCAACTGCGGGCGAAGACGACAAGTATGACCAGTACTGGAGAGGGCTGAGATCGTGGCGCGAGCACGGCGCGCAGAACCTCACCGTGATGCACACGCGCGATCGCAAAGTGGCCGAGACCGAGGCGTTCGTCAAACCGCTCGAGACCGCCCGTGGCGTCTTCTTCACCGGCGGACGCCAATGGCGAATCATGGATTCGTATCTCCACACATTGACGCACAAGGAACTTCTCGCTGTGCTGAATCGGGGAGGCGTCATCGGCGGCTCGTCCGCAGGCGCCACGGCGATCGGTTCCTACCTCGTGCGAGGGGATACGAAGGGCAACGAGACGATGACTGGAGACCACACCGAGGGATTTGGATTCCTCAAGAACAGCGGCATCGATCAGCATGTGCTCCGGCGAAACCGGCAGTTTGACATGGCCGAGGTGATGGACAAGAACCCGCAGTTGATCGGCATCGGCATCGATGAAAACACCGCGATTCTGGTCCAGGGCGATCGTTTCGATGTGATCGGTCAAAGCTACGCGCTCATCTACTCGACCAAGACCGTCGCCGGCCCCAACGGCCGCTTCTACTTCCTGGCCCCAGGCGATCGATTCGATCTCAAGACGAGAAAAGCGACGCGGCGGGGTGAGAGCTGGAATCCGGTGACCGGCGTCAAGCCGCCCGGTTAATCTCGAGCTCAGTTGAGTTGAGCATTCACAAAAGCTCAGGGAGGCCAGGGAGCCAATTTTTTCTCCCCGATCTCCCCCGGATCTCCCTGTGGGTGATATCGAGTGATCGAGACAACTCAAGTGGACTCTGGGTCTAGGGATTGACGCGAAAGCCGCACCGATCGGCCAGCGCCCGGAAACGTGGCTCGGCTCGAAACGAATCCCATACCGGGTCTGTGGGCAGCAGGACCATGTGAACGGCGTGAGCATCGGCGGCCTGCTCCAGAAAGCCGAGCGTTTCGTCGCGATTGCCGAGGCCGGCGTGAAAAGAGCGAAGGGAAGCGGCGCCACGTGCCGCTCGGCCGCGATGGAACGCAATTGCGCGAGAAGCAGATGCGCTTCGTCGCGCCGCCCCATCTTGGCAAGCACGTAGCCTTTACGAGCAAACGCGAAGAGCATCCCCCCTGACAATTGGTAGCTCCGGTCGCATTCCTCGAGCGCCCGATCGAGATCGCCCAGTTCGATCGAGACGCGGCTCAGCACCTCGTGTCCGTGGAAGAAATGGGGATTGATGCCAATGGCGCGCTGAATCGGCTCGAGCGCCTCGCCGTAGCGGCGCGCGTCGAACAGGAATTGGCCGTGAAAGGAATGCATGAGCGGCGACAGCGGATCCAGATCGCGCGCCCGCTGAATCATCTCGATCGCTTCGTCGTGCCGGAATGAGTTCGACAGCAGGTGCGCCAGATAGAATCTCCCCATGGCGTGGTTGGGATTCAACTCGATGGCGCGCCGCAAGTCCCGCTCGGCTCGCGGGAAGTTCCACCCGAGAAAGAACTCGGCCCACCCGGCGGCTCCGTGTCCTTCAGCGAGCTGCGGATCGGCCGCGATTGCCTTCCCGGCCGCGCGCCGCGCTCTCTCCAGGTACTCCAGCGGGTCGGTGTCGCTGGAAATCGGAATGCCCGCGTAGACCCACGCCAACTCGGCCCAGGCGGGCGCGAACGAGGGATCGCGACTGACGGCCGCTTCGAGTGCCACGATCGCATCTCGCATCGCCATCCGGTTGGTGTGGTACTTGCCGCGAAGATAGAGGTCGTACGCCTGTGGGTCATGGACAGGCTGACGCGGAGCGCGTTCCTGTCGGGGGCGCAGCGCCCCGTGTACTTGGCTGGCAATCGCGTGTCCGATTTCGTTCTGTACACCCAGCACGCTGTCCGCCATCCGATCAAAGCGCGCACTCCACACCTGAGTTTCGTCGTCGGCGCGAATGAGTTGTGTGGTGATCCGGACCCGGTTGGCTTCACGCCGCACCGTGCTCTCGACCAGATAATCGACGCGCAGCTCGCTGCCGATCTGCGCGGCAGTCTTGGACGTGTTCTTGTACGCCATGCTCGACGTCCGCGCGACCACCGAAGCTGCTCGGGGTTCATCTCGCCAATTGCGGCAATGGTTTCGTCTGTGAGGCCGTCGCTGAAATAGTCCTGCTCGGGATCGAGGCTCAGATTGTGGAACGGAAGGACGACGAGAGTGACCCATGGGCGGGCTGATGGCTGCGCCGAAGGCGCGCTCGAAGCGGCCGGCGTGTGCGGAGCGGCCTCGAATTCGAGACGGGCTTCGCCAATATCGCGAAGACGGCGGGTGTGATCCTTTTCCAGACACCGCCTCAGCAGGCGTTCGATATTGGCTGGCGTCTGGCGCCCCAACGCTCGCCAGTCCGGCTCGTACGCGAGCACGGCGGCCAGGGCGTCGGCAACCGAGTCACCATGAAATGGCGACCGGCCGGTGAGCATCTCGAAGAGCACGCACCCGAACGACCAGATGTCGCTTCGTTTATCGACCGGCTTGCCGCGTGCCTGCTCCGGGCTCATGTACGCCGGAGTGCCGATGATCTGGCCAGCGTGGGTGGCCGCAGCCGTCTGGGCGGATGCATCGTCCGATTCGGAGGAAACGTCTCGCGCCAACCCGAAATCGATCACTTTCACCACCCCGCCAGGCGTGATTTTGATGTTGGCGGGTTTGAGATCCCGATGGACGATGCCGCGGTCGTGAGTCGCCTCGAGGGCAGCGGCGATCTGGCGGCCCAGCTTCAGCACCTCGGCAATTGGCAGACCCGATCGCTGGCCCGGCAGCCGATCGCCCGTGTGACCACGATCGAGAAGCTCGCCCAACGTCGGCCCTTCGACCAGCTCCAGCACCAGCGCGGTGACCTCACCATGGTGCTCGAGGCCATAAATCGTCCCAACGTTGGGATGGTTCAACTGAGCCAGCAATCGCGCCTCGCGATCGAAGCGCGATCGTCGGTCGGAATCAGACAGCCAGGCGTCGGGGAGAACCTTGATCGCGACATCGCGGGCGAGCCTCTTGTCGCGAGCGCGATACACCTCGCCCATTCCGCCTGTGCCGATCAGGCTGAGGATCTCGTACGGCCCGAACTGGCTTCCTGGCGCAAGTCCCATGAAAGACTATCAATCGTACAGTCCTCGGTCGACTGAGGACAGAGGCCTATGGACAGAGGACTACGGACCGAGGACCAGGGACTGACTAAACCACGTTCGCCTCGCCCGCTCATCGCGCGCGCTGGGACGTGCGCCACGACGAGGGCAGACTCCGCTTGGTCTCGCGCAGGATCTCCATGATGGCGCCTCGATCTTCGGTCGAGAGGTGCCCGAATCGTGCGCTGCGATCCTGACCGCTCAGCACCTCGAACAGACGGCGATAGAGACGGTCGCGAACAACCTCTGGCAGCGCGTCGAACGCCTCGCTGTAAATCATGTAGCTCAGCGGATAGCGGAACAGCCGGGTCCGCAGATCGAAATCGCGGAGTGACCGTCCCCGCCGATCCCGAGGGCCTCGTGCTGCGAACGACTGCGTGAACGTGGAGACGCCCTCGATGGGCTCTGTGATCGGCGCTTCGCCCTCGAACAGCATGTACGAGACCAGGTCTTCGAGATCCGTCGCCAGTGACTGGTCCGCGAAGATGTCCCTGCGCCCCTCGTGGGCGGCAATACGCGCCTCCCAGCCAACGCGCGTCAGGCGGTTGGTCATCTGCGTCTGATGTTCGAACGTCATCAGCGCGACGATGTCGCTCGTGAGCGTCGGGTAGCCATCGGCCTTGAATCGCCCTGTGAGGTCGGCGAGATTCTGACGCGCCTCGCGCACGAGCGTCTCAGGCTCAGCGGGACTGGTCGCCACCGCATTGGCGCGGTCCGGTTGTTCGCCACGGCGTGCCGTCACGTACCACCCACCCCACCGGTCCCTGAAATCGCTCCGATGGTCGGTGATGATGGCGCTCTCGCCGTGGAGCGGCATGCCGGTCGGTCCCGGGATCACCGAGCCGACGTACAGTCCCGGAATCCCGGCGGTGTTCGGACCGTGATGGCACTGCAGGCACGAGGTGCCGCGCGCGATCGTCGCGGTCGCGTCGAGGCTCATCGTATAGAACACGGGTCCCTGCACCGGGTCGACCGCTGCGATTTCAAGAGTCGACGCGTCGGGCACGTACGCGACCGCCACGTCGTCACCGAAGTAAATAGCCCGCGGATGTTCCGGCGAGACACGTGTCGCCTGAACGCTCGTCTTGGAGAACACCAGCATCTGCGAATCGATGTTCACCTGGAGACGAGTCAGGACATCGGAGAGCAGATCAAGCGGGCGCCTGGCGCGCGACTCCACATCGGGCCCACGACGCTGCGCGTTCTGGATCAGCGCCTGCACACGATCGCGCACCGACGCGGTCGAATAGCGGATCGCCGGGTGCTCAGCCGAAATATTTGTCTTGTAGTCCTGTCCAGAAAGACTGGCGACACAAAGTGCACCTACGAGCGCAAGGGAAAGATAAAGTTCGAAACGCCTAATCTCCTGCTCTCCTGACCGCATGAGCCGCTATCGGCCTGGGGGCTTGTCGGGCTTTTCCGCCTTGGTATTGTTCACGCACGCGGTCGAACGGCAGTCGTGCGAGTTGAACGATCCGAGACCTTCGAGCAGCTTCACGGTCTCCGGGTGCAACAGCGACTTCTCGCGAGGGCCGTTCGCCATGTCGGCCACCGAATCCCCGGTGCCGGCTTCAACCGCGACCGCACCTTGCGTTCCGCCCAGGCGCCCCTTGGCTCTCGCCTTGGGGTCGGCGCCCCGAGACACGAGATACACGACCGCATCGTTGTCGCCCACGTAGGCCGCGCCGTGGAGCGTGGTGTAGTCCAGCGCATCCTTCGCGTTCACGTTCACCTTCAGCTCGTCGACGAGGTAGGTGACGGCTTTCAGCCGCGAATCGGGCGCGATGTTGGTGCCCTGATACTCGAACCCGATGCCGGCCGCGACCATCAACGGCGTGACCCCGCGCCCGGTCGCGAGACTCGGATCGGCGCTGCGAGCGGCGAGCAGCCGCATCGCCGCAACGTCGTTGGCCTGCGCGGCGCGCCAAAAGGCGCTGGCCCCTTCGGGCTCCACCCAGTCATCGCCATAGCGGAACTTGCGAAACCACAACTTGCGCGCAATGCGCGCATTCACGTCAGCCCCGCGATCCAAGAGCGCGGTCATGAAGTCGAGGTAGTTGGTCTGCTCTTCTTCGATAGTCGGTTGCGGGTACCACGTGTTATGGCGCCATCGCATGTCGATGGTGGCGTAGAGGGCGGTGAGCCCGTCGATGTTGGCCGATTTCACGTCGGCGCCGCGATCCAGCAGGAGCTTCGCGATGTCCATGTGCCCGTTGATGATGGCCATGGTCATCGGTGAGGTCTTCTCTCCGCCGCTGGAGAGATTGACATCCGCTCCGCCGTCGACGAGCGCGCGGACCGCGGCCATCTGGCCGTCGCGGGCGGCGAAATGCAGCGCCGTCAAGCCTCCGACGACCGTGGCGCCCAAGACGCGTTCCTCGCGCTTGTTGCCCGCCGCGGCTTCCTTCGCCGCCGCCTTCTCGGCTTCGGCGGCCGGAATGGGATCGCCATTCGCGTCGACCCGCACCTTCTCCATCTTCACGACCTTCGTGGTCACGTCGGCGCCGGCACCGCGTGTAAGGAGGACGGCAATCGCCTCGGCGGCATTGCGCGCCGCCGCGAACATGAGGGCGGTCTGCCCGTTCGTCACATCCTTGGCGTTCGCATCCGCACCGCCATCGAGCAGCAGTAATACTGCTCCGGCGTTCCCCGACGCGGCTGCGTACATCAGCGCGGTTGTCCCGTTGGTGTTGGCTTCGCCGGCGGTCGCACCCGCCTGCAGCAGCGCGCGAATGACGGTCTCGCTGCCGTGGCGCGCCGCCATCACGAGCGGTGTCATCGCGCCGATGCGCGTCTCGGCCTTGACGCTGGCGCCGCTCCTCAGCAGCAGCTCGGTCATCTCGGCATCGCGGTGCGTGGCTGCCCAGTGGAGCGCCGTGCTGCCATCGCCATCGGGCAGGTTCACATCGACGCCTTGCCCGATCAGCGCGCGGACGGTGGCCATCTCCCGCTGCCGAGCGGCATCGACCAGCCGCGTGTCGGCCGGAGCGGCCGATGCGAGCGTGGTGAAGAATGCCGCGGTCAAAACGGTTGCGAACGCGTTCATATCGCCACCTCGCCCGTGCTGTCACCAATCGTGTCCTGCTCGACGCCCAGCTTGTGGAGCATCGTGAGCAGGACGTTTGAGTACGGCGTCTCGGCTGCGCACTTCAGATGCAGGTTGCCCCTGACGCGGCCGTTGGCATGACCCACCAGGAGAACCGGCAGACGTTTGTGTGCGTGCACGTTTGAATCGCCCATCGGGCTACCCCACAGAATGAGCGAGTGATCCAGCAGGTTGCCGTCTCCGTCGGGTGTGTTTTTGAGCTTCTCGAGAAAGTACGGGAAGAACCCCATGTGGTAGAGGTTCAGCTTTGCGTACTCCAGGATCTTCGACGGCACCGATCCGTGATGCGACAGCGAGTGGAATGGCGCCTTGATGCCGCTCTCGGGGAACACGCGATTGCTCGTGTCACGGCTCATCTTGAAGGACGACACGCGCGTGACATCGGCCGCGAAAGCGAGCACCTGCAGGTCGAACATCAACCTGACGTGTTCCTCCCACGAATCGGGAACCCCGATGGGCGCCGCGGGGAGCGCGCGTTCGCTGCCGCTGGCGTTGTGCCGCTCGATCGTTTCGATGCGTCGTTCGATCTCGCGGACGCTGTCGAGATATTCCTTGAGACGCGTCTGGTCACGCGCGCCGATCTCCTTCTGCAGCCGACCCACCTCCTGCGCGATGCCGTCGAGAATGCTGCGGTTGGCTCGCTGCCGCCTCGCGCGGTCGGTGGGTGAGCCGCCGTCGCCGAACAGGTTCTCAAACGCCATTCGGGGATCGATGGTCATCGGCATCGGCGTGGTCGGCGACGACCAACTGATGGGCCCCGAATACACGCACGCGTAGTTGAAGCCGCACGCGCCGCTGGCATCGACGTTCTCGATGCCGAGTTGCAGGGACGGCAGCGGGGAGTCCTGACCGAACTGCTGTGCGTAGATCTGATCGATCGACGTACCGGCCAGGATGTCGGAGCCCTCGGTCTGCTTCGGGTGCGCGGCCGTGAGAAACACCGCGCTCGAACGGAAGTGGTCCGCCCCTTCTTCATTGGCCGCCCACGCTTCTGCGGCGCGGAGATCGGTGTGAGTCACCACCGTCACGTATTCGCGGAATGGCTCGAGCGGCTTCAAGATCATCGTGAAATCGAAATCGGCCCCTTCCGTCTTTGGCATCCAGTAGTTCTTGTCGATGCCATCCTGCGTGCTGCCGGCGCTGCCGTGCACCATCTCGATGCAGACCAGCCGGCTCCTGGGCGCGGCCGCCGTCTTGCGGAGCAGCGTTTGCGCGGGCACCATGGCCTCCATGAAGGGAAGCGCGATGGTCGCGCCCATACCCCGGAGAACGGTGCGGCGAGAGAGATGTTTGTGCGTGATGAACATGAGTAGATCGCCTTTGCCTACGAGCCCATCTGTGTCATCTGCGTCATCATTCGACTCACCCAGCGTCCCGCCTTAAGGCGAGCCGCAGGCTCGCTCATGACAGGTCTGTGGGCCTGGAGTCTCTGCGTCATCTGCGGCCGTCCACCGTCGTGGCCACCTCGTCGGCGCGCCGCATCTGGAACGGAACGCTCCTGACCACCCCGAGCACGAACGATGAGAATCGGTACTTGTTCGCCTCGGCCTCACGCTGAATGGCGCGAATGGCTGGCAGGTCTCGATGATCGAGCAAGCGGCCAAGGCCATAGGAGAGGAAGTTCTCGGTGAACGAGCCGACGAATGCATCGGTCCGAGCGAGGAGCGCGTTTCGCAGGCTGACCGGTCCATCGAGCGGCGTGCCATCGTAGAGCTGGCCACTCGGGTCGATACGCACGCCGCTGTCATGCGCGCGCCACAACCCGACGGCGTTGAAGTTCTCGAGCGAGAGCCCAATCGGGTCCATCATCTTGTGACACGCCGCGCACGTGGCGTTTCGGCGATGCTGTTCCAACCGCTCGCGCACGGGCAGGGCCTTGTGGTTCTCGACGTTCTCCTGCAAGGGCGGTACATCGCCTGGCGGGTTCGGCGGCGCGACCCCAAGCAAGACCTCCATGACGTATTTGCCTCGCAGCACCGGCGAGGTGCGGGTGGCCAGCGAGGTGAGCGTCAGGATGCTTGCGTGTCCGAGGATCCCCTGACGATTCGGATCCGTGACCGGGACACGCCGGAAGGCGCCGCCTTGCACACCGGCGATGCCGTAATGCCGTGCGAGCACTTCATCGACGAACGTGTAATCGGCGGTCAGCAGATCGACGATCGGGCGATCCTCGCGCATGATGCTGCCGAAGAGCATCTTCGTTTCGCGCGTCATGGATTCGCCGAGATTCCTGGTGAAGCTCGGATAGAGCCCACCGTCCGGGTCGGCTTCCTTCACGCTTTGCAAGCGCAGCCACTGGAACGCAAAGTTGTCGGCGAGCGCATCCGCTCGCCGGTCGGCGAGCAGGCGACGCACTTCCCGCTCGAGCACGACCGGATCGGCAAGCTGGCCTTGCCGCGCCAGCAAAAGCAGCGACTCGTCGGGCGGACGGCTCCAGAGAAAGTACGAGAGCCGAGACGCGAGCTCCACGTCGCCAAGCCGGAAGTTCGCACCTGGGGCCACTCTGGCCGGAGTGGTTTCGAAGCGGAAGAGAAACTTTGGGTTGGCCAGAATCGCCTGGATCGCCATGCGGATGCCGTTCTCGAAGTGTCCTTCTTTGCGCCCTTCCTTGTAGTACTGGAAGAGGAATTCGGAGTCCGTATCCGTGAGCGGGCGGCGATAGGCCTGACGAGCGAGGCGCGCGATGATCTGCTGCGCGCATCGTGGCTCTTCGACGTCGGAGCGTGGCGTGCAACTGAAGATGTGACGACGACTCGGCGTCTCGGAGACGCCGGTCACCGTGAAGGGACCCGCGATCGTCATCGAGAGCAAATGCGGCAGGGCCATCAGGCCAGGAACGCCCGCGCTGATGTCGATCATCGATTGCTCGACCTGGCGAAACGCGTCTTCGGTCGGGCCGTCGAACTTCGAGAGAAACGCCGCCGCCACGCGGTGAGGGCCGGCCGTGATCGCGATCTTCTCCGTGATGAGCTTGTTCTTCGTCTCCGGGATCTTCGGATCGATCGTGAAGAGCGCGACTCGCGCTCCGTCCACCGACACGTCAATCTGCTGGCCTTGCAAGTTGGCCGGCAGGTTCTGGCCGAACAATGTTTCCAAGTAGTCGTAGTACATCGCCACCTGGAACGTGTATTCACCGTCAGCAGGGACCTGGTGGACCACCGCCGTGCCGCCGCGCGTCCCGAGTGGCGCGCCATCGACTAGACGCATCAGGTTCACCACCTTCGGCACCTTGTACATCGCCATCGCCGGCGCCGCCTGCGGGTCGCCCACAGCTTCGCGACTGATCTTGCTGGCGGCGCGGACATAGCCCTGCACGAGCGCCGGATTGACCGAGAGCGCATCGGCCATGTTGTCGAAGCCGCGGCCGATTTCGTCGGGTGGCAGCATCGAGGACACATCCACATCGAGGCCGAGCACGTCACGGATCGAGTTACGGTACTCGGTGCGGTTGAGGCGATGCAGCTCGGGGGCGCCGGCAAACGGACGCGCGCTGGCGCTGCGATCGATCGACGTCTCCATGGCGGCTGCCAGCGCGGTGAGGCTTGCCGCGTTCGGCCGCGGGGCGCCCGCGGGCGGCATCAGTCCAGCCCGCAGGCGCTTGATGGCCTTTTCCGACTGTGCGGCGTTTCGGGCCGGGTCGGCCAGATCGATCGACGTCCACGAGAAGCCCCCGGACCGCAGCCGGTCGTTGTGGCAGCCGGCGCAGTAGGTGTTGACCATCGCCTGCAGTGTCGCGACCGGCGTGGCCGTAGGTGACTGGCCGGTGGCGGAAGCCGCCACGCCAAACACGACGCCGAAGGTGAACGTGGCCGTTTTCATGAGTCAGAACTCGAAGCGTACGCCCACCTGAACCGTGCGCGGATCCAGCGTCGCGATGATGCGGTTGAACTGCGTGCCGTTGGTAATGTTGAAGTTCGACACCGGATTACTGTTGGCCGTGTTGTAGACGTCGATCATCGCCGCGACCTTGTAGCGGCCCTTTCTCACCAAGGTTTTATCGACGCGGAAGTCGAGAATCGGGACGATGTCCGAGTACTGGCGGTTGAGATTGTCGAAGAAGAACTGCGCGGTGCCGGCGTTGGTCAGGCTCACGGGGATGATCCGCGTGTAGCCATAGCCGCTCTGGACGCGGTAGTTCACGCCCAACCCGATGTCGTACGCGAAGACGTAGCGTCCTGCGAGGCGCGCCTGCCAGTTCCTGGTCTCCTGACGGTTGGCCACTTCAGATCGCACGTTCTGAAAGAAGCCGACGCCAAGTGGGTCGGTATTGAGCGGGCTGGTGGTCACCGAGATGGTGCTCGCGCCGTTGCCGCCGCGCAGCTCGTTGCGCCACTGGTAGTCGAGGCTGGCCTGCAGGAAGAACCCACCGGGCCAGCGCTTGTTCAGGCCGAACTGAATCGTGTCGTAGTTATAGTCGGCGCCCGGAAAGTTCGAGTACCGATTCTGGATCACGCCCCGCAAGCTGTCGGGGATGTCGAAGACCGTAAACGACTGCGATCCCGTGACGCCGTTGACGAAGTCCTGCAGATTCACGGAGACCGTGCGCGGCACGGTGAACTGGCCGAGTCGAGCCACGTTGGTGACGCCGGCTTCGTTCCGGGTCATCTTGCGCACATACGCGACTCGCACCGACGATTCGCCCCAGAACTGGTGCTCGAGCGCGCTGCTGATCTCGTCGGCGAAGGGCGGCTTGAAGTCCTCGTCGATCGTGGTCGAGATCCCGCCGCGCGCCGAGACGAACGTTCCCAATTCGGCGACCCCGTCGTAGATCCGATTGCCGTTGAGATCATTGAACTTGTAGATGCGATAGTTCTCGCCACCCGGGTTGCTGTTGTTGGCCAGCACGGTCGCCAACTCGTGATAGAAGCGGCCCCAGAATGCCTTCACGACCGTCTTGCCCGATCCGAAGGCGTAGTTCACGCCAAGGCGTGGCGCCAGATTGTGCTTGGGCTTGAAGGAGCGCCCTGGGGTCTCACGCGTTGGGAAGATGTCGGTCAGGATCGGTGCGCGCTTGCCCGGCTGGTACAACCCACGTTGACGGTCGTATCGCAGGCCCGCCAGGAACGTGAGGTTGCCATTTGGGCTCCAGCGGTCTTGTAAGAAGGCGGTGATGATCTCGTTCCGATTGTCCGGGCCTGACCACGTCGTGTAGAGATCGCTGCGTTTGCCGACATCCACGACTTCGATCTCGTCGGTCCTGCCGGCGTTGTCGCGATAGCGGACGGGGCCTGAGTTGCCGTTGATCACCGTTCGCTCGATGTCCATCACGTAGCCGCCGCCGAACTTCAGGTCGTGGTTGCCGAGCTTGGTGGGCAGATAGTAGGTGGACGTGATGAGTGCCTGGGGCCGGAACGGCTTGTTGTCGAACGCATCCCAGCCGGCGCCACTGTTCAGGTTTGTCGCGACGTCGATTCGGGGCGGCTGCTCGAAGGCGTTGACGTTCGGCGTCATCGGCCAGTCGAAG
The DNA here is from genome assembly GCA_050747925.1 of Vicinamibacterales bacterium. GTDB lineage: Bacteria > Acidobacteriota > Vicinamibacteria > Vicinamibacterales > UBA2999 > 12-FULL-67-14b. The sequence continues at coordinate 13,556 of JBOGIV010000318.1, forward strand.
CCGTGGAACCCGTAGCGCACGTCGCTGAACCAGCGGTTTGACCACACGCGCTGCCACTGGACCTTCCCGGTCCAGTAGGGGCTGTCTTGTTCGAGCACCGACTCGAGCGGCGTCGAGGCCGAGAGACCACGCAACGGCTTGTACTTATAGCCCCACTGGTAGTGCGCCTGAATCGTGTCGGCCTGCGAGAACTTGTAGGTGAGCTTGACTGGCGCCTCATGGAAGATCCCCAGATCGGTGGCCACGCTCTTCGGGATCCCCGAGACGATCTTGTCGATCTTGAAATAGTTGTAGGCCAGGAAGAACCACAGGCGGTCGCGCTTGATCGGGCCGCCGATGTCGTGGTGCGTCTCGACGTACAGCACATTGGGGTTCCCGGTGAATCCGCGCGTGCCGGTTTCCTTGTCGAGGTTGTTGGAGACCCACGACTCGTGCTCGTAGGCCAGGTTGTTCAGGCTGTGGAAGGTGTTGCCGCCACTTTTGATCGTGAGCGCAATGGCCGCGCCCGGGCTGTTGATCTCGACGTCGCCCCCCGCGGCGCTGACGGCGATTTCGTCCATCGAGAGAGAGTTCGGATAGTTGCCTTCCGACTGAATGCCGTCGATCGTGAACTGACTCTGCCCGCGGACGCCGAACCCCTCGTATCCGATCGCCTGACTCTTATGGCTGCCACCCACGTCATATCCCTGCATCCGCACGCCGGGCGATTGCGAGAGCACCGACCACATGTCGGTCGCGGTGGGAATGCCCGTCAGCTTGTCCTTGTCGAAGGTGGTCCCTACTGCTGTGGTCGTCAGATCAACGACCGGCGACTCGCCGGTAACGGTGACCGATTCCTGGAGGGCGGCGACTTGGAGTTGGCCGTCAACCGTCAGCGTCTGGCCGAGGCGCAGGACGATCCCCTCTCGCTTGAGGGTCTGAAAACCGGCCAACTCGAACGTGATGTCGTAGATACCGCCTGGCAGCGCGGGGAAGCGAAACCGGCCGTCCGCTTCGGTGATCGTCGTCTGTGCGCCGATGAGCGCGGCCGATCGCGCGGTGACGGTTGCGCCCGGCAAAACCGCGCCCTGCGAATCGATCACGGTGCCGTTGATGCGCGCTTGCTCGATCTGGGCCAGTGCCGACCCGGGCGTGACCAACAGGGCCAATACGACCAGCGGCCAGCACGGCATGAGCGACTTCTTCACCGGGTCCTCCTATCTGCGAACGACTGGCGCCGCCGCCGCGGCTGGTCCGGACTCCCCATTGCGTCAGCGCGCCGATAGATACCGCTGAATATACTCCCGCGCGGCCGCCTTGAGGAGAGGGCGATGCCTCCTCAGACGACGTTGGCCTCGCCGCTGATCGCTCGTGCAGCGAACCGCGACAACTGAAATGGTCTGTGATCGAACTGGGGGTCGCGCCCGGAGATGAGGTCGGCGAGGATGCGCCCGGCGGCGGGTGAGTGCTGGAAGCCGTGACCGCTGAAGCCGGTGATGCAGTAGAAGCCCTCGATATCCTCCGAGGGCCCGATGATCGGGTTGTGATCCGGCGTCATTTCGTACAGGCCCGCCCATGCGTGAGAGACCGCCGCGTCTGCCAGCGCCGGCAGTCTGCGGATGGCGACCTCGATCACCTTGGGCAGGAAATCCCATCGCACCGTGGTGTCGAAGCCGGGTGTCTCGTCCGAGTCGCCCATCCCGAAGAGCAGCCCCTTCCCCTCGCGATGGAAATAAAACGTGCTCTCGAAGTCGATGACCAGCACCTTGGACGAGGGCACCTGGCCGGCGTGGACGGGATCGTCCCACGATCCGCCACCGGGTGGTTGGGCGATGAAGATGTGACGGCGCTCGGGTTCGACCGGGACGTCGACGCCGAGCATCCGGCCGATCGACTTCGACCACGGCCCGGCGGCATTGACGACGATGGGCGTCGCGATTGAACCGCGCGAGGTCCGGACTTCGGCGACGTGACCACGTTCGAGGCGAATGCCCGTCACCTCGGTCTCACGAACGATCTCCACCCCGCGCGCCAGCGCGCCTTTGGCGAAGCCCTGCGTGACGCCATGGGGATCGGCGACGCCATCGTCGGGGCAATAAGTCGCTCCACGAACGCCGGTCATGTCGAGGCCTGGAGCGATCGCCGGCGCTTCCTCAGGTGAGAGCCACTGCACCTGAACGCCGTGTGCCCTCTGCACTTCGAGGTTGTTCCGAAACGCCGCCATGTTCGCGGCCTTCGAGAGAAGAAAGAGATACCCGTCTTGATGCAAATCGATCGGGACCCCGACGCGCCCCTCGAATTGCTTCATCATCCCGATCGATTCGAGCGACAGGAGGATGTTGGCGGGATGGGAGAACTGATGTCGAACGCCGCCGGCGTTTTTTCCCGTCGATCCCGCCGCCAGTTGCGTCTCTCGCTCCAGGAGCACGACGTTGCTGATGCCGCGTTCCGCCAGATGCCACGCCACGCTGCACCCCATGCATCCGCCGCCGACAATGACAACGTCAGCTGTCGATTTCACTTGGGAAGTCTAGCCCGCATTATTCAGTGCGCCACGCAAAGGCGCGGAGGACCAGTGGATGAAAGACCCACCCGAGTAATTGTCGGTACGACTCGGTAGCCACC
>JBOGIV010000319.1:0-13511 GCA_050747925.1 Vicinamibacterales bacterium
TCACGGTGTGCCACTATCCGCCGGGTACCAGCAAATGGAACAAGGTCGAGCATCGGCTCTTTTCGTTCATCAGCATGAATTGGCGCGGCCGGCCCCTCCTCAGCTACGAAGCCGTCGTCAATCTCATTGGTGGGACCACGACGTCGAGCGGACTCCGCGTGAAAGCCGTGCTGGACACGGCCGAGTACACGCCGGGTGAGAAGATCACGAACGACCAGATGCGGGCGTTGCGTCTCAAGCCGCATGGGTTTCACGGCGACTGGAATTACACGGTCGAACCGCAGCCCCAGGCCTGACTGCCATCAGTGCCAAGGGTGAATTGTAAATGTTATTTCTTACCAAGCCCTTAGCCTGCTGAACCGACTCTACTTGCCAAACACCGACCATGTGATTACAGTGTAGTCACATGATCGTCAAGACTCGAATCGTTCAAATCGGAAACTCGAAGGGCATCCGGGTGCCCAAGGGGCTGCTCGATCACGCGCAACTTCCAGAGGAGGTCGAACTCCAGGCTGAACGTGGGCGACTGGTCGTCCGCGCCGCTCAAGGGCCCCGTGCGGGCTGGGCGGCCGCTGCCAGAGCGATGCACGATCGCGGTGACGATCAGCTACTGGATGCCACGACGTCGAACCGGTTCGACCGCAGCGAATGGCAGTGGCGGTAGGGCGAGGAGCCGCAATGCGCGGCGAGGTGCATCTCGTGCGCCTCGACCCGACGTTGGGCAGTGAGATTCGGAAGACGCGCCCCTGCCTTGTCGTCTCACCGGACGAACTCAACCAACATTTGCGGACCGTAATAGTCGCGCCGATGACTACTGGCGGAAACGCCTACCCGTGGCGCATTCCCTGCCGCTTTCAGAACCGTTCGGGGTTCGTCGCTCTCGATCAACTCCGAACGGTCGACAGCGAACGTCTCGTCAAACGATTGGGCCGGCTTTCATCCGGTGCGACAGCGGAGGCGTTGGAGACACTGCAGGAAATGTTCGCGGAATAGCCCCGCAGGCTAACCCTCAAATGGAGCCGACGCGCCGACCGTGTGTGTGACCATTCGGCAACGGCGCGCGGCTCATTTGAAACGTTGGGCTGACAAGCCACGAACCCGGCGTTACTTCAGTCGATTCTTCCAGTAGTCGGGCTTGCGGCGATCGTGGTCGCAAGGATCCGGAGCGCGTTTGGAGCAGGAGACGTCTCTCTAGGCCGAACGCATGACCGCCCGCCAGGTCAGATTCTGACCAGGGGAGTCAGCCGGCGCCGGAGCGACCAGCGTGATGAGCCAGCCGATGATAAGGGTTCCAAGAAGCCCAAACGTGGACGGCCACAGGAAGCCGATCGACGAGTGATAGGCCACGTAATAGCTGGCGACCGCGCCGGCCACGCCGCCCCAGACCACGGCGACGCTTGTCGCGCGCCGACTGAACATCGCCAGCAGAAAAATGCCGAAGAGGGGGCCGGTGAAAGCGTTGACCAGCTTGTTGGCGATCTCGAGCAGTGTCCCGATCCTCGAGACATTGCATGCCAGCACGGTCCCAAGAGCGCCAAACGCGAGCGTCGCCATGCGTGACACGCGCACTTGTGCGGCGCCTTCGGCCGCCGACAACGTGCCGCTCGCGATCGTCTTACCGAGATAGAGGCGGTTATAGCCGTCCACGACCGCGACGGACGTGCACGCGTTGATCGCCGAATCGATGCTCGACAGCGATGCGGCCATGATCGCGGCCACAACGAGGCCGACGGCGCCGGGCGGAAACTCGAGCGACATGAAGTATGGCAGGAGCTTGTCGGTGGCAAACTCGGGCGGCAGCGTCCGGTGCTGGAAGTAGGCGAAGAGCGCAAGCCCGACAAACGAGAGGCCGAGCGTCCACAGGGCATCGCCGGCGGCGTTGACGATGAACGCCTGACGAGCGTCGGCTTCCGACTTGGTGGTTTGCAGTCGTTGCACCATCACCTGATCGGTCGTGTACTGCGCGGCCCGACCGACACTGAGAGCCGTCAGCAGGGCCACTACCGTCATCGGCTGCTGAAAGAAGCTCTGCACCTGCATGGTCAGCGTGGCCGCGTTGGGGTCCACGAGGGGTGGCCAGAAGTCCAGCTTCCCTTGCGCCTGCGCGACCGATCCGATCTCCGCGAATCCTCCGGGCACGTTGGCGAAGACGATCGCCACTGTCGCGCCCAGGCCACCGAACATGATGCAGAACTGCACAACGTCGTTCCAGATCACGGCTTGAATGCCGCCGAGCATGGTGTAAACCGTCACGAGGCTTCCCACGACGATCGTCATGGTGTTGAGATCGACTTGACCACCGGTCACAGCGTTGATCGCCAAGCTTGGGACATACATCGCCGTGGCCATCCATCCGAGCCGCCACAGAATGAAAATGCCGGCCGCGAGCGTTCGCACACGAACGTCGAATCGCGCTTCGAGATACTCGTAGGCCGTGTAGAAGTTGAGACGGTAATAGAAGGGGACGGCCACGGTCGCGACCCATGGATAGAGCGCGACCCACGACAGAATGCCGACCACCAGGACGAAGCCGTACCGGATGGTGGCCGACGGCTGCATCAAATAGTCCATGCCGCTGTTGAGCGCCGCCATCAGTGACAGACCCACCGGCAGCCACGCCATGCTGCGATCGGCCAACAAGTAGTGATCGAGGCTGGTCTGGCGACGGGAAAAGTAGACGCCGATCGCCGCCATGGTGATGAGATACGCGATCACGATCACCCAGTCGATCGCGTGAAACGACGAGGTCAGCATGCCGTCATGGCCCGCGCTATGATATGCGAGCGGACTGTGGCAACCCTTCTCCTGAGCGCTGGCGTCGGCCTGCTCATTGCCATGTTGTACGCGGCGTCACCGTTGACCATCTGGGTGCTCGCTGCCACTCCGCTGTTGTTCCTCCTGGCGCGCCGGGGATTGCCAGCCGAAGAGCGCCGTGCCCTCACGCTGCTGCTTGGCGCCGCGCTCGTCACGCGCGTCCTCCTCGTCGGCGCGATGTTCATTGCCGGCCTGCCGAACCTCAACGACTTGAGCATCGGAGCGCTTGCGGGCGACGAGTCCTACAACCTCGCGCGCGCCCTCAGAAGCCGCGACATCGTGCTCGGCTTCGCCACCAGCAAGTACGACTACTTCGTGGCCACCGACGAGTACGGCCGCACGTTGTACGTGAATCTGCTCGGATGGCTGCAGGTGATCTTCGGGCCGACGCCGTACGGCATGCGGCTGGTGAACACGATGTTGTTTCTCACCGGCGCGACACTTCTCTACCGTCTCGTCCGCCGCGGCTTCGGTCCGGTTCCGGCGCTCGCCGGGCTGGCCGTCGTGCTCTTCGTCCCCTCACTGTTGGTCTCGTCGGTCTCGCTGTTGAAGGAGTCGTTCTACTTCTTCGCAACGTCGGTCGCACTCGTCGCGTCGGTGAAAGCCGCGCGCGCGCGGAACGCGTGGGAGATCGCGGGCTCGATCGTCGTGATCGTCGTCTGTGTCTGGTCGTTGAACGACCTGCGTCGAAGCGCAGCGCTGTTGACCCTTGCCGGCATCGGCCTCGGATTCGCCATACACCTGGTGCTTGGCTATCGCTGGCGGATGGCGGCGGCGGCCGCGTTACTGGTTGTCGCTGGCGTCGTCACGGCCGCACAGCCGGCGCTTCGGCAACGCGCCCTCGACGCGGTGGTGGTTGTCGCCAAGATTCACGCCGGCCATGTGTTCACGGTGGGGCATGCGTACAAGCTGATGGACGAGGGCTTCTACATCAACCCAGGGATTGGCCCTGTCTGGGACATTTCCCTCACCGAACCGCAGGCCCTGCGCTTCCTGATACGGGCCGGGGTGAGCTTTGTCGTCACTCCGCTGCCGTGGGAGATGGCCTCACGTGCGGAGCTGGCGTTTCTGCCCGAGCACGCGTTGTGGCTCGTCCAGCTCGCGTTGGTCCCCATAGGAGTCGCCGCCGCCTGGAGGCGTGATCGGCTCGTCACGTCGATCCTGATCGGCTACGTGATCCCGATCGCTGCCGCCGTCGCGTTGACCAACGGCAATGTCGGCACACTCCTGCGGTTGCGCGGGCTGGTCTCGCCCTATCTGGCCTGGCTGAGCGCGCTCGGCCTGCTCGTCGTGGCCGAAGCCATCCTGAGCCGACGCTCGCACGCACCGGGACCCCACAGCCCGAAACTGGCGTCCGAGCGACACCTCGCATGAACGCCATCGACGATCGCGGGCGGCTGTTCGGCCGGGTCAATCTCATCGACGCGGCAGTGGTTGCCTTCGTGCTCGTGTTGATGGTGCTGGGATACGGCACCTACTTGCTGTTTCGTCCGGCCACGCCGCGCATCGAATCGGTGTTGTTGGCGGCTATTTCGAAGGAAGAAAACCGCATCGCGAGCGGCGCCGCTCTGGTCGCGAAGCTCAAGGTCAAGGGCATCGGGTTCAATCCCATGCTTCGCGCGTACATCGGTGGCACGCCGGCTCTTGGGTTCGTGTTCGAGACTCCGAATTCAGCCGACGTGCTGGTGGGAGTCGTGAAACCGGACGAGCACGATCTGATTCTCTTCGACGGCGTCCAGGAGGTGGCCAGGGCGACGGGCGTTTACACACAAGCGCAGCCCGCGGCCGTCTCGTCGTTCTTTCGTGGCTCCGGGTGGCTCACGGCGTTGAGCATCGAGGCAGCCGGGCAACTGCGGGTGGGCTATCGATTCCCCGATGCGGCGCCCGAGCTCGAGATCGTGGCGCTTGGTGCGATCCGGCCGGCTCGATCTCGCGTCAACTATGGCGGCACTCATGTGGAGATGCCGCTCGCGGGCCTGGTGGAGCGCGAAGCCGTGCTGACGATTCGCTGCGAGGCGCCGGGGCCCGCGAGCGCGTGCTCAATGGTCGACCGCCTGGCGACGGTCGGGTTTCCGGCCACGCTGACGCTTGCGGGCCCGACCGTTCCGTTCAGTTTCGTTCTCCAGGAAGTGATCCCGACCTCCGCACCGAAGCGAGCGCGCGTACAGGTTCGGCTTGCGGGGGGCCCACACCTGTCGTCACTCAAGGTGGGCGACCGGGACGCGTTTCTGGACGGCCGTGCCGCCGTGATCGCGTCGATCGCGGCCCGAACGCCCGATGCGATCACGGTGATGCTGGACATCGGGCTCGACGATTCCCGGGACGGCTGGCGCTATCGGAGCCAACGCGTGAAGCCCGGAGTGTGGTTCGTCATGAGCACCAATCGGTACGAGGCGTCAGGACAAGTCCAGTCCGTCGACGTGCACAACGGCGGAGCCCAACAGACACGATGATCGATTTGGAGTTCAAGCGCGTCGTGCAAGAAGCCAGAGGAAGTTTGCTCTGGCGTGCGGCGATCTGGGCAGACACGGTAATCGAGTCTGCGTGGATGTCGTCGTTTGTCAGCCGGGCCTGGCGCCGACAGCGCGCGATCATCGCGGCGTGGCCGGCCGAACGACGGGTCAGGATCGCGGCGTTGACCCTCGCGTGGGCAGGCGTCGGACACGCACTCAGCCTCGTCGTGCTTCCACCGTACGTCACCTCAGCTCTGCCCCGCGCGTGGGTCGCGCTCTTCATTGTGTCGGCACTGGTCGTGGCCGCGCAGCCGGCGGCATTCGTACGCGCGTGGAACGATAGATACGGTCAAAAGAGCAGGCCGTAATCGAGCATCGCGCCCTGCAGCCACACGACCCAGTACGCGACCCACTTTCTCAACGGCACTTCGGTCCTGTCGTCGATCGGCGCCACGTTGTCGAGGTAGTTCTCGTCGAGCAGGAGCACGCGATCGGGATCGAGGCAGGCGGCAACAGCCGCGGCATTGCTGTCGAATTCGAACGTTCGCGAGTCAGCCCGGCCGTCCCAGCGCGTCGTCAGCGACTGACCGTCGGCAAAGCGCACCTGCAATGTCATCGCGTCACCCGAATCGAACGTCGAATCACCAGATTGTGCGCTTCCCGTGAACGTCCCGTTGCCACTGCGAACGACGTTGACCTTGGTTCGCAGGCATGGGCCATTGGCGCAAGTGGACGATGGCGCCGTCTCGACAGACCGAATGGCGTAGTTGAAATGCGTGGCCGCATCGAAGGCGGGAGCGAAGAACCACGAGAGGTCCTGACCGAGCGCCGCCGCGATCACGTCTTCGATCTCCAGTCGCGTCATCGGTCCTCGAGCGGCTTGCCCGGCGAGGGCGCGCAACGCCCCCTGAAGCGCTGGCCAACCGACAAATCGCTCGAGCGTCCCAAAGGCCATGGCCGCGCGCAGGGCGGTCGACGACAATCCCGGAGGGAACCGTCTGGCGAGCCGAGGCCAGCTCACCTCTGACCCAGTCGCGCGCACAAACTCCGCGCGGCCAAGCCCCGCCGTCCATCGGTCCAGCGCCAACAAGGGAAAGGTCCACGGCACGGCGGCCCCAAAAAACCGCACGCCGTCGAGGCTGTGACCTGGCGCCTGGAAGTTGAGATCGAACAGTCGATCGACGACGCGACTTTGCAGATACCAGGAGAGACCGTTGACGATGTCCAACGCTTCGGGGTTCGCACCTGGCCACCACTGGCGCGCGACACCATAGGCCACCTGTGACTCGAGATCCATCGTGGCCGGCGCCGGGCGCCAGGCCACATCAATCACGAGACTGGATGAGCGCTCGTTGGCTGCTTCGCGCCACGCTCTCTCCACGATGCTGATCGCGTCTGTCGGAGGCGGGCCCAGCCACTCGGTGTATCGGGTCAGCGCTTCCTGCGCCGAAGTGACAATGCGGGTGCGGTCGAGCGTCGAGGCTGAGTTGAGTCGAAGGTCGAACGTTGGTTGACGCGCGGGGTTCGCTGTCGGCGCGGAAGTGGGTTGGGCGTGGAGTCGAACGCTCGGGTCGATGATGGTCGCGAGGACCGCAAGGGCGACGCCACCGGCCACGCGGCCCGCCGCCCGGGTCGAGCGAAACATTGCGGTAGTATAGCTAGCGAGGCTCCGCCTCAGACCGCCGAGAGAAAACTGGATGCAGCGGCTCCGCCTCGCTAGGGCAGTGTTGTTTTGCCCGCCTCCGGCGGGGCGAGAAAACTTGACTCAAATGCATGGATTCTTTGGAGTCAAGTTTTCTAGCGAGCTGCGCGCAATCGATCCTTCCAGCCCATCGATGATTCGCGCGACCCTGCTTCGGGTCCTGCAATGCCCGCGCTGCGGCGGTGAGTTTCGAAGCGGTGCTGAGGAGCTCACGTGCCAGGCCTGCGCGCACCGCGTGCCCGTGCACGAAGGCATCCCGCGATTCATTGGCGACACGACGAACACGGCGGTCTATTTCGGCTACATGTGGGGTGCGCAGGAGGAACGTGCGCAGCCGATCACGAAACCCATCGCGTATCACCTGTCGACCATGCACGCTGCTCTGGGTAGCCCGACCCTCGAGGGTCTCATCCTCGACGCGGGCTGCGGCGAAGGGATCGACCTGGCGTCGGCGGCGCTCGATCCACGCTGCGAGGTCATCGGCGTCGAGCTGAGCACGGGTGGCGTCGCGACGAGCGCGGCTCGGACCCGTGGCCTGGAACGTGCGCACATCGTGCAAGCCGATCTTCTCGGGCTGCCCATCATCTCGGGCGTCTTCGACGGGGCCTACTCGTACGGCGTCGTCCATCACACACCCAACCCTCCGCTCGCCATACAGGAGATCGCTCGCACGCTCAAGCCGGGAGCGCCACTGCTCTTCTATGTGTATGAAGACTTCTCCGATCGCGCGTGGTACTGGCGTCTCGCGCTGACGGCGGTCAACAGCATGCGAGTCGTGACCACGCGGATGCCGCCGGCCCTGCTGATGGTCCTCTGCCGCGTGCTGTCTCCGGTGGTCTATGTGTTACTGACGATTCCCTCGCGTCATTTTCGGTGGGCGGCGCGCTTTCCCTATCGCCACGGTACGCATGCGTGGAGCATGGTGGGCGATCTGTTCGACCGCCTCTCGGCGCCGATCGAGAAGCGCTACTCACGCGCGGGTGCGGCCGCGCTCGCCGAATCGGCGGGCCTTGAAGTCGTGGCCGTCGCGCAGGAAAGAGGATGGATGGTGCACGGGAGGAAAGTTGAAGAGTTGAAGAGTTGACAGTTCACAGTTGAAGTTGAAAGTTTCAGTCCAGTTCAAAGTTTCAGTTCAGGGTTTAGCCACCCTTCTTCCGCAGCACGGTCAGCGTGGGCCGGCCTGTCAGGTCGGTGACTCGGCGCTCGATGGACCAGCCACCAGTTGAGACGGCGGGGTCGATGCGCGGATTGTCAGGTTCCACGACGACGAGGCTGCCAGAAGGAGCGTCACCGATCGCCGTCAAGTCACCGTTGAAGTACCGGGTCCGGTGGAGCACGTCTGCGCGATGTGCCTTGGTCGCGTAGAATCGCCACTTCGCGCTGACATCATAGAGGGGCGCGGTCAGATAGATCGCCGGCACGCCGCCTGCCGATTCCACATCGAGCAGCACACGCGCCGTCTCGACGAAGGCCGTTCGGTCGTACGCCGACGCCGATCGCAGGCGATAACCCGTCAAATAGTCCGCGTAGAAAAAGGCGAACTGGATCGGCAGGGCGACCAGCAGCAGCACGAGCAGCGCACGGGCGAGACGTGATGACGAGTGCCAGAGCGCCCATGCACCACAGGTGGCAATCAGTACCGCGAACGGCAACAGGGTCGTTGTGCGTTGAACAACGTGGGGCATGCCCTTGAGCGTTGCCGGGATGGGCGACACCAGCAGTCCCAGCAGCAACACCCACTGCATGCCGCCCAGCTGCGGGGCTCGGAACATCATCGCCAGTCCGACAGGCAGCAGCACCACAACCGGCAGGAGGAACACACCGGCCTGCCCCGTGGCCGTGCTCAGGCTTGGACCTCCTGTCAGGAACAAGAACGCCGGATTGAAATAGGACCAGTACGTCGTCAGCGTCCGCTGCAGCACCTGCGCCATCGGCAGTCCACGTCCAAACGTGTCAACCACCGACATCGATTGCGACGCGAGCAGGTTGTCCAGCATCTGCGGGTGTGACCAGAGCCACGGCGCGAGCATCAAGAGCGGCATCGCAAAGCCAGTAGCGGCGGCGGCAAGCGGGCGGCGAGCGCCGATGCGACTCCGTCGATAGATGAGCCATGAGAACGCGAACAGGGCAGGCATCAACATCCATGACGACACGTAGCTGTAACAGCCGATGCCGAGGATCAGCCCACCGGCGAACGCGAAGCCGATACGCTCGGTATCCCTGAACGCGAGCAAGCACCAGAGCGACGCCAGCTGAAACGGCAATGGGGACAGGTAGTCGATCTGTCGTCCTAAGACGAGATGCGCCGGCGTGAGCGCGAGCATCGTCGCAGCGCCGATCGCGATCCAGTGCGTGCGAAAGAGTCGCATCGCGATCGCGTACATCAGCGCCACATTCAGGGTCCCCGCAATCAGCGCACTGGGCACACGCACGGATGCTTCAGAGAGGGGCAGGACCTTCAACGCGAGCGCGATCAGATAGAACAGGAGCGGGTGATACCAGCTCTCGCCCCACGCCAGTTGTGGCTGATCGCCGAGTGGATCCGCCAGACTCACAAACAGCGGAAGGAAGTCGCCGTTCAGATTGCGACCGGTCTCGGCGATCGCCTGTGCGTGCACGGCAAAATGCGCCTCGTCCAATCCGAGATAGACCGGCGAGCGATCGAGGTCGTAAAGATAGACGAGGGCAGAAAGCAGAAAGCCGAAGGCAGAAACGCCGATCTTCAGGAGAGTGGTGATAGCGCGGTAGTATATCGGTCGGTGTTCCGAGTACCCACCGACACATGATCGCCCGTCGCGCTGGCGCATGACAGCACGCTTCAGGATTGGCGCGCTGATCCTCGGACTGTTAGCCGCTCTCGGCGGCGTCGAAGTCACACTCCGACTGATCAACATGGGATTCGGCAATTCGCCGATGGAACCCGACCCGGTGCTCCATCACGTGCACCCGCGCAACTACTCGTTCATTCAGCAGCATCCGTCGGGAGAACTTGGAGGATTCCAGATCCGCTACGACGAGTCGGGACGCGTCGTCGGCAACACGTCGCCGGCGACTGGCATGCCCTCGTCGGCTGCGCCGTGCCGGGTGGCACTGATGGGCGACTCGTTCACCGAGGCCGGCCAGGTGCCGTTCGACCAGTCGTTCGCCGGCCTGCTCGAACACGCGGCGCGACGAACCTGTCACATCCGGAACTACGGCGTTCGATCCTACAGCCCGGCGATCTATCTGGTTCAGTGGACGACTCAGGTAGCGGAGTGGCGCCCCACTCACGTGTTCGTTTTGCTCTTTGGAGGCGACGTGGGAGAAGACGTCGGCTACCTCGCGTCGTCGGTCATCCGCGAGGGTTGGCCGGTGGCGATTCAGGGCCCGGCCGATGGGTGGCTCTTTGCCACACTCCGACGATCCTATCTCGCTCGGTTCGTGAGGATGGTCGGCATGCGGGCCGTTTGGGCATGGGAGCACGCGGGCGAAGCGCAGTGGACCGTCGGCGTCGTCGTCGAAGAGCATCCCGAATGGGCCGGGCCGACGCCAGGACTCCTGGTCGAATTGAATCGACGCGTGCGCGCGAGCGGAGCGCAGTTGATCCTCATGGCCGTGCCGTCTCGGTACCGGCTCATGGGCGATGGCCGGATCGCGATCGAAGGAAAAGACTTCCACGACACCGTCAAGGCGTGGTCCCACGACCAGGGCATCGAGTTCCTCGACCTGCATGCCGCGTTCGAGCGGGCCTCTCGCGCGGGCGTACTCCTCTTCTTCCTGCAGGACATTCACTTCACGGCCGAAGGCCACGCGCTCGTCGCGGCCGCTATTGCGCGCGCGTTTCCTCAAGCGTTCGGCGACGGGTCGGCGATCACGAGCCGGTCGGTGCAAGCGGCGTTTGGTGGGGCCCATCAATAACGTGACCGTATGACCAAGCGACAGGTGCCGCGCTGGCTCGCCGTGCCGCTGCTCGCGCTGGTTGCCCTCCGGGTCGGGCGAATCGTCATCGCGGCGATGACGTACACACACGGCGACTACTATGCCTCGCTCCCCGGCGCGTACGTGCGCACAGTCAATCCCGTGCTGTGGGACAGCCCCGACATCCGGGGCTCGTGGGGCTACCACGTCGACACGTACTTCCACGGCCCGACGCAGTACCTCGTGCTGTACCCGATGGCGTGGTTCGACACGTACGCCGAAATGGCTCAGGCGTTGTTGCTGCCGTACGCGATCGTCATCGGCGTCATCCTCTGGTTGCTGCGCGACACGTTCAACCGGCTCGCGCCGCACGTGGCGCACACAATCCCATTGGTGGCGTCAACGTTGCTGTTCTTTCCGCTCCTGCAGGCCTACCTGCAGCGTGAGTTCGAGGTCGTCGCGCTTCTGGGCCTGACGTTCGCCATGTGGCTGCTCGTTCGCGATCAGCGAAGCTGGGCAGCCGCCATCCTCGCCTGGGTCGCCTGGTTCAAGTACATCCCGCTGTTGTTCGGCCTGTGGGTGGTGGGCCGCGGCTGGGTCAAAGCGGCGGTCGCCTTCGGGCTGAGCTCGCTCGTCATCCTGGCCGCGTCGCACGCGCTCTTCGACCTCAGGCTGTTCTTCAACAACAACGTGCCCAACCACGCCGCGCAAGTCCTGCGGGTGCTGAGCTACGAATACGAGCTGGACGCCGCGAATGAGCTGGTCGGCTTCGGGTTCTGCAACGGCTGGTTCGACAGCGAAACGACCCTTACCGACATCCGCCACGCGATGTGCTCGCTCGGCGCCCGACGACCCTGGTTCCCGCCCAACCTCAGCTACCTGCTCGTCTGTGCGCTCACCGCGGGCTTCTACCTCACCGCACACCGACGCTTCGAGCGCGAGGCGCAGGTATCAGCGGTGCGGGAGGGCTGGAGACGGTCACTCGAGGTGGCGATCATCACCACGATCTGCGCGTGCTACTTCTTCTCGCACTACTACTACTTGTCGATACTGGCGCTTCCCTTTGCCGTGCTGCTCGCCCGCTATCTCGCCGTCGGCTATCGTCTGCGCCTGGCGGCGTGGGCTGTCGCCTACGTGCTCGTGTCGGCCTTCTTCGTGCCGACGAGCCTGCTCACACGGGTGTTCGAGGTGGACGTGTGGGCCCTGTTCATCAGGGGCGCGTGGTTCATGTGGGGAGAGCTGATCCTCATGGCATTGCTGCTGCGCGAGTATTGGGACGTCAGTCGCGAGGCGAACGCGCCGTGAACACTAGCGAAGCTTCGCCTCAAACCGCCCAGAAAAACACGTCGGCTCCGCTTCGCTAGGAGCAGTGTAGTTTTGCCCCGCGCCGCGGGGCGAGACATCTTCCAAGGCCCGCCGAAAACTTGCTTCAAACGTCGCGATAGTGGCCTTAGAAGATGTCTCCTGCTTATCCGGTTGTTTCAGCAGACCCCAAGATGTTGCGATCAGGACTTGCCGACGATGAGGATATCCTGGCCGCCCCACAGGCGACGAGCGGACGTTGGGGATCGACCGGCGCCCAGGCCGAGCAGGGTCTGGAACGCCGCCATCGGCAATCGCCGGCGATTGTGGCGGAACACAAACTCGTCGAGGTACACCTGCAACTGGGCGCGGCTGACGCCGTGGTGCGTGCCGATCAACCATTGCTGCAAATTGCCGATCGCGCGGTCGGCCAGCGGGACGACCGACGGGACGCCGCGACGAAGGTCTGTTCGGATCGGCTGCGGATGCGGGACATGGCGATAGCCGTCGATCGCCGCGGCGCCAAAACTCGTCAGGCCATCGGTGTGCAGCGTCGCGCCGGGGGCGACATGCGCCGCGAGGAACGCCTTGAAGGTGCGTGCGCGGAAATCCGGAATCACGGCCATGCGCACCCGACCGGAGATGGCGCCGCGTCGTTCGACGGCGACCAACACCAGCGCGGCCGTCCGGCCCTTCAATTGCCGACTCCCACGGAGTCCGGGCTGCGTGCCGCCAATCCAGGTGTCATCCAGCTCGACGTCGCCATGCAGGGGTTCTCGGCTGGCGTTGACCATGGCCCGCCGCAGCTTGTGGAGGAGCAGCCACGCGGTTTCGTATCGCCGCAGACCCAATTGCTGTTGCAGCCACAAGGCCGAGGCCCCGCGTTTGTCGGTGACCATCAGGTAGCTGGCCCAGAACCAGATCGTCAGCGACGTTTTTGTGTTGTGGAGGACTGTGCCCGCCGTGAGCGACACCTGATGGCGGCAACCAGCGCACTGCCAGCGTCGATGGGCCACCGGATAGGCCCGCCGATGGTGGCACCGTGGACACACGAACCCGTCCGGCCAGCGACACGCGGCCAAATACTCCTCGCAAGCTTCCTCGGTCGCAAATTGACGCTGGAACTCGCGCATATTCTTCGGAAACGGCGGGCGCGGCACGCGCCCACACTACAGATTGTGCCTTGCTGAAACAACCGGATAAGCAGGAGATGTCTAGCGAAGCTCCGCCTCAAACCGCCCAGAAGAACGGGTCGGCTCCGCTTCGCTGGGGCAGTGTTGTTTTCGCCCCGCTCCGCGCGGCGGACATCTTCTGCGGCCTGCCAGAAACTTGCTTCAACTGTC
>JBOGIV010000320.1:0-12274 GCA_050747925.1 Vicinamibacterales bacterium
GGATCAGGAACGGCACCAGCGGATAGCGGTATCGCGCCATGACCGCGAAGGCGACGAGCGCCAGTACATACGCGGCCGGCAGGAGATACAGCAGCGCCAGCTCGGCTCGTCGCGGCCACGTTGCCCAGATGCCGAGCAACGCCAGGGGGGCCAGGACCCCGAAGTGCCAGACCCGGCTGGCGACGCGTAGCAGGACCGACCACTCCGCATAGCTGAGCTGATCTTCGGTGTCGGCCACTTCTGCCGCGTTCCAGGCCAGCATGATCTTTCGACCCATCAGCCCGAGCCAGTCTCCCGGCTGCGTCCGGATGTATTCGAGCGCCCGCCATGTCCAGTACCGGGATACTTCCGCCGGTGTCAACGGTCTGCCCATCGCCTGCTCGGCGAGTTCCCTGGCGTCTTGACGCTCGTATTTGGGGTCTCCATGACCGAATCGCAACGGCTGGTAGGTGCCGGAGGCGGTCTCGTTGTTCCCGATGTAGAAGTTCGGACCGAACTGCGACGTCGTTAGATGAAATTCACCGCTGACGATCTTGTTGCGGGCGGCCACCGGCAACAGGACGATCGCCAACCCGGCCAGCAGGAAGCCGGCGAGGGCCAGCCGCTCGCGGCCCAGGTGACGCTGGCACCAGAGCAGCCAGAGGAGGACGGCCGCCGCAAAGACCACCGCGTTCTCACGGGACAACGTCAGACACCCAAGCGTCACGCCGACCCACAGCCACGACCGCCGACGAGCCGGATGCACGACCAGCCCGCTCAGCAGTGCGAGCGCCAGGCACAGCAGGAACGCGTCCAGTACCGATTTCTGAATCAGGCCGTCGAAGAAGATGGCGGGAGCATAGAAGCCCAACATCAGCCCGGCGGCGATTCCGGCCGGCCTCGAGAATAGACGCCAGGCGGCGAAGGCGAGCCACACGCACGCCAGCGAGCCGATGACGGCCTGGCACAGCCGTGCGGTCATCGGCGCCTCGCCGAGCAGCGTGTACACGAGCCCGAGGAAATAGGGATAGAGCGGCGCCTGGTAGAAGACATCGTTGCCGATCCAGTCGCCTGCCGCGAGCTGTTGTGCCCACACGTGGTAGCTCTGTGCATCGCCCATCAACAGGGTGAAGAACGGTGCCCGCCGAATCTGGAACAGATGCACTAGGCGAACGGTCAGGCTGACGAGGAAGATGGCAACCGCGAAGGGGAGGCGATCCCGGAGTGCGGGCCGGTCCAAGTCGGCAGAAGACTCGCGCATATCCGTGCCACTATCGGACTTCCCCTTGGCGTCGGGGCGATCCTGCATTGGGAGGGGACGCTGGCGGGGCCGGAGAAGCGGGCTCTCTCAATGGTGTTCGACACGGTCTGCGGTGTTCGTACAGCGCAAGGTTGTCGGCCATGAGTCGGGCCAGGTCAACACGCCCGGCCTGCTCGGCGGCCGCGATCACCTCACGCTGCCACCTGGCGGCCTCGTCGTACCGCCCCAACTCGGCCAGGGTCATTGCCATCGTCTCGCTCACATCGACGCGCGGCGGTTTTCTGAACAGCTCTTGCATCAGCGCCATCGCCCGGCGCCCATCGCGAACCTGATCGTCCGGGGCCGCAGCGAGAAGCCGGACCAGAAGATCTGTCAGCTCAGGCTCGCCGGGATGAACGCGTCTAGCCTCGTTCAGCCGGTCTCGGGCTTCCCGATAGCGCTCCAGCCGGACCAGGGTCATCGCGTACATCACCCACGCCTCGGCGAGGCTCGGATCGAGCTCGACGATGCGCTCGAAGTGTGGCAGCGACTCCTGGAGACGTCCGGTGACTCGCAAGGCCTCGGCCAGACCGAGCCGCGACTCCAGATAATCCGGTTGATACTTCACGGCGGCCGCGAAGCGCTCGATCGCCTCGGCATGGCGGCCACTCAGATTGAGGACCATGCCGAGGCCGAAATGCGCCCTCGGAAACTCAGGCGCCCGCCGCAGCGCCTGTTCGAACTGCTGCACCGCGCCGGCGGTGTCGCCCGCCATGAACAACGCCGTGCCCAGCCTGTGGAGCAGCCCCGCGTCATCCGGTGCCAGCTCCAGGCCTTTGCGAAACAGATCGGCGGCCTGCTTCACCTGCCCACGTTCCAGCGCTCGCAGCCCTTGGGTCTCGTAGGTCAACGGGCTGTGCAGCACGGCCTCGTAGGCCTCCATGAGCGGATCGTGCGGGGCCGGCCGCCCGGTTCCCCGCCGGTCCAGGTGCGTAGCGGCCCGATCGAGCTGGCCCAAGCCGCGATAGGCCGCCGCCAGGGAGTAGTGCAGGCCGAGCGCCCGTGGTTCCGCCGCCAACGCCCGCTCCAGATAATCGATGGCGCGAGGAAAATCGTGTTTTGCGATGGCCGCGCGCCCGGCGCCCGAGAATGCCGCGGCGGAGCTGGGATCCCGCGACAAGGCCTGAAGGAACAATGGCTCGGCCTGGTCCGGTCGGTCCCGATCGAGGTACAACTCCCCGAGCCAGATCAGCGTCGGCGTGTGCGCCGGCTGCAACTCCAAGGCCCGCGAGAAGAACTCAGCCGCCTTGGCCGATTCTCCCCTGATCCGGTAGAGGTGCCCGAGATAGTAGGGCCATCGGGCATCGTCCGGGACCAGCGCCTGCGCGGTTAGATAGCAGGACGCCGCCGCCTCGTAGTACTCGGCGGCCATCAGAATCAGACCCAGCTGTCCATACGCGTCGCCGACCTCCGCGGGGGGCGTGGTCCGGTCCTCGAGCTTGGCCATCAGCGCCGAGTGCCGTTCTTGGATCTGCGCCTGAACGGACTTGGCCAGTCGCGACACGTCGGGCAGCGCGACGGGTCGCGCCGCTTCCGCCGCTCTCTGTCGCGAGCCAGAAGCAGAGACAGCTGGCGCCGACTCGTCGTGGGGAGTACACCCGCCGGCCAACGTGGCGAGCACGCACATCAGGGCCATCAAACCGATCCACAGGGTGCGGCCCGTCACCGTCCTTCACCTTCCCTCAGCGTCGTGTACCGATCGACGAGCAGCTCGGACCACGTTTCGATACGTCCGCTCGGCCAGATAACCCGCACGCGCACGGGGGCGGCAGACTCGCTCAGGCCGACGAGCACTCGCGGGTCGTTCGCCGACGCGTAGCTCCCCTCGGCCCGCGCGCGGCGCCAAGACATGGAGCCGTTCGCCAGCGTGACGGCCACGCGCGCGCCGACCATGTCGCGGCGCGTGTGCTGACCAGCAAGCCGCAAGCCCAGCCAGTGGTTGCGGCTGCCGATCTGGTTGATGAGCAGGCGAGCGGGCCCGGCCGCATTGCCGATCAAGACGTCCACGTCGCCGTCGTTGTCGATATCTCCGAAGGCTGCCCCGCGACTCACTTCCGACAGCTGGAACACCGCACCGGCGCGGTTCGTGACCTCCTCGAATCCTCCGGTGCGCCGGTTGCGGAACACCTGGTTGCGCTGCTGCAGCGGAAAGGGATTGTCGGGACCGAGCGCCTCCAGGTTCTGCGTGACATAGCCGTTGACGGCCACGATGTCCAGCCAGCCGTCGTTGTCGAAGTCGATCCAGGCGGCACCGAAGCCGGTATACGGAAGGCTCGCAACGTGGATGCCCTGCCGCGCGCTCTGGTCCTCGAACAGGCCCGTGCCGGTGTTGACGTAGAGCGTGCTGCCCTGACCGGTCAGCTCCGTAATGAACAGATCTTCGTCGCCGTCGTTGTCGAAGTCGCCGGCGTCGACCCCCATGTTCGCCTTGACCTCTCCGTTCGCACTCACCGCCACGCCCCATACCAGCGCCATGTTTCGAAAGGTGCCGTCCTGCTGGTTGATCCACAACTGGTTTTCTTCCTGGTCATTGGCGACGAAGATGTCGATCCAGCGGTCGGCATTGAAGTCGGCCGCGGCGACGCCGAGCGCGGGCCCGAACTCCCGCGCCAGGCCGGCGGCGGCGGTCACATCCACGAACCTTCCATCGCCCCTGTTCCGATAGAAGCGGCTCGGCTGCGCGCGATACACGTCCGGTGGACAGTAGTCCGGCGGCCCAGATCGGTTGAAGCACGGCGTGTGCGCCTCAAGCGTGTAGTTCAGATAGTTCCCTACGAACAGGTCGAGCCATCCGTCCCGATCGAGGTCCACGAATGAGGCAGAGACGCTCCAGGAAGACGGATCGCCGGTTCCGGATCGTGACGAGATGTCGCTGAAGGTGCCGTCGCCGTTGTTCCGGAACATCTGGTTACGCCCAAATCCGGTGAGATACAGGTCGACCCAGCCGTCATTGTCCACGTCCCCGGTCGCCACGCCCATGCCGTATCCGCGGGGATTCAGTCCACTGTGCTTGGTCACATCCGTGAAGTGCAAGCGCGCTCCCTCTCCATGGCCCTCCAAGTCGTTCCGATACAGCCGATCCGTCAGCGGCCCTTTCGGCGCAGCCAGCAGCGGCTGCCCCGTCCCGAGCATCCCGCCTTGCACCAGGTAGACGTCGAGGTCCCCGTCGTTGTCGTAGTCGAACATTGCGACGCCGGGCCCCATGATCTCGGGCTGATAGAACCGCCCGGACATGCCATTGAAATGGACGAAGTCGATCCCCGCCGCCGCCGCCCGATCGACGAACCACTCCTCGTCGCGCGCGTCCGCCCGGACGGCGGACGCTCGGTCCACGGCGTTCGAGGGTGGCGGTTGTTCGGCAGCTGGCGCGGCGGGCCCGGACGTGCAGGAGGCCGCTCCGCCACACAGGACCAACAGGAGGAACAGTGGCGCGCCGAACGAACGGTCTTGCGGTCGCACGCGCACGGCGCCATATCATGACACGGGGCCACCCCGGTCAGCTTGTCGAGTTGTCCTTGAACCACCGGCATGCGCTACTCGGAGATTCTGACATTGCGATGGGCGGCAGGTTTGATCTGAAGGGGCAGAAGTTGACGGTAGGAAAGACCAAGACGGAACCGACGGCCTGCGCGCGAAGTGCGGTTGTGAAATCGATGAGGTCGTCAGGCAGCCTGAGGGAGTTGCGTGCGTACGCCGGCGGCTTGGTCGGATACGGCTGCGTCGGGCTGGTTTTCTCGTCGCTTTGCGGCACTGCCCGTTCTTCGATCGGCCACACCGAACGCCCAGTGCTCCAATCGAACACAAAGAGGAACCCCTGTTTGCCTGGAACCACCACTGCCTTGATCGGACGTCCGTCAATGACGATGTCGGCGAGGATCGCCGCCGATGTCCGCAGTGTGATGACGCCTGCTCAAGAAGGCACAACCACGAACGACAACAGAACCATGAGAAGACCGAGGAACAAACAGTACTACGAGTCACTTTCGCAGTCTCGAAGACGACCAACGACCAACGACCGACGACCCACAAGTCAGTCAGGAATGCCGATGCGGCCGATGAGATCGGCGAATCGTGGATCGCTGCGCAGGCTATCGAATTCCGGGTCGACCTTCAACCACGGCAGGAACGTGTCCCGCTCCTTGTACGCTTCTTCCAGCCAACGAAACGCCGGATCGCGATCGCCGAGTGCCGCGTACACGGCGGCGACCAGAAAGGCGCCCTGATCCGACCGCCGCGCCTCCGATTCGAGCTTCCGCAGGATGGCCAGGGCGTCGTTTCTCCGGCCAGCGCGTGCGAAGCTGGCGGCGAGGAACGTCGGGCCGAGCGGGTCTTTGCTGTCGACCATCTTCTGGCTGAGCGCGATCGCCAGATCCGTCTGTCCTGCCAGTAGACGCGCGCGAGATCGAGCTGCGCAGCGTCGACTCGGGTCCCTCTCGAGCTGCCACCGCCGGACGCGCGTCAAGTTGTTGGTGAGCGTTTCAGCGAGCCCGTCGCTGAGATAGTCCGCATCGGCCGTGCCGCTCGCGTTGACGAAGGGCAATACGGCAATCGAGTCGATGGGGCCACTTGCGGGTAGCGTCGTGGGCGACCGAGTGAGCGCCAAACCGACCGCGACGAGTGCGATGACGCCCACCGCGAGAGCGACACTGGTTCGCCAGCGCATCCATGGTGCTGAACCACGTGCGCCCGCGGTTCCTGATACGCGGTCCAGCCTCAGCCGTTCGAGATCGGCGCGCAACTCGGAGGCGTGCTGATAACGCTCGCGGCGATCCTTCGCGAGCGCGCGGCCGACGATGCGCTCCAGCTCGAGCGGGACCTCGGCGTTGGACGTTCTGACTGGCTCGGGGGTTTTGTTGAGCAGGGCGTCGATGATGACCGCCGACGTTTTGCCCGAGAACGCGGGACGCCCGGTCGCCATCTCGTAGAGGACGGCGCCAAACGAGAAGATGTCGCTCGTGGCGTCGAGGTGTTCACCCCGAGCCTGTTCGGGCGACATGTAGGCCACGGTGCCGATGGCGGTCCCGGCGCCCGTCAGTACCGCGGCTGCAAGCGCTGTCGCTTGGGCCGCCCTATCATCGTCAGCGGCCTCAGCATCACTCAGCTTCGCCACACCAAAGTCGAGGACCTTGGCCTGACCTCGCCTGGTCACGAAGACGTTCTGTGGTTTGAGATCCCGGTGGATGACGTGCGTGCCATGGGCGGCGTCGAGCGCGTCGGCGATATGCACGGCCAGCTCGAGCAGAACGTCGAGCGGGAGGGCGCCGGCCTCGAGGCGATCGGCCAGCGTTTCGCCTTCCAGCAGCTCCATCACGAGGTAATCGACCTGCTCGTGCCGGCCGACGTCGTGCAGAGTGCAAATGTGAGGATGGTTCAGCTGCGAGATGATGCGCGCCTCGCGCTCGAATCGCTCGCGGACAGTGGAATCGGAGGAGAGATGTGCCGGGAGAAAATTGATGGCGACGATTCGATTGAGCCGAGTGTCGCGCGCGCAGTACACCTCCCCCATCCCGCCCGCTCCGAGCGGCGCGACGATCTCGTACGGGCCGAGACGAGTGCCGGCTTGAAGACCCATCGCCGCGCGGATTATAACGGGCGGATGACACGGATGTTTCGCAGCGTCTGGCCTTGGGCGGTGCTGTTCGCCGGGGCTTACCTCGCGCGCACCGCGTACGACTGGTTCGTGCCGACAAGTGATTTCGCACGACGAGCCGAGGTGATGACCTACGCGGCAGTCGCGAACATGCTGGCTGCTGGATTCTGGGCCAGGGTGGCGATCGGGATCGCTGCTGTCGGGAGTCTCGGCCGGCTTGGCCATGACCACGATGGCCGCCACGATGAGCGTGATCGGCGCCGCTCTACTCTTGGCGGTGAGGCACGATCCCGCCACGATGGCCGCCATTCAAGGAAGTGGCGGACTCCAGGAGGTCTTCCTGTTGCCCATCTTGATGATCGGGCCGGGCATGATCCTCGGCGCGATCGGAGGCGCCGTCGCCATGGGCGCGCGCCATGTCAGGCGAATCGATCTCACATGAAATCAAGAAGCTGATTGATGAAAAGCGGAAGGCCGATGACCACGCGCCGAAGACTGCGGACCGGTGAACGTGGACCGCGGACAGTGGACTCGCGGACCGGCGGACTGTGGACCGCGGAATGTGGACTGATTAGAACGGCCCAGGCGTGGCGCCGGGCGCGTTCACCTGAATATCCCGGACCCGCGTGGTGACGATGCGATCGCGGCCGGTGAGAATCTCGAACTGAAATCCTCGGAGGATCACGCCGCGCTTGAGCATGCTGCCGCCCAGGCTCGCGCCGCTGATTGTCGCCACAACAGGAGTCGGGAAAAACGCGCCGCCCGACACGAGCACTCGCGACTCCAAGGCATTGACGATCGTGATCCGGTACGTCGAGTTGCGTGTCTGCACTTCAACCGAATCGAGACTGGTCAGCTCGCGCAGGTTGATTCCAGCCGCGCGGTCGGTCGCCGCGGCGAAATCGTCGAGGGCGATCGCGATAGACTCGGTCTCAACAAGCGGAGCCGGCTTGATCGTGCTGCTGTCGCTTCTCATTTACATCTCTATGATGCACTACTCGTGCCCGTTGCGCCAAAATTGTGGCCATTCTGTGGCAACAACGTTGGCGCTCTTTTTGGATGAGAAACACTCTTGGGCCCCGTCCTAGGCGCTCGGCCTCGACCAGGATCCTTCACCATACATTCTGAGAATCCGTGCAATCTCTTTTTGAGAAGATGACACTAGGTTCCTGAAAGCCGAGAGCCGAAAGCTGAGGGGCGAAAGCTGATCATGGGCGTCGCGTCACATCTTGGCATCCAGCTCGACGACTATGACGAGACGATCCGCACGTTCATTCCGCACTATGAAGACATGCTGGATGCGGCGGCGGCCGCGGTGTCGGCGCTGACCAAGCGCGCGCCCCGCATCGTGGACTTGGGAACGGGATCCGGCGCGCTGGCGGGCCGGGTTCTTCGCGCCTGTCCCGGTGCGCGCATCACTGGCATCGACAACGACCAGGGGATGCTCGCGCTCGCTCGCAGGCGCATGAGCGGGCGGCTCACGGCGATTGGGGGCGACTTTACCTCGACCGCCTTCCCCCGCTGCGATGCGATGACGGCCTCGTTTTCGCTTCACCACATCGCGACGCCTCGCGCGAAGGCCGCGATCTATGCCAAGAGCTTCGCGGCTCTCACAAAGGGTGGCGCTCTGGTGAACGCCGACTGCTGTGTCTCCTCGAACACCTCGCTCCGCGCGCGAGGCTTCGAGTTGTGGCACCAACATCTGGCCCGCACATATGGCATGGCCGGCGCTCGTCGGCACCTTCGCGCGTGGGCGAAGGAGGATTTCTACTTCACGCTTGAACAAGAGCGCGCGCTGCTGGCGCGAGCCGGCTTTCGAGTTGACGTCGTGTGGCGGCGAGACAGCTTCGCAGTGATTGCCGGGCTCAAACACTAGCGAGGCTCCGCCTCAGACCCCCAAGCATGTGCGGTATGGCTCCGCCTCGCTAGGGCAGTGTTGGTTTTGCCCCGCCTCCGGCCGGGCGAGAAAACTTGACTCAACTGCATGAATTTCTGGGAGTCAAGTTTTCTAGTTCAAGAGATTGCTGACAAAGCAACCCCAAAGTGTGTCCGTGCATGCCCAAGCCTACTGTGCTGCGGGAGGAAGGGCGAGCCGCCGAAGCCGTTCCCTCAAGTCGTCGCGAAACGCCAGCAGCTGCGCCGGGTCGAGTGGTTGCAGCATGATTGGGAGCGGTTCCACCGGGAACTGGCCAAGCAGCCACGCCATCACACCCGGATCGATGCCGGCGTCTTTCCGCAACGCCAACGGCAGGTCTCGCTCCGGCGGATGCCCCAGTCGATCGAGAAACAGGAGATCGACGAGATCACGCGGCTCGGTTCGCGAGAGGATGCATGTGAGCTTGTTGGCGCGCAAATCGACGAGCGATTCCACGACCACGCCCTCGATGGGCGGCGGCGGGGCCTCGAGATCGGGGACAGTTTCGTAGATCACGTCGAGCTCGAACCGTCTGGTCGAGCCTTGCAGCTCGGCCCGCACAAAATGCCCGGCGTCACGAATCACCGAGACGGGAGTCTTGTTTGCGAGGCCGATGGCAGGCAGGGCCCTGACCAGCTCGCGGTGTGCATCGCGATCATGCACGAACAGGTCCGCGTCGGCCGATAAGCGATGCCGCAGGTGCACGCCCGCGAGCGCCGCTCCGCCACCGAGATGGAACGGCACCGTTCGCTGGCAGGCCTGGAGGAACTTCAGCTCGACGGGAGCCACGATGCGCGGGTCGAACCCGGTGGGCACGAGGCTTACCGCAGGGCCGGCTGGGCGGGGGGCCAGGGAATATCGGGAAGCCCGAGCAAATAGGCCCACATCGCTCGCGACCGACCAAGATAGCGCTGCAGCGGCCCCCACGACGCGCGAATCGCGGCGGGCGTCACAAACAGCCAGACGTCTCGGGTGTTGGCTTCTCGCAGCAGCGCCCCCATCCAGTAGAGACGAACCGTCGGATCTGGATCGGCAAGGTTCGCCCGGAACTCACCGACCGTCGCCCGTGTCCACCACAGGAAATAGGGGCGATGTGTATCGTCGGTCAGCGACGATGACGTGATCGGCAGACTGGCGAGCACGAAGTGATTGTACCGTGATCAATTGGTCGGATGTGAGCGGCGGCGAATGCATCTGGGCGGACGCCGCCTCCAATACGGTCCGCCGAGGTGTTTGCGCGAAGGCGGAAGGCGAGGTCGCATCCACAGCTTCGATCACCGCGTCGTTGTCGCGGCGCCCATCGCGACGCCTCGCGCAAAGGCCCAGATCGACTGCTGCCTGTCATCGAACCCGACGCTTCGCGCGCGCGACCTCGCTCGACCCCGCGGAACGACAAGCTCTCGCCTGCACATGCGCTAAAATCCCGCGCGTTTGCCGGACTCGCGCCATAATCCGGCGCGCTTCTTCGAGCAGCTTGGCACCCTTGGCACCGTTGGCACCGTTGGCACCATGTTCTTAGGCCATTACGCCCTCGGATTCGGCACGAAGCGAATCGCGCCCACAGTGTCTTTGGGCACGGCGTCGTTCGGTTCCGCCCGCTCCTAGGAGCACGCACAGCGTGCGACTCCCACGAGCGGCAAAGCCGCGAGCCTAGGAGGCGCGAAGCGCCGACTCCTTTGGTTATCGAGTTACGATGACGCGCATGAAGACTCTCCACTATCTGCGTCTGTGTCTGGTGGTCGTGCTCACGGCGGCCCTCGCCCCGCGATCGCTCGTGGCCGCGCTGCCGGCCAACCTCGAGGCCGAGGTCGACAAGATCTTCGCCAAGTGGAGCCGATCAACGCCTGGTTGTGCCGTCGGCGTGAGCATCGGCGGCCGGCCCGCGCTGATGAAGGCCTACGGCATGGCCGACCTCGAGCACGATGTCCCGAACACGCCGGAGACGATCTTCGAAGCCGGGTCCGTGGCAAAGCAGTTCACGGCAATGGCCGTGTTGCTCCTCGCGAAGGACGGCAAGCTGTCGCTCGACGATGCCGTGCGGAATTACATCCCCGAGCTCCCCGACTACGGCGCTTCCGCCGCCGCCCGCGATCAAGCGCAGCCGAGCTCCGGCGAGACCTCGCCGAAGCCGCTTCGCGGCGAAGGCGGGCCCCTCACCATTCGCCACATGCTCACTCACACGAGCGGTCTTCGCGATTGGGGCAGTGTGGCCAGCATTGCCGGCTGGCCGCGGACGACGCGGGAGTACACGCATGCGCACGTGCTCGACATCGCGTCTCGACAGCGCTCGCTGAACTTTCCGAGCGGCACGAAGTGGTCCTACAGCAACACCGGCTTTAATCTCGCCGCCATCATCGTCGAGCGTGTGAGTGGAATGCCGTTTGCCGAGTTTTCACGGCAGCGGATCTTCTCCCCGCTCGGCATGAGCCACACGTCGTGGCGAGACGATCACACGCGGATCGTGAAAGGGCGAGCCATCGCGTATTCCGAGGACAACAAGGTGCTCCACACGGAGATGCCGTTCGAGAACGTCCATGGCAACGGCGGACTGCTGACCACTGTCGGCGACCTGCTGAAGTGGAACGAGAACTCTGTACGTCCGACGGTTGGAACCCCTCAGCTCATCGCCGAACAGCAGCGCGCCGCGCACACGACTGACGGCAAGGAGCTGAACTACGCGCTCGGGCTGTACGTCGGTCAGTACCGCGGCGTGCCGAGCGTCTGGCACAGCGGATCGACCGCGGGTTATCGCGCGCACTTGAGCCGATACCCCGACGCTCATACGTCGGTCGCCGTGCTCTGCAACGTCAGCAGCGGCGACGCCACCCGCGCCAACAACAACGTCGCGGCCATCGTGCTGGCAGATCGCCTGAAGCCCGCGCCGCCGACACCGCCCGCGCCGCGTCCCCCTACGGCCATGTCTCCTCCGCCGGCGGCCGCGACGCTCATCGAGTTGGTTGGGAGTTATTGGAGCGATGAGGCGGAGGTGATGATCACGATGCGAGTCGAGAACGGCCAGCTAATCGCGTTGCGCAGACCCGACTCGAACATCGCGCTCACGCCAACGGCACCCGACACGTTCCGCGGCGCCTCATTGGGCACGCTGACCTTCCGTCGCGACGCCGCGGGCCGTGTGAACGCGTTCAGCGTCACTCAGGAGCGCGTCTGGGACCTGCGCTTCGAGCGAAAGTAACCGGTAGAGCCCGTGGACCGTCGAACCTGCAAACGGCATAAAGTGGAGTGGTGGGAGCCAAGGACTGGACGGCAATCCTCGATCGTGTTTGCCACATCCCGATCTTCAGCCTGCATTTCTCACACGAGCTGTCGATGTCGTATCAAGACTCGCGGCCTTCGCTCGAGAAACTCGCCGCTCTGCTCCGTGCGAGATCAGACCTGCGAATCGAAGTTCAAGGGCACGTGGACAACGTCGGTACCGAAAAGGAGCTGGTCAACCTTTCGACCAGCCGCGCGGCGATCGTCAACGCGGCGC
>JBOGIV010000321.1:0-3912 GCA_050747925.1 Vicinamibacterales bacterium
GCTCGAAACCGCGACCCTCAATCAGCATTGCAGGCCAGCAGCCTGGCCGACAGCGTTCAAGCGCAGCTCGCTGCCGGCGAGGCCGTCGTTGCGTTGAACCAGTTGGACGAAGAGTTGTTTGTGTGGCTGGTGACGCAGACCATGATCGACGTGGTCCGACGACCGCTCGAGCGGCCAGAGGCCGCGAGGCTCGTCGCTCGTCATCGCGACGAGATCGATCTCGAGATCCTGCGCCCGCGTGCAGGTGCCGCCCTCTTCAACGAGCTCGTGCGGCCGCTTGGCGATCGACTGAAGAACGTCGAGCGCCTGATCCTGGTGCCCGACGCGCCGTACTACAACGTCGCCTTTGCGGCTCTCTGGGATCGCGACCGGGATCGGTATGTGATCCAAGACAGGTCGGTCAGCGTGCTCGCCGATGTCGGCGCTCTGACCAACGTCAAGACCGCGGTCGCCGCGACACAACCTCAATCTGCGTTCGTTGACGTGGCGTTGCCTTCGACCGCGGACGCCGCGTTTGCCGCGTGGTCCTCTGCGCCCGAACGCGCCGTCGTCCGTGTCGCAGCGCCGGTTCGCGCCAACAACGAATACCCCGGTCTTTCGAGCGTGATGTTTGCCGACGCTCCCGGGCGTCGATATTCGGGTCTTGTACTCACGCGTGAAATCGCCACGCGCGACTTGTCGAGGCTGGGAGTGGTCATCTTGCTCGATTGCCAGTCGGCGAGTAATCGGGAGGAGGGTCAGGGAACCCTCGGGGCGGCGGCGGCTTTTCTGGCGGCGGGAGTGCCGTCAGTGGTGGCCACTCTGTGGCCAATCGGTGAGAGCGCGCGGTCGGAGCTGTTTGCCGGTCTCGATCGTGAGCTCCGACTCAACAATTCAGCGGCTGCCGCACTTCGTAGCCTGCAACGTGATGTTCTCATGCAAAACGGTGGTCGGCTAGGCGCCTGGACAGGACTCGTCGCGTACGGCGCCGGTCGATAGCCCCCCAACCAAGGAGAGCACCCGTGGACCGTCGTGTATTCGTTAGTCGAGTGACCCTCGGCGCGGCAGCGCTATGTACTTCCGCTACTTCCGCTGCTTCGCGACCAGTTGCCGTATCGGCATCGGGTCTCAACCTTCACTTCGTCGGCATGATGGGCTTCGTCGGTCGCAACGACGGATCCTTTCTGGTAGCTACACCCGGGCGCCAAGCCCACGCAGGCTACAATCACCGCCCCTTCCTGATGGCGCGTCGCGGCAGCGGAGCGGCCGCAGCGTTTGACATGCATCCGGCGATAGGGGTCAACCCTTCCGCGTTCGACTTGAGGCTGGCCAGCGAACGCCCCGACGGCTTCGTGTATCGCTGCCTCGAGAACACGTCGCTCGACGTTCTCAGCGGATCGCGGGCCGCTGTCGCGAATCAGTCGATGCAGATGGCGCAAATGGCCAGCATCGCGCCGGGCAAGCGGGTTCGTGGTGACATCGAACGCTGGTCGCCGACCACGGTCTCACTCCGTGGCGGCCGTCTGACGGATTCAGCGGCCCACCCTGATGCCGGGAAGACGTGGTCGTTCGGTCGGTTCCGCCAGCAGCTCACCGACGCGGTGGACTTCACGGGCTCAGCTGGGACGATCGTCCGTCTGACAACGGGCAACGAAGCCCGGACGTTCGAAGCCAGCGCAGGAGAGGCCGCAGATCTCTGGGTGGTCAGTGCGGCGTTGCCGCGCGACGGTTCGACCAATCCTCGAATGCTCGAGCACAGCCATGTCGTGTTCGATTACCTCGTCGACGCGCGCCCGGTCATTGCTGAATGTCCCGAGGCGACGGGCCGCGAAGTCCCCGAGACTGAACTGCCCTGCGTGCATCCCTCAAGCGCATCCGCAGGCCTGCCGAGCGCCGAGACGAGATTCCCGCCGTTCACGGACCTCTGCTTCCCGCTGGTGATCATCAGAGAAATCTTCGACCGAAAGTGATCACGACCATCCTCGACTGACGCCACATCTTCGGAGGGGCCGGTGACCACCGGCCCCCCGGGATTCCTCAGGAGGACACATTACGCATGACTGGTACCTGGCGACCCAAGTTGCTGGTGGTGGAGGACGAGACCGCCACCTTGGCGCTGGTCGAAGAGATGGCCCGCGCGGCGGGCTTCGATGTGATCACGCGTCGGCCGGGCCCGCTCTCTGCAAGCGAACTGTCAGCGCTCGGTCCGGACGCCGCGCTCTTCGACATCGACCGGACCGATCGCGGCGGACGCGAGCTGTTGCGCGTGATGCGGGAGGATCAGCCGGAATGCCAGGTCGTGTTGATGGCCGACCGGTCGAATGTCGATTCGGCGGTCGAGGCGGTCAAGCTTGGCGCCCTCGACTATCTCGCCAAACCGATCGATCGGGATCGGCTGGACGCCGTGTTCCTCACGATTCGAAAGAACGGCGAGCGCCGGGAGACGCTGTTGCAGGCCGACGGGAAAGTGGCCAGTCAGTTCGAGTTCTACGGAATGATCGGCCGCAGTCCGGCGATGCAGGAGCTGTTCGACGCCGTTCGCCGACTCGCGCCACACGTTCGAAGCGCGCTCATTTCGGGTGAGACCGGCACCGGCAAAGAGCTCGTCGCGCGCGCCCTTCACCAGCTCGGCGCCAGGCCCGATCGACGCTTCGCCACCGTCAATTGTTCGGCCGTGGTCGAAACACTGTTCGAAAGCGAGCTCTTTGGCCACGTGCGCGGCGCCTTCACGGGCGCGACCGAAACGACCAAGGGCCTCTTCGAGTCGGCTGACGGCGGAACGTTGTTCCTCGACGAGATTGGCGAATTGCCGATCTCGATGCAGGCCAAGCTGCTGCGCGCGGTCGAGTACGGCGAGGTCCAGCGGGTCGGATCGCTCGACACCAGACGCGTCGACGTTCGCGTCGTCGCAGCGACGAATCGTGACCTGCTCGACCAGTCGCGAGTGGGCAAGTTCCGCAGCGATCTCTACTACCGCCTCAGCGTCGTCGAGATCCATTTGCCGCCGCTGCGCGAACGGCGTGAGGACATCCCGTACCTCACGGCGGCATTCGTCCGCGCGTGCGCCAAGCGAATGAAAAAGACGATCGTCGGTGTGAGCGCCGCGGCCGAGCGGGTCTTGCTCGAGGCCGACTGGCCAGGAAACATCCGTGAGCTGCAGAATGTGCTCGAGCGAGCCTGCGTCCTCAGCCATCACCGGCTGCTGTCCGATCGGGATGTCATGACCGCGATGCCCCGTCAGACCCTTTCGTATCCACGATCGGTGACGTCAATCATGCGTCGGCCGGCGAACGGCAAAGGCGATCTCCTGAGGGCCGCCAAGCGCGAACAGATTCTCCAGACGCTGAAGGATGTCGGCGGGAACAAGGCCGAAGCCGCACGGCAGCTTGGGGTCGGCCGGCGATCCCTCTATCGCTGGCTGGAGCGCATGCACCCGTCGCCGGAACCGCCACCACGATAGCTGGTGTCGCCGAGGCGCTTCAGGCGCGCCAGTAATGCTTCGGGCGCGCCAGTAATATAGTCAGCCTGCCGCGCTCAGGACCCCCGTGGGCTTCCTCCGGGAGTATGATGGGCGTTGTCTGAGATCCATCTATTCACGGAAAGGGGCACACATGAGGAAACAAAGCACCCGTCGAGAAGTACTCAAGGGCGGCGTGGCCCTGGCGGGGCTGAGCGTGTTCGGCATACCAGAGTGGGCGCTGCCCGCGCTCGCGCAGGGTGAGACCGTGGTGCCGTTCACCGAATTCCCGGCCACTTTCAATCCGAGCCCTGCCGTCGATCGACGGCTCTTCGACACGCGGACGCTGACGAGCACGTTCACTCCGAAGGATCAGTTCTTCACCACTCAACACTACGGGCATCCCGAAATCGACCCGGTCGCCTTTCGCCTCAAGGTCACGGGATTGGTGGACCGGCCGAAGTCGTTGAGCCTCG
>JBOGIV010000322.1:0-7062 GCA_050747925.1 Vicinamibacterales bacterium
CCAGTCGCCCGTACTCGGGCCACTCATACAGCGTGTCGGTGGCGCTGTGAGCGCCGAGGAATCCTTTCCCGTCCGAAACGAAACTCAGGACCGCGGCTTTCTGAGCGGCTGACAGCGGCAGTTCGCCACTCGTGAGCGCGAAGAACAGAACATCGTAGTTCTGCAGATTCGCGGCCGTGAATTGCGCGAGATCCTCGGTCGCCGTCACCGTGAGCTCGCCGGTGGATGCCGCTAGGCTGGCCATCACCTCCCGTGCGGTCGCAATCGATTCGTGGCGGAAGCCAAAGGTGGCGGTGACCATCAGAACACGTATCGGAGGGCCGGCGAGTGCCGGTCGTTGGGTTCCGCTCGGGGCCGAAGGCGAGCTGTTCGCGCAGGCGCCCATGACGAGCGATGCACCGAGCACGCAGCGGACGAAAGCCGTCATGCAACAGCGTCTCTTCCTGTCGGACAATCGTCAAGCACGGGACATTCCGTACAGCGCGGCAGTGTGCGCCGGCACAGGGTCTGACCGTGATGCTTCAAGAGCAGGTAGGCAAGACGGCGGATCGGGACTGCGCGCGGGAGATCGCCGTCTGCCGCCTGTTGCGTCTGGCGGTAGCCCTGAGCCCACGGCGCTCGCTCGTCGCCATAGCCGAGGCGCTGGAGAACACGCAGCGCGTTGGAATCGAGACCAAGTACGGGATGGGCGCCCGTCAGCAACAAGATGCGCTCGGCGCCTGGCCCGCCGATCGAGGGGTATTTGATGAGCTCGCTGCGGGCGGCGGCTAATGGCAGGTCGAGGACGAGCTTGAGATTGCCGTCCCATTTTTTGATCACCCGGTCGGCGGAGGCGCCCAGACGACTCGCGCGCTCGTTGCTGCCGATCGCGCCGCCTCGTCGAGTCACCGCCCGGAGCGTAGCCAGAGGCGCATGCAGAATGTCGGCAGGTCCGAGGCCAACACGCTCCTCGAGCATCCGATAGGCCTCCAGCCGCCGCTTGTCGTCGGCGAGGTAGCCCACCTGTTCCCACACAATCAGCCGGAATGGATCGCGGGTCGGAGGCTCAGGAGGGCTGCCGTGAAAGCGCTTGAGGCGGCCAACGAGGCGTTCGAGACGGGTTCCGCCTTCGCTCATTGGCTTCGATTCGAGCTTCCGCCTTCGCGGAGGCTGGTCGGCGAGACAGGCACAGCCGATGTAATCAGCTCGCAACTGCGCGAACGAGCTTATCGATCAGTTCTGCCGCGGTCGTTCGATTGAGCGTCTCGTTCACGTTAATCAGAAACGCGCCTTGATTTGGACCCGGCAATATCACTCCCTGGGCGGCGAGGCGCTTCTGAAACGCAGAAGCGTCGGTCCCTCGAATCCTGAGGCGAAAGATGTGGGTTCCCGATGGCAGGCGCTCAACGGCAAAGGCGTCCCGGTGACTCAGCCCCTTGATCAGCTCCTCGGAGATCCGAACAGCCTGTCGATACCGATCGCTGAACCCCCGCAGGTAATGCAACGCGACCAGGGCGAACGGCCAGACGGCGTTGAGACCGCCGCCAAACATCCGACGGTCGTGATACATGCCGTCGAGCAGGCTCCGAGGTCCGGCGAGAATCGCTCCTGATGCGGCGTTGAAGTACTTGTAGAGCGACACGTACACCGTGTCGAACATCTTGGCCGTCTCGACGATGTTCTCGCGCGTATACGCCGCCTGCAAGAACAAGCGCGCGCCGTCGAGGTGCAGACGAATGCCCTCGCGATTGGCCAGCGCGACAATCTTCTTCATCTCCGCCGCGTCGAAATGCTCGCCTTGCTTTCGCCGAACGGGCGTCTCAATGGCGATGACGGAAACCGGTCGAACGACGCGCGCGCCCCTGGTCGTGTCGAGCACGCGCTGCACCTGGTCTGCGGTGAATGTCGCCCGGCCGGCGGCGAGCGCGATGAGCGTGAGGTTGCTCAACGTCTGCGCGCAGTCACCTTCGTCCTGAT
The DNA here is from genome assembly GCA_050747925.1 of Vicinamibacterales bacterium. Classification (GTDB taxonomy): domain Bacteria; phylum Acidobacteriota; class Vicinamibacteria; order Vicinamibacterales; family UBA2999; genus 12-FULL-67-14b. Next base: position 1,957 of record JBOGIV010000322.1, read on the forward strand.
TGAAGTGGCTGTCTTCCTGCACGATGACGCGAATGGGACCGCGGGCAAGCGCGCGCACCGCCAGGTGATTCGCGAGCGTTCCCGTCGGCATGAAGATCGCCCGCTCTTTGCCGAGCAGCCGGGCGAATTCGGCTTCCAGCTCCTCGACAACGCCGCCCAGAGAGTAGGAGTCTGGCGTCATCGATTGTTCATCGAGCAGCCGCGTCAGCAGACGCGAGTACTGCGGTGGAGTGAGGCCGAGGCCGTCGCCGCTCAACCGAATCACCTTGTCATCGGTCTCAGGCTCGCTGATTCGCGTCGTGTGTGCGGCCCCGAGGGTCGCGCCCGGAAGGGCGAGGCCGAGTCCAGCGCCGGCGCCGCCGACCTGAAGAAACCGGCGTCGATTCACCTTTGGCACATTGGCACCTCTGGCACCCTTGGCACCTGGTTAGTTCTCGATCGAGTAGTCGAATTCGTAGAAATGCCTTTTGCCCTCGATGATGATCTTCATCGTGCCGGTCATGCCGGCCAGCCCCCCGGTCCCGGAGTCGGGCACGACGGTGACGGTCAAATTCTGTGTGCCGCGGTCCATGATGCCCGTGTGATGGAGCGCAAACGTGCCCTTGCGCCCGTTCAGCGTTCCGGCCACTCGTTCGACGGCAACGTATACGCCGGAGCCCTTGACGGTTGGCGCCGTGGCAGTGAGCATCTCTCCTTTGCTCATACCTTCGAGATCGCCACGAAACACTTTGTCGATGGTCATGCGCCCCATTGGCGAACCTTCAGACTTGTCGTCTGAAGGTTGCGGCACAAGCTTGACCTCGAATTCTCCCTTCGCCCGAGTCGTGATCATCTTCACGTCTTTCTGAGTAGCCCCGAAGACACTCAACCCTGTGTCGCCCGCAAGCCCAAAGGCGACACCCGCGGCGAGAGCCCAAACCGTTGGTCTTCGAAGTCCTGGCATCGGGACATCGTATCTGATGGCGAAGGTGGGGGCGGCTTCTCATCACAGGTTCCTTTTTCTCGGGCTCATTTTGAGCCAGAATGCCGGAGTTCAGGCGCCAAAGAGGAGATTGCCATGAAGAGCCGATACATCGCCGTTGCACTGGTCCTCGCGTGTTCGAGCCTGAGTGGCCGTGCGCAGGAGCCGCAAGCCGCCAAGGGCCCGATCGTCGGCCGATCGGTGGTGGCGACGAGGTTTGGAATCGTGGCGGCGAGTCAGCCGCTCGCGGCGCGGGCGGGTGTGCAGATTCTCGAGCGCGGCGGCAATGCGATTGACGCCGCCATCGCCGCCAACTCGACCATTGGACTGATGGAGCCCACCGGCAACGGTTTGGGCGGCGACCTGTTCATTCTGTTCTACGAAGCGAAGACGGGGACGGTGCACGCGCTCAACTCGAGCGGGTGGGCGCCGACAGGACTCACCGTGGACCTCCTCGCGTCGAAAGGCATCAAGGAGATGCCACAACGGGGCATCTATTCGGTGACCGTCCCTGGCGTCGTCGCCGGATGGGACGCGATGCGGACGAGATTCGGCACCAAGCCATTTTCGGAGCTCCTCGCGCCGGCGATTTACTACGCCGAAAACGGGTTCCCGGTGTCGGAAAAAATCGCAGCTGGGTGGAGCAATTCGGTGAAGATGCACAGCGCGCATCCGAACTCACGCAAGACGTACCTCATCGACGGCGTCCGCGCGCCGAAGGCTGGTGAAGTCTTCCGCAATCCCGATCTGGCCGCCTCGCTTCGATTGATCGCCTCCAACGGCCGCGACGGCTTCTACAAGGGTCGAACCTCTGACGCCATCGTCACGATCTCGCGCGAGCAGGGGGGCACGATCACGGCCGCCGATCTCAGCGAGTTCCAGGCCGAGTGGACCACGCCAATCAAGACGACCTATCGCGGTTGGACCGTGTACGAAGTCGGGCCCAACACACAGGGCATCTCAGCACTGATGATGCTCAACCTGATGGAGCAGTACCCGCTGGCCGAATACGGCTTCCACAGCACGAACGCGCTGCACGTGATGATTGAGGCCAAGAAGCTGGCGTACGCCGACATGTTGCGCTACGTCGGCGATCCGAGATTCGGACGCGTGCCGGTCGATGCGCTGCTGAGCAAGCCGCGCGCCGTCGACCGCGCCAAGCTCATCGATCAGTCGAAAGCGGTGTGCAAGGTCGAGCCTGCCCGACTGGACGGCGTGACCAATGCGCAGGGCAACGACACGATCTATATGTCGGTGATCGACAAGGACGGCAACATCGTCTCGTTGATCCAGAGCAACTACAGCGGGTTTGGATCGGGCCTGGTTCCTCCCGGCACAGGCTTCATGTTGCAGAACCGCGGCGGCCTGTTCTCGCTCGAGAAGGGTCGGCCCAACACGCTCGACCCGCACAAGCGACCGCTGCACACGATTATTCCGGCGTTCATGGAGAAGGGAGATCAGAAGATCGGGTTTGGGATCATGGGCGGCTGGAACCAGGGTCAGGCGCACGCGCAGTTCGTGTCGCACATCGCCGACTACGGATTCACGATTCAGCAGGCGCTCGAGGCGGGCCGTTTCACGAAGGGCAGCTTCGACGGTTGCGACGTGCAGATCGAATACCTGGTGCCAGATGCGGCGCGGGCCGAGCTCACCTCTCGTGGCCACGACATTCGCGTCATCGGACCACGAACCGGATCGTTCGGCTATGGGCAGGCGGTGATGAGCGGCCCCGGTGGCGTCCACTTCGGGGCGTCTGAGCCGAGACATGATGGCGCTGCGATTCCGCAGGCGCCGCCGGTATGGGATAGATAGGCCGGGTGGGCCGGGTCGGCCGGGTCGGCCGGGTAGGGCGGGTCGGGCAGGTAGGGCGAGTGCGGCAGGTCGCAGGAGTGGAGAGGCCAGCCACGTCTCGTTCTCGCGGCGCTTGCTGAAGCACAATACGGCCGCTGATGCCTGAGACTCCCGAACAGAGGGCCCGCCGGGAAATCGACGCGGACCTCATCGCGGCCGGCTGGCTGATTCAGAGTCGCGCCGACCTGGACCTCACGGCGGGTCGCGGTGTGGCGGTGCGCGAATTCCAGATGAAAGCCGGCTTCGGCTTCGCGGACTACCTGCTCTACGTAGACCGTAAGGTACTCGGCGCGGTTGAAGCCAAGGCCGAAGGGACCCTCACGGGCGTCGAGCCGCAATCGGCGAAGTACGCGGCCGGTCTCCCCGACAACCTGCCCGCCCATCGAAGGCCGCTGCCCTTCCTCTTCGAGTCGAACGGCTCGGTGATCTACTTCACCAACGGACTCGATCCGACCCCGCGCAGCCGGCAACTCTTCGGCTTTCCACGCGTAGAGACACTCGCTGACTGGGTGCACCAGGAGCAGCAGCTCCGCGGACGGTTGCGCCAGCTTCCGCCACTGGACCAAACCCGACTCTGGGCGGTGCAGGCTCGGGCGATCGAGAACCTGGAAGCGTCGCTCGCCAAAGCCGACCCGCGCGCCCTCGTGCAGATGGCGACCGGCTCGGGCAAGACCTTCACCGCCGTCAACGTGGCTTATCGTCTGCTGAAGCATGGCGGAGCGAAACGCATTCTCTTTCTCGTGGATCGAGGCAACCTCGGCAAGCAAGCCGAAGATGAGTTCGCCAACTTCGAGCCGCCCGACGACCCGCGTAAGTTCCCGACGCTCTACACCGTGCAGCGTCTCAAGACCAACGCGATCAATCCGGCCGCCAAGGTTGTGATCACCACAATTCAGCGCCTCTACTCGATGCTGAAGGGAGACGACGAGTTCGACGAGGGGAACGAGGAGGGGTCGAGCTTCGACACGGCCAGGCCGTGGCAAGGCGAGCCGCCAGATGTGGTCTACAACGCCGGCATTCCCCCCGAGTTCTTTGACGTGATTGTCGTGGACGAGTGCCACCGTTCGATCTACGAGCTGTGGAGTCAGGTGCTGCTCTACTTCGATGCGTTCCTCGTGGGGCTCACTGCGACGCCGGCGGGGAAGACCGTTGGCTTCTTCAACCAGAACCTGGTGATGCAGTACGGCCACGACGAGGCGGTGACCGACGGGGTGAACGTGGACTTCGACGTTTACCGCATTCGCACGAAGGTGACCGAGCGCGGCGCCACGATCGAGGCCGGCGAAACGGGCGTCTACGTGGACAAGCGGCACAAGCTCAGTCGCGCCGAACGCCTGGAGTTGCTGAACCAGGACCTCACCTACACGGCGAACCAGCTCGACCGCGACGTCGTCTCCGACAGCCAGATCCGCACCGTGCTCCAGCAGTTTCGTGACAAGGTGTTGCCCGATGCCTTCCCAGGCCGCCGCGAGGTGCCCAAGACGCTGATCTTCGCCAAAGACGACTCTCACGCCGACGACATCGTCCGGATGACGCGCGAGGTGTTCGGCGAAGGCAACGACTTCTGCCAGAAGATCACGTATCGCACCGGTCACACGAAGGTCACAAGGAAAGTAGCCAACGACGATGGCACCGAGTCGGAGATGATCGAGTGGGTGAAGACGTCGAGCCTCACGCCCGATGAGATCCTCTCGAACTTCCGCAACAGCTTCTACCCGCGCGTGGCGGTGACGGTGGACATGATTTCGACCGGCACCGACGTCAAGCCGATCGAGCCCTGTTCTTCATGCGCAACGTGAAGTCGGCCGGTTTCTTCGAGCAGATGAAAGGGCGCGGCGTGCGCGTGATCTCGCCCGACAAGCTGCGCACCGTGACGCCGAGCGCGCGCGTGAAGGATCGCTTCATCGTCGTGGACGCGGTGGGCGTGTGCGAACACGACAAGACCGACTCGCACACGTTGAACCGCAAGCCGTCGGCCACGCTCGAAGAGCTGTTCAACTACGTGGCGGCCGGTGGCATCGATGAAGACGCGCTGACAACGCTCGCCGGACGGCTGGCGCGATTGCAGCGGGACTTCAGCCCTGCCCAGCTCGACGAGCTGAAGGATCTGGCGGGCGGCAGATCGTTTCCCGACCTTGCGCACGCGCTTCTTGCATCGTGCGAGCCGGACACCGGGAGCGAAGCGGCCAAGCACGCCGCCGCCGAACCGTTTCTGAAGGCGGCATTCCGGCGTCGCATTCTCGAGATTCGGCAGCAGAACGAGCAGCTCGTCGATCGCCACACGGTGGACGATG
>JBOGIV010000323.1:0-6169 GCA_050747925.1 Vicinamibacterales bacterium
CGCTTGCTGGGCACGGGGTTGCCGAACGTGAACTTCATGCAGCCGATTAGCTTCGCCGGCGACTTCCAGCAGCCGGAGCAGCGCGTGGGGCAGATCGGATTCCGGTTTAGCTTTTAGATGAAGGCAACCCTGAAGGGTTGCCTCTACCGGTACATGTACGTGTAGAGGCGACCCTTTAGGGTCGCCTCTAGAATCAGTTGCGACCCTTTAGGGTCGCCTTTTCAATCAATTACCTCGCCTAAGATAGGCGAGTGATCGATGAGCTCCGTCGCCTCCTCGGCGACCGCGTTTCCGTCTCCGATTCGGTCCGAGAGCACCACAGCCACGGCGAATCGTGGCATCCCGCAGGCCTACCCGACGTCGTCGTCTTTCCCGTCAGCGCCGATGAAGTGAGCGCGATCGTCGCGCTGTGCGCCGGACAACGAACGCCGGTCGTGCCGTTTGGCATGGGCAGTTCGCTCGAGGGCCACGTCAACGCGATTCACGGCGGCGTCTCCATCGACCTCACCCGAATGACCCGCGTGCTTCGCCTGAGTCCCGAAGACCTCGACATCACGGTTGAAGCCGGCCTCACGCGTCTCAAGCTCGACAGCCATCTCAAGAATACGGGGTTGATGTTTCCGATCGATCCCGGCGCCGACGCCACGATCGGCGGGATGGCCGCCACTCGCGCGTCGGGCACGACCGCGGTTCGCTACGGGACGATGCGTGAGAACGTCTTGGGGTTGACCGTCGTGCTCGCCGACGGGCGCGTGATCACCACGGGCGGCCGTGCGCGCAAGTCGTCTTCCGGCTACGACCTGACGCGTCTCTTCGTCGGATCCGAAGGCACGCTCGGCGTGATCACGGAGGTGACGTTGCGTCTGCAAGGGCGGCCCGAGGCCCTGCGCGCGGCTGTCTGCCCGTTTCAGTCCATGGAGGGCGCGGCCAACACGGTGATTCAGACCATCCAGTTGGGCATACCTGTCGCCCGGATCGAGATCGTGGACGAAGCGCAGTTGCGCGTCGTGAACGCCTACTCAAAGACCGACTATCCGATCGCTCCGACCCTTTTTTTCGAGTTCCACGGCATCAGCCAGACGATCGTCGATGAGCAGATCCGCGCCGTCGAAGAGATCGCCCGTGAGCAGGGAGCGAGAGGGTTTCAGTGGGCCGCGTCTCCCGAAGATCGGGCGACGCTGTGGCAAGCGCGGCACAATGCCTACTACGCGACCGTCGCATCCCGCCCCGGCGCGCGCGCGTGGACGACCGACATCTGCGTGCCGATTGCCCACCTGGCCGAGTGCATCCTCGAGACTCAGGCCGACCTGCGAGAGGCGGCCGTCGTCGCGCCGCTGGTCGGACACGCCGGCGACGGAAACTTCCACCTGATCTTCATGCTCGATCCCCTCGACGCGCGTGAGTTCGCCACCATCAGCACGCTCAACGAGCGGCTGGTCGAGCGCGCGCTCCGGTTCGGCGGTACGTGCAGCGGTGAGCATGGCGTTGGCGTCGGCAAGTTGAAGTACCTGACTCACGAACATGGCGCAGCGCTTGATGTGATGCGCGCGATCAAGCAGGCACTCGATCCCTTCAACATCATGAATCCAGGAAAGCTCGTACCGGCATCGGCGGACGTACAACTTTGATTCCGGCAGCCGGCATCACACAGTCCGTCGCCCCGTTGGCCATCCGCCTCCGCTCGGAGAGATGTCTCGAGCTTCCGCCTTCGCCGAGGCTCCGGCGGACCGCCGTAGCTTTAGCGGAGGCTGGTCGGCGAGACAAGCGATTTCGAAGAGGAAGTGGTCTGATATTCTGAAATCGCTTGGCCAAGTCAAAACCAGAGCCCTCCCTCTTCGATCTTCCCGACACCTCAGAAGACGGTGGCACGCTGCCGCCAGCGCGCGGCGGCCAGATCGGATCGGGGGATGGAACCGGCGCGGTCGCTCTGCACGACGCCGCGCAGTCGCGCTATCTGAACTATGCGCTGTCGGTGATCACGTCGCGTGCGCTGCCCGATGTGCGCGACGGCTTGAAGCCGGTGCAGCGCCGCATCCTCTACACGATGTGGCAGCAGAACCTCACGGCCGACGCCAAGCATCGCAAGTGCGCCAAAGTCGTCGGGGACGTGATGGGCAGTTTTCATCCGCACGGCGATAGCGCCATCTACGAGACGCTCGTGCGCATGGCGCAGCCGTTCTCGCTCCGCTATCCACTCGTCGACGGGTCCGGCAACTTCGGCTCGCTCGATGGGGATAGCGCCGCCGCGATGCGCTACACCGAGTGCCGGCTCGCCCGCCTCTCGGATGAAGTGCTGCAGGAGATCGAACAGGAGACCGTCGTCTTTCGTCCGAATTACGACGGCACGAAGACCGAACCGGTGGTGCTGCCTTCGCGCGTTCCCAATCTGCTCGTCAATGGCAGCACCGGCATCGCCGTGGGCATGGCGACCAACATCCCGCCGCACAACCTCGCCGAAATCTGCACGGCGCTCATCAAGCTGGCCGACAACCCTGACCTGTCGACGCCGCAACTGTGCCGGTGGGTCAAGGGTCCGGATTTTCCAACCGGCGGCCACCTGCTGAACTCGCCGGATGAAATCAAAGACATCTACAAGACGGGGACGGGATCGCTGCGCCTGCGTGCGACATGGGAGGAAGGGCCGGGCTCGAGATCAGGCCGCAAGCTGTACATCACGAGCATTCCCTACGGCGTCAACAAAGCGCAGCTGGTGGAACAGATTGGCGAGATCGTGCTCAGCCGCAAGATGCCACACCTTGTGGACGTGAAGGACGTGTCCACCGACGATGTCCGGATCGAGTTGGAGGTGAAAGCCGGGGCCGACGACAGCCTGGTGATGGCGTATCTGTTCAAGCACACGTCCCTCCAGACGACGTTTGCCGTCAACCTCACGTGTCTGGTGCCGACCGAAAACGCGGAAGTCGGCCGGCCCGAGCGGCTCGACCTCAAACGAATGCTCTGGTACTTCCTCCATTACCGGCTGGAGGTCGTCACGAGCCGGCTCGAACACGAGCTCCAGCAACTGAAGGCGCGCATTCACATTCTCGAAGGGTTCGAGAAGGTGTTCGACGCGCTCGACGAGATCGTCAAGATCATCCGCAAGTCGGACGGCAAAGCCGATTCGGCCGAGAAGATCATGAAGCGCTTCTCGCTCGACGCCGAGCAGACCGATGCCATCCTCGAGCTGAAGTTGTACCGGCTGGCGCGGCTCGAGATTCAGGTCATTCAGAACGAGCTGGGAGACAAGCGGAAGCGAGCCCGGCAGATCGGCGCGCTTCTGAAAGACGATGACGGGCGATGGAAGCTCGTCCGTGAAGAGCTGGAAGAGATTCAGTCGACCTACGGCAACGCCAGGATCGATCCACGCCGCACGAAGATCGAAGAGGCCGAGGAGATCGAGTACTCGGCCGACGCCTTCATTGTCGAGGAGGACAACTTCGTCATAGTGTCGCGCGACGGGTGGATGAAGCGTCAAAAAGAGGTGAAAGGCCTGTCGACGACGCGGCTGCGAGAAGGGGACAGTGTGCTGGCGGCCCTCGTCGGCAGCACCCGGTCGACGGCCGTGTTCTTCACCAACAGGGGCGTCGCTTACACGTGTCGTATCGTTGACATTCCCGCGTCCACTGGATACGGCGAGCCGGTGCAGAAGCTGTTCAAGTTCGACGATCGGGAGCGGGTGGTTGCGGCGTTGAGCCTGGATCCGCGGGTGGCGAAGAAGATTCGGGCGAAGAAGGAAGGCGACGTTCCGCCCGTTCACGCGGTCGCGGTGACGAGCGATGGCTATGCGCTTCGCTTCTCGCTCGAATCGTTCGTTGAGGCGAGCACGCGCTCCGGCCGGCGTTACGCGAGGACGGCGGAGGGCGCCGAAGTCGTGAGTGTCTCGGTCACGACCGGTGAAGAGACCATCATCGCGGCCACCTCTGGCGCGCGCGCCATGCTCTGCAAAGCCGACGAGGTGAACTTCCTCTCCGGTCCCGGGCGCGGCGTCATCCTGATCAAGATCCCGTTTCCCGAAGATCGAGTGATCGCGGCCATTGTCTCGAGCGGCGATCGCGACCTGCTGACGGTGGAAACGACACGCGGCAGCGAGCAGACGATCTCGACAGCGAAGTACGAAGTCACCGGCCGCGGCGGCAAGGGGCGGGAGTTGATGCAACGCGGCGGCTTTACGCGCGTTGTCCCTGGCGAGGTGCCGCTTCCGACGCTCGAGGTGAGTTCGTAAAGGCGGCCGAAGGTCACTGGTCGAATTAGCTTGGCTAGGGATCCTCTTCGGCCTTCAGCTACCACTGCTGATCTTCAGAGAGGAACCGATTCGAGGCGGGGTCTTCGATGACGGGGTCACCGACGTGTTCATTCACAGCTTGCCTCGCGGCGACATCTCCGACCAGAATCTCGAAGGATTCCGGGAAGTCCTCCTCAAGTGGTCGGCCCGCGTCCGAGAGCATTACTATCGCGTAGGGTAGTCGTAGTTCGCTATTGTCTGGGAAGGAGCGGAACGCATGCGCTTCAACCGACACTTTTTTGGTTTCGTTCTGTCGCTGTCGGTATTAACGATCGGCAGCGAGGGCAGCACGCTGGCGGCCTTCGATCAGGTCGAGGCGGCAACGACCTGCGACGTCACGGAACCGAACGGCATCGTCGCAGGCACCGATCAACCAGACGCCCATAGCTACGGCAATCGACATATCTCAGTTGGACCATTTGGACTCTGGCCAGAGGGGACCGTGGTGTTCAAGCCTGGAGGCCCCGGCTTTGTGACTCGAGACGGTGCCCTCGGAATGAAGTTCGGATGGACGCGCGGCGTGCGAGGCCAACTGAGGATTGAAGGACGCCGGCTCGATGCGCCCGCGCCACCGTTGAGATCGGAAGTGAACAACGGCTATGGAAGCATCGGCTTCCACGCCAGCTACGTGGTCTTCCCCACGCCAGGATGCTGGGAGGTCACCGGCAGCGTCGCCGATGCACGCGTGACCTTCGTGACCAGGGTCGTCAAAATTGGCGACGGTCCGTCCTGGCGGCGAGATCCGCGCTAGGTCACAGGTGACGCGGACTAGAACGTCGTTACTTCGCCGGCCGCGTCCCCGTGAACGTGAACTTCTGCGCGCGGTAGCCCGCCTCCACCGTTGCTCCCGTCGTCGGATGCTTCACTTCCGGTCCGGCGGCCTCCGCGACGAAGATGTTGCCCGATGGATCCACCGTGAGGTTGTGGGGCCGGCCGAGTTGACCAGGACCCACGCCAGGCCCGCCAAACTCGCTCACGACCTCGAGGTCGTTGCGCCTCAGCACCGTGATGAAGTGCGACCCGCCGTCGGCGACGTACGCATACGTCTGGGGACCATCGTGCGAAAACCCGATCGAGAACGCGGCTTCGTTACCGCACGCGCGATTCGGGGTCCACGTCGCCTGTTCTTCAGGGCCGCAGCGCGGGCGCAGGATCCGCTCCATCACGAACTCGCCTTGCTGTCGGAAGACCTGGATGCGATTGTTGGCGCGATCCGCGAGGTAGATGAGACCATCGCGCGAGCCCACGATCCCGTGCGGTGTTCGGAACTGCTGCGGTGGTAATGCCGGAACCGTCGTTGCGACTGGCCCACCAGCAGGCGCGCCGGGTGCTCCGCCTCCGCCTCTTGCGCCAGCCGGCGGATCCTCAGGACGCTTGCCGTACGCACCCCAGTGACGCAGGTAGGCGCCGGTCTCGCCGTCGAAGACGATGATGCGGCGGTTGCCGTAGCCGTCGGCGACGAACACCTCGTTGTCTGCCGGGTCGACCCAGATTTCAGACGGCCGCCCCATCAGCGACGTGTCGTTGCTGCCGCCGGTCTGATCGAACTTGCCGATCACGAGCACGACCTTCCCGTCGGGCGTGAACTTGACGGTCAAGTTGCTCTCGCGCGCGTTGGCCCACACGAAGTTGTTGTGATCGACGAACAGGCCGTGAATCGTGCTCCACTTGCCATCGGGTCCGCGCGCATCCCACGATTGCACCAGCTTGCCCTGCGGATCCCACTCGGCAATGCGGCCCTGGCTCGAAGTCCAGACATGGCCGCGCGAATCCGCGAAGATACCGATCACCTGGCCCCATTTGAAGTCGGGCGGCAGTTTGAAGAAATTCGGATCCGGCTTGAACTGCGGCACCGGCGGAGCCTGTCCGGCACCGGTGACGTTGACC
>JBOGIV010000324.1:0-2779 GCA_050747925.1 Vicinamibacterales bacterium
TCGCCGTGCTGTTCGTTGGTGATCGTCATCAGGCTACCTCGCCTTCATGGTGCCCGGCCTCATGGGGCCCCGCAGCGCGAGCCACGTCTCATCCTACGATCGTCTGATCGCAGAGAGCTACGCACCACGATGTCTGCGGCCAGCGCTTGAGGTAGACAGGGGCGCGACGTTCTACTTTTCCATGCCAGACTGACCGTCACCCTCACTTTCTCTCTTCTTGGTTCTTGCTTCTTGGTTCTTTCTTCTTTCTTCGTCGTGCCGCTAGTATGGTCCCCTCATGAATTACGCCGAGGCCCTGCCGCAGGTGGACGTGCGCGCGGATATGCGGCGACGGATCCGCGCGATCTTCATTGGATCGGTCGGCAATCTCGTCGAGTGGTACGACTTCTACGCCTACACCGCCTTCGCGCTCTATTTCGCTGCCGCGTTCTTTCCGGGCAACGACCCCGTCGTCCAGCAGTTGAATGCGGCGCTGCTGTTCGCGCTGGGCTTCATCGCGCGACCGATCGGCGGCTGGCTCTTCGGCCATCTCGGCGACCACTACGGACGGCGCAACGCGTTGATGCTCTCGGTCCTGTTGATGTGCCTGGGGTCACTGTTCATTGCCGTGACGCCCACCTACGCATCCATTGGCGTCGCCGCGCCGGTCGTGTTGACCCTCGCGCGCCTGATTCAAGGTTTGAGTCTCGGCGGAGAGTACGGCACCAGCGCGACCTATCTCAGCGAAGTCGCCGACGACAAGCATCGCGGCTTCTACTCGAGCTTTCAGTACGTGACGCTCATCGGCGGCCAGTTGTGCGCGATTCTCGTCCTGCTCGTACTGCAGATGTTTCTGACCGGCGAACAACTCAGGGCGTGGGGCTGGCGCGTGCCGTTCGTGATTGGCGCCGCGCTCGCGATCGTTGCGCTGGCGATGCGACGCAACCTGCATGAGACCGAGGAGTTCATCGCGTCCAAGGTCGTCGTGCGACGACAGAGCTCGGTGCGCGCGCTCTTCAACTACCCGCGTGAAGTGCTCATGGTGGTCGGACTGACGATGGGCGGGACCGCGGCGTTTTACACCTACACGACCTACATGCAGAAGTTTCTGAAACTGTCGGTCGGCCTGACCGATGGCCAGACCACGCTGGTCTCGGCCGGCTCTTTGATCTTCGCTTTGGTGCTGCAACCGACCTACGGCGCGTTGTCCGATCGCATCGGCCGCAAGCCGCTGCTCGTCTGGTTTGGTGTGATGGGGACGATTGGGACGATCCCTCTGCTCACGTTGTTGCAGTCGACGAAGAGCGCGTTGGTCGCCTTTCTGCTCATCTGCATCGCCTGGCTGATTGTCGCCGGCTATACATCCATCAACGCCGTCGTGAAGGCTGAGCTGTTCCCCACCAAGGTCCGCGCGACCGGCGTCGGGCTCCCGTTTGCCGTCACCGTGTCGGTGTTCGGCGGAACGCTGGAGTCGATCGCACTGTGGTTCAAGTCAATCGGCCACGAGAACTGGTTCGGCTATTACCTGACCGCCCTGATCTTCTGCTCGCTCATCGTCTACAGCTCGATGCGCGACACGAAGAAGGTGTCGGCGATGGGACGGCACGAATAGTTCAGCAGTCGCCCACCTGTCCGCACGAGTGCGGCGGTGACCACGGCTGTCGTCGCGACGAGCGCTGCACCCAGAGAGTGAGGCGGCCGGAGCACCGCATCGTATCCTACTGGCGCGTACCCCGGTCGCCGTCAGCGATATGTCAGATTTGTGTCAGCCGGGAAGTCAGACCCAAGCGTCCAGCTTAGCGGAACAGTTCCTCGAGCGGCGCCGACCAACCGGGCAGGAGATCGGGAAGGGACAGGTGATCGCTGATACCCAGCGACCGCACGTCGCCTGGACGGTACACGGTGGCCACTTTGCGCTCGGGTTCGAGCACGACCACGACGCGGCATCCGGCTTCGAGCCAGGCCGCGACCTGCTCATCAACTTCACCCCTGGTGTCGGAGGGCGAGGTTACTTCCACAGCGAGATCCGGCGCGCCTGGAAAATAGCCGTGAGGAGAGAGCGACATCGCGGCGAGCCTTGCTGCGGTGACAAACGCCGCGTCTGGCGCGCGCACGGTGTCCGGTGAACGGCGCAGAATGAATCCGGTCTCGGCGCCATAGGCAAGGCCGAGATCATGTTCCTCGACGAACGAGACCAACCGAGCCGCGACGCGCGCGGCCACCTTCCCATGGACATGTCCCGACGGCGTCATCGTCCGCAGCTCTCCTTTCACCAGCTCATGGCGCGTGCCGCCGCGAGGAAGGAGGAGTAGCTGGTCGGCCGTCATCAGACGGGATCCGGTCGCCATTGACGCCATTCTAAACGCTGCTCCTCTCTCGGCCGGAAGCCGGGCGATGCGGGCTCTCGCAAGAGTTGGGCCCGTCGGATTGCCGCTCGCGACACCGGCTGTGAGCAGAGAGCGTCGCAGAATCTGCTCACAAGCAGCGCACCACGAGTGTCAGAGAATGAGAGCCCTGCGTGTTGTTCGTAAGCGCGGCGCAAAAGCCGGTATGGGAGGATGGTCGCTTATAAATGGTCAGTTACCTGGTCACGACAACGACCCTGAGTGCTGCGGAATTCAAGGCGCACGCTAGGGTGATGACCGCCGACTGGCTTGAGTCGCGCGGTCATCGAGCCGACTGCGGGCCCTCGGACACGCGTCCGGAAAGCGCCCGCAAGAACGCGGCGAGATCGTCTTGCTTCGGCCAAGAAGTGGTTCCGAGGATGTCGCCGAAGACCGCTATGTCCACAGGGACGTCC
>JBOGIV010000325.1:0-44325 GCA_050747925.1 Vicinamibacterales bacterium
GTCGCGCCCCTCGCGGGATCGACTCCCGTCCGGCGGACGATTGTTGACGAGGCACTCGCCTATCTCGAGCGCCTCGAAGGCGAATCCGGCGCAGACGATGTGACGCTGCGCCTGGAACTGGCCGCCGCTTACCGACAAATTGGCGGCATTCTGGGAGGCGCACAAACGGCCAATCTTGGCGATCGCGATGGCGCGATACGCCAGTACGAACGTGCCCGCGCCATCCTCTTGCCGCTGGCGACCGAGACGGCGCACTACGACGTGATCAATGCGTTGAGTCAGGTCGACAACCCGTTGTCGACTCTGTACAGCCTCAAGGACGATCAGGGCCACTCACTCGCGCTCGCACGCGAGGGCGTCGATCACACGACACGATATCTGGAACGCAATCCCGGAGACCGTCGTGGCTTGGAGATGCTGGCCGCCGCGACGTTCCAACTGGCGTGGACGATGCCCCGCACGGAACGAGATCCAGTGTGGCGTCGCACCCTCCAGTATTACGAACGCCTCCTCGCAGAAGTACCAGACCAACCTCGATACCAACGGAATGTCGCGTTGGTGGAGAAATATCTCGGATCCCTTCTGTCAGTTGAGGAGGCCGCGCCACACTTCAAGCGCGCGGTGGAGCTCGACGAGAAACGCCTGGCAACGGCGCCCGATGATCGCGTGGCCCAGTTCGACACCGCGATCTCATTGGCGGGGTCCGCGGACATTTTCTGGATTCAAGGAGACACCGCTGAGGCCGCGCGCCTGCTCGAGCGCAGCCTGGCGATTCGTCAGCGCTTAGCGGACACAGACCCTGGGAATGTGCAGGCCAAGGAGCGTCTGGGGTATGTCCTGGCACATCTGGCGAGGGTGCAGCGCGACCGAGGCGCATGGTCAACGGCCAAGCCTCGCGCGCAGGAGGCCGTTCGGGTGCTGCAGGCCGTCTTCGACGTGACCAAAGATCGCTCCACACAGGACAACCTCGCGTACGCCTGGCTGGTGGTCGGGGAGGTTGAGCAGTCGGCCGGCGATCGCGGTGCGGCGTGCCGCGCGTTTCAGCGCTCGCAACAATTGTTCGACGCGCTCGCGCTGGTCAGTTATCCGGACCGCAAAGCCGAAGCGGCACGTAAAGCCGCTGCGTGCCGATAGACCCGCCTCTACTCCGGTCACATTTCCTTACTTCGGATTGTTCCTGACGATGAACGCCGACAGTGCGTCGCGATACAGCTCCGGCGTGATGCCGTCCATGAACGCAAGGACGTCGAGGTCCATGTTGGGCGTGCGCCGTTGGCGTTTGCCGTCCGGGCCGACGGTCTGGCCGTGGCCGCGCATGTCGATCGCGATCACGCGGTTGGTCTTGACCAGGCTCGCGCCGAGGCCGTTCATCATCCAGTTGAGCGCCGTTCCCCCCGAGCCGTGAATGAGGATCACCTCCCCATTCGAGGTAGTGAAACCTGGTGCCGTCCGTGTGCGTCCAGAACTTGTCCTGCCATCCACTGGAAACCAGCGGCACGTTTGGCAGTTCGTGGACCTGCGCGGTCGCGATCGCGCTCCCCGCAACCACGGCCACAGTCATTGCGAGTCTCAACCCCCTTCGCGCATGCGAGCCCCCGGCGGTATCGTGCGGTTTCCAGCCCCGACTAGTACCGGCGAATGATAAACCCATCTGGATCTCGCGCGGCGCGCCCAGGCCGACCACGCCTTCCCAGTAGGCAACCCCAGGCATGCTAAGGCGGACATGAACCGCCGGCGGCGATGATGTAGTCGTTCAGCCGGAACGCCATGAATTCGTCGAACGGGAGACCCAGCGCTCCGGAAACCGGCGCGATGTAGATATTTGCGGCGTATCCCAACCGTATCCCGTGGAGCATCGTGCACGCGAGAGAAGTCATCTGCGCGGCGATCTCGATGCGATCGTGATGAAAGCGGTGAGCAAGGAGCCGACAGCCCGCTACGACTCCGCGGCTGAATTTGGCAGCGATATCGCGCGGTTCCTCGAGGGCCAGCCTGTGCTCGCGCGGGCGCCGTCGGCCGGTTACGTGCTGCGCCGGCTCGCTGCGCGCAACAAGACGGTGGTAAGCGTGAGCGCGCTGGCGTTGATCGCGGTCCTCTCGGCATCGGGGGTCGCGCTTTGGCAGCGCGAGGTCACACGGCGTGAGCAAGCGCGTGCCGAGCAGCGGTTTCGCGAGGTGCGGCAGTTGGCCAACGCACTGATCTTCAAGATCCACGACGCCGTGGCGCCACTTGCGGGATCGACGCCGGTTCGGCAAACGATTGTCGACGAAGCGCTCGCCTACCTCGAGCGGCTCGAGCGCGAATCGGGCGCAGACGATGTGACGCTGAGGTTGGAGCTGGCCGCCGCCTACCGGCAGATCGCCGGCATTCTTGGTGACCCACAACGGCCCAATCTGGGCGATCGCGATGGCGCGGTTTGTCAGTACGAGCGGGCCCGCGCCATCGAGCTGCCCCTCGCCACCGCGGCCGCGGACTACGACGTTGTGAGTGCGGTGACCCAGATCGACGGCCCGTTATCAACGCTCTACAACCTCAAGATTGATCCCGAACGTTCGCTGGCGTTTGCGCGCGAGGCCGTGGATCACGCGACGCGATACCGGCACCGGAATGCCGCCGACAGCCGTGGACTGCAGACGTTGGCCGCGGCAACGTTCCAACTGGCGTGGGCGTCGCCCGCCGAGGACCGCGCGGCGCTGTGGCGCCGTACCCTCGAGTACTACGAGCTCCTGCTGGCCGAGAAGCCCGACATGATGGGATCGCCAGAGAAATGTCGCGTTGGTCGAGAAGTACTTGGGGGAGTTTTTGCCAGCTGCGGAAGCGAAGCCGCACTTACGGCGCGCGGTTGAGCTCGACGAAAAGCGATTGGCAATCACGCCCGACAACCGATTCGCTCAGTTCGACACCGCCATCTCCCTGGCAGCACTCGCCAACGTTCTCGAACTCGAAGGAGCATTTGACGAAGTCGCGCCCCTCCTCGAACGCAGCCTCGTCATCCGCCGGCATCTTGCTGAAACGGATCCCGCGAATGTGCAGATCAAACAGGGGTTGGGGCATGTCCTGGCCTTCCTGGCAAGAGTGCAGGTCAAGCGCGACGAATCGTCGGCGGCCAGGTCTCGCGCGCAGGAGGCCGTCCGAGTTTTGCAAGCGCTCTTCGAAGTGACCAAGGATCGCAGTGCTCAGGACGGGTTGGCGTACGCGTGGACCGCCCTCGGGCTGGCCCAGCGAGCCGCCGGTGATCGCGGCCAATCCTGTCACCGGCGTGCGAACGAGCTGTACAGCACGGTCCAATCAGTGAACCCGGACAGACAAATCTTTCGAGACGAGGCCGGCCGTGAAGCCGCGGCCTGTCGAGGAACGAGCTAAGCGGGTGTGCTCCGCGAAAACTGATCGACTTACGAGCGACACCGTAGGCAACCTTCGCGCTCGATCCGATCAAGAATCACGACGCGATGCGACGTGTCTGTCGCACCGGCGTGAGATGACGTCCAGTTCGCCGCTCCCTGCTATCGGGTCTCCCTCGCTGCGCCTGAGCGTCATCCTGCCGGTGACCCACTCCTGGCCCGCCCTCGCCGTGGCTCTCGAATCGAGCGTTCGGCAGGACTTCGACGAGCCTTTCGAGGTCGTGGTGGTCGACGGACACGGCGCGGCGCTGGATCGAGAGCCGCAGCCGCCCGTTCGATGGATCCGCGCCCCCGGGGCCGACGTGTTTGCACTGCGTGCCATTGGTGCCTCGGAAGCGCGCGGCGAGATCGTGCTGTTCAATGAGGATCACTGCGTCGTGCCACCCGACTGGTGCGCGCGCGTGAGTGCGGCGCACATGGCGAACACGACGCCGATCCTGATCGGCGAGGTTCGCAATCATGTCGACAGCTCGAGACGCGCAGTCGACCGCGCCAACTTTGCCCTCACCTGCGGTCCTTTTGCCCCGCCGCTCTCCGCGGTGCCGCGCTGGCGACTGCCAATCCCGACCAACTTGTCGATCAAACGAACGGCGTTCCCCGTCGCCAGGCCGGCCGACGGGTGGATTGAGTATGAGCTGCTCGCCGACGGGCTGGCGCGGGGAACCATTGGCGTCGCGACCGACACTGCGATCGATCACCTGCAACACTGGGGAATGTTGATGGCGGTCATCGTCCACTTTGCGAGCGGCCGATCGTACGGCGCGTGGATCCGGCAATGGCCCCGCACCCGCCGGCGCGACTGGTGGCGTCAGGTTGCAAGTCAGACCGGTCGTCTCTACCGCTCGACGGTTCCTGTGATCGAGAATCACGGCGCCGGCGCCCGTTCGTCATGGGCCGATCGCTGCTGGCTGTGGGCGTTGGTTCTTGCCAACAGCGCCGGCCAGATGACCGGCGCCCTCGTGGGGTCAGGGTCCAGCCGCCGGCATCTCGTTTAATCTCCCCCAAGCCTTCGAGCCGCTCTTCCCGTCGAGGAACGGTAGAACGGTTTCCGCCATCGTTGGCGCCAGGAAGATGTCGTAGTGAGTGAGGTCCGGCAGGATCGCAAGCCGGTTCCGGGACATGTGCTCGCGCATCCAGCCGGCATCTTTCAAGCCGCCGCCAAGCAACTGGTAAATCTTGACGATGTGCTCGAGGGTGATCATGTCGCTGTCGCCGTAGACAAGCATCACCGGCATGGTGAGCGTCGGGACGTCCTGCGACCAGTCATACGGCGTGCGCATGAGCTCGCCCAGGCGGTCGAGGAGCCGTGGAAAGTCCTCCGGGTGCGGCGCCACCGCGGCATAGGACGTGAACATCGGCGTGTCCTTCATCGACTCCGCCATGGCCGCCCCGACCTGTGCCTGCATCGTCAACATCTCCGGGTAGAACCCGGTTTGCGCAAACGCCGCGGAAACGATCGCGAGCCGGCGCACTCTGTCAGGGTGCTGCACGGCCAGACGAAAGCCCACCGCGCCGCCGAGTGAAAAGCCGAGCACATCGACGTTGTTGCGGCCAAGCTTCTGGAGAATCGCGGCCATGTCGTCGCCCAAGTCGATCACATCGATCTTCCGACCGCCGAGCGCGGTGCGGCCGTGGCCATGAAGATCGACGCCGATCACCTGTCGAGTGCGCGCCAGCATCGGCAACACCGGGCCGAACATGTCAATCGAACCGAGGCCACCGTGAAGCAAAAGGAGAGGCTCGCCATTTCCGTGGATCTCGTAGTAGTAGCTCACGCCGTTGGCCTCGAGGTGGCCGCTCGTGATCGGTGTGGGTTTCGCTGCCAGATCTGTCTGCATGATGGCCTCCGTCGCCGGGAATGTGGCGATCCTGGTATTGAATCTTTCCCTAGAGCCAACCTTTCTGACGGGCGAGCCGGGCCGCCTCGACCCGATTCGTCACCCCAAGCTTGGCGATCGTTTCGGAGAGATAGTTCCGGACCGTCCCCTCTGACAGATTCCGACGCTTGGCGATCTCGGCGCCGGCGAGGCCTTCTACTGCGGCGCGCCGGACCTGGCGCTCACGATCGGTCAGCGGATCGCGCTCTCCCCAGGCATCCTGCGCCAGTTGCGGATCGACGACACGCAATCCGCGATGGACGCTGCGAATGGCATCGGCGAGCTTTTCCGCCGGAGCGTCCTTGAGCAAATAGCCCGACGCGCCCGCGTCGAGCGCGCGCCGCAAATAACCGGGCCGCGCGAACGTCGTGAGGATGATGACGCGCGGCCGGCCACCCTTGCGAGCTCGGTGCAGCTCGACGGCCATATCGAGCCCCGTCATCGTCGGCATCTCGATGTCGGTGAGCACGACATCGGGGTCGGTGCGCGAGACCAGCGAGAGCGCTTCGCGCCCGTCGTGCGCTCGCGCCACCACCACGATGTCCGGCTCGATCTCGAGCAGCGCGGCCAGGGCGCCGAGCACCATCCCTGGTCGTCGGCGATGAGAACTTTGATACTCATTGATCAGCTCCGGCGATCAGCTCATCAGCCATCAGCTGTCAGCCCTCAGCTTTCAGCTTTCGGCCTTGAGCGGCAGACAGATCATCAACCGGGTGCCGCGCTCGGATTCCCTGCGCAGCACCAGTGTGACAATCCCGTTGCCTCGATGGCTACGAGATGGCTATCATAGCCATGTTCGCGAGCTCATATGCGCAGCACGAACATCGCCGATCTACGCAACCGCCTCACCCAGTACCTCCAGGAAGTCCGCGCGGGTGAAGAGATCGTCGTACGCGATCGACAGCGGCCCATCGCCAGAATCGTCCCGTTCACCGTCGATGATGACGATGCCGATGAAGCGGCACTGGTGAGGAGTGGCCTCATGCGAAAAGGCACTGGCACGCTACCGCAGTCGTTCTGGAAGACTCGGCGGTCCCGCGTGACATTGTTGGCGGCGGTCGCCGCCGTTCGCGCCGAGCGCGATGAGGACTGATCGTGGCGTTCTGGGACGCCAGCGCGATCGTTCCTCTCTGCTGCTCACAACCCGCCACCGCGCAAGGGCGGAAGCTCCGTCGTGAGCTGAAGCGGATGGTGGTGTGGTGGGGAACATCGCTCGAAGCACGGAGCGCCTTTGCGCGACTCGTTCGGGAGGGACAACTCTCTACTGAGGAACGCGCCACGGCCGTCAGGCTGCTCGGCCAACTGCGCGGCGCCTGGGACGAGATCCTGCCAACCGAGAAAGTCCGATCGCTCGCCGAAGATCTGCCGGACACAAATCGCGTTCGCGCCGCGGACGCGGCGCAGCTCGCGGCGGCGCTGGTGTGGTGTCGGGAACGTCCGAAGCAACGACCACTGGTCTGCTTCGACGAGCGTCTGAGGAGTGCAGCTACCGCTCTGGGGTTCTCGGTCCGGCCATGACGCCACCTTTGTGTCATCCGCCTCGGGGTGGCAGCTTCATCCTCGCCAGCAGCGTGGCACAGCGCCGGTGTGCGCGCACGTGGTCGACGATCGGCCACGCCGCCAATGTACTGATGATCGGCTCGCGTTGTTCAACGGCGCGGTCCAGCCACTCGAGCGCCGCGTCGTCGTCGCCAAGCGCGGAGTGGATACTGGCAAAAGCCGTCGCATTGACGGTGACTGCGCGCATAGGTGAGCAGCACTTGACGGCCTGCGTTCGAGTGCCAGCCCGCGCTGTAAATGCGCGTCGGCGGCCGGCTGCTGGCGCATAATGCAGCCGTGTTCCCGGAAGTGGGCTCGCAGCTCGGCGCGTACGAGATTCTGTCGCTCCTCGGCGAGGGCGGCATGGGACGCGTGTTCCGTGCCCGCGATGTGCGGCTCAAACGCGACGTGGCGATCAAGGCCCTGTCCGACGAGCTGGCCTTCGACGCCGACCGCATCGCCCGATTTCGCCGTGAGGCTGAAGCGCTCGCCGCGCTGAACCATCCGCACATCGCCGGTATTCACGACCTGCTCGAAGTCGAGAGATCGCAGTTTCTGGTGCTCGAGCTGGTCGAGGGCGAGACGATCGCCGATCGGCTGCGCCGCGGTCCGATTCCCGAAGCCGAGGCGGTTCGAATCGCACGGCAGATCGTCAATGCCCTTGAAGTGGCGCACGCGCGCGGCATCGTCCATCGCGACCTCAAGCCCGCAAACATCAAGCTCACTCCCACTGGTCAGGTCAAAGTGCTGGATTTTGGCCTGGCCAAAGTGCTCGCCGCCGCTGACGAGCCGTCGAGGCGCAATCCCCCCACACTCACCACACCGGCGATGACCCAGCGCGGCGTGATTCTCGGAACCGCAGCGTACATGAGCCCAGAGCAGGCCCGGGGCCAGTGGGTTGACGCGCAAGCGGACATCTGGGCAATCGGGTGCGTGCTCTATGAAATGCTGACCAGGCGACCGCCCTTCACCGGACCCACCGTCACCGACGTGCTCGCGGCCGTCGTGCGCGCCGAGCCCGATTGGTCGGCGCTGCCACCGCAGACGGCGACGCGCCTCCGATCGCTGATGCGTCGCTGCCTTCAGAAGGATGCGGGGAAACGGTTGCACCACATCGCCGATGTGCGCATCGAGCTCGACGAGTATCAGGAAGACCAGGTTGTGAGTGCGACGATCGCGAAGCCGGCGAGCGCGCGATTGGCTTGGACAGCAGTCGCCGCCGTGAGTCTCGTGGCGCTCGGGTTGGCTTACTGGCTGCTGCGAGCCCTCCAGCCCGGTCCTGCCCCGTCAGAGATGCGACTGGAAATCAGCACACCGCCAACCACCGATCCGGTCTTCCTCGCGCTGTCGCCGGATGGGCAGAAGCTGGTGTTTGTTGCGAGCGGCGACGGCATGTCACGTCTCTGGGTGCGCTCGCTCGATTCGACGACCGCGCGGCCGTTGCCCGGTTCGGAGTTACCAACCTCACCGTTTTGGTCTCCTGACGGGCGCTCGATCGGTTTCTTTGCCGACGGCAAATTGAAGCGCATCGATCTTGACGGCGGGCTGGTCCAGACCATCGCCGGAGCGCCAGTTGGGGTTGGCGGCGCGTGGAACCGGGACGGCGCGATTCTGTTCAGTCCCAACGCCGTGGGCGCTCTGTTCGTCGTGCCCGCCACGGGCGGTCAGCCGCGACAGGTCACGACCTTGGCCGCCGGGGAAAACCACCGGTTTCCGCAGTTTCTGCCTGATCATCGCCATTTTCTCTACTACAACCAGACGCCGCCGCAGCAGCTCCGCGGCATCTATCTGGGAGCGTTGGATGGCGCCGAACCCCGCCGATTAATGGACGCCGAATCGGCCGGCGTCTTGACCGCGTCCGGCCACATTCTGTTCGTGCGGCAGGGCACGCTCGTCGCTCAAGCCTTCGACACCACCCGGTACGAGCTTAGGGGCGAGCCGTTCGCGGTTGCCGACCAGATTGCCGTCGACGGTACGATCTCGCTCGCCTCGGTTGCCACATCACCAGCAGGACCGTTCGCGTTCCGCATCGGCGGAGCGCGCGGGCAGCGGCAACTGACTTGGTACGATCGCTCCGGCCAGTCACTAGGCGCGGTGGGCCAGAGCGACGCGGCCGCGCTGCTCAATCCCGAGCTGTCACGCGACGACCGCTTCGTTGCGGTCAATCGCACGATTGACGTCAACACCGACGTCTGGCAGGTCGAGACGG
Source organism: Vicinamibacterales bacterium (assembly GCA_050747925.1). Taxonomy (GTDB): domain Bacteria; phylum Acidobacteriota; class Vicinamibacteria; order Vicinamibacterales; family UBA2999; genus 12-FULL-67-14b. The sequence goes on from JBOGIV010000325.1 coordinate 9,027, forward strand.
CGCGTGGCATCCCAAGGCGGTTTACGTTCGATGCCAGTGTCGATCAGCTTCCGGTCTGGTCACCGGACGGACGCCGCATCGTCTACAGCTCGAACCGCACGAATGTCTTCGATCTGTATTCGAAAGCCGCAAGCGGGCCCGGCACGGACGAGTTGCTGCTGAGCTCGACGGAAAACAAGTTTGCGATGTCGTTTTCGTCTGACTCGCGCTTGCTGCTCTACCGCAACACCGGTCTCAACACGAATTGGGATCTGTGGGTGTTGCCTCTCGAACCGAAGGGGCCACCCATTCAGGTCACGAATACGCCGTTCCAGGAAATGATCGGCGAGTTCTCGTCCGATGGCCGATGGGTCGCGTACCAATCCAACGAAGCCGGCCGATTTGAGATTTACATTCAGTCGTTTCCAGAGCCCACGGTGCGAGCGCAGGTGTCGACCAATGGAGGATCGCAACCGCGATGGCGCCGCGATGGCAAGGAGCTGTTCTTCATGGCTCTCGACGGACGGCTCATGGCGGCGCCCATCAGTGTGGAGGCTCAAGGACAGATCATGCCTGGTCCACCGGTTGCACTCTTCATGACTCGCACTGCAGGGGGGCCGGTCCCGAGTCCCCAGAAGCAACAGTACGCCGTGTCGGCGGATGGTCGGCGATTCCTTCTGAACGGCCAGAGTGGCGATTCGGCCTCTTCGCCTATCACTCTGGTCCTGAACTGGAAACCACCGCGAAGCGGTTCAGCGAATCCCGACTAGTCCTTTCACCGACGCGAGGATCTTGGCCGAGTCGTAGCCCACGCCGTCTTTGAACACGATCGTCGTCTGACGAATATCAGCCGGCCGGGCGACCACGTCGCCGCGCATGACCACGAGATCGGCGATCTTCCCTGAGGCGATGGATCCCAGCTCCTTGTCGACGCCGAGGATCCTGGCGCCGTTGTAGGTCATGATCTGAATCGCTTCCACCGGCGAGAAGCCGGCTTCGATGAGCAGCTCGAGATTCCGTTGATCGCCGAAGCCGGGCAGCGCGCCGCCCATGCCCGTCGGATCGACGCCGGCGCCGAGCAGACCGCCCGCCTTCACGAACGCGCGCTCGAAGGCTTGCGAGCGCCGAAACAGTTCCGGCATCGTCGACTGCGCCGCGCGCTCTGAGGTTTCTTTTCGCGCCGCCAGATACTCTTCGCGAGCTTCGGGCGAGAGCGCCTCGAGCACGCGATCCTCGAGCGGCGGCCGATCGGGATAGGACAGCTCGTACACAGCGAGCGTGGACGACATCGCCACTTTGTTCTTGACCATCTCGTTGATCGTCTGTTGGATCTCCGGGCCATCCATCGCAATCTTCAAGATGCCGGTGCGCATGTCAGGGGAACACTGGTCGGGTGTGCGGTTGGGTGCGAAGTCGCTGTTCGTGAACAAGCCGTGCTCCAGATTGTCGATGCCTAGAGCCACGGCCTCGCGGAACGACACCGAGCAGAGATGGCCGGTGAACTTCAGCCCGCGCTTGTGCGCGGCGACGATGGCGGCGCGGAGCACCTCGCGACTGATGTCGGTGTACGCCTTGAACCAGGTGACGCCTTCGTCGGCCCAGTAGTTCACGATCCGGCGAGCCTCCTCGGTCGATCCGATCTGCGCCATGGTCCCGGCGCCGCCGGGGCCCGTGAGATACGGCCCGGTCAGGTGAATGCGGGGGCCGGGCGTCTCGCCGCGCTCGATCGACTTCTTCATGTTGATCTCGTGGTACGGCGACGTGCCACCGGTAGTGCGCACCGTCGTGACGCCATTGGCCAGGTAAAGGCGCGGCGCCGAGAACTGCAGCTGCACGCTGCGGCCACGCGTCGTGTAGAACGTATGGTCGTGCATGCCGACGATGCCAGGGATCACCGAGTGGCCGGTTAAGTCCATCGTTCGGACGCCCGCCGCGACTTGCGCTGTGGCCGAAGGACCGACGGACGTGATCTTGCCGTTCTCGATCAGGATCGTCTGATCGTCGAGCGGCGCCTTGCCGGTGCCGTCCACGACGCGCACATGCTGCAAGGCCACGCGAGTTTCGGGAACGCTGACAACGGCCTGAACGGCCGGCCGGAGGGAGGGAAACGACTGTGCCCCGAGGGCGGCCGGAATGACCAACACAACCTGCAACAAGACGATCCTCTTCATGACTCCTCCCCGGCATCCCAAAACCGCGGCTCACTCTGAGCCGACGTAGGGCGGGACTGTAGTCCTGCCTCGAGGCGCCACTGAAGTGGCGCCCTACGTACCCGACTCGATGAGCACCCGCGCCAGAAGGCGCCCTACCTATCGACCTCAAAGACCATACGCATTCCGGTTTCGATGTGCTCGGCGACGTGGCAGTGCAGCATCCACTTGCCTGGATTCGACAGCTCGAGCAGCACGTCGGTGGTGAAGCCGGTCGGCACCAGCACCGTATCTTTCCACACCAGATGGTCGTTCGGCACACCGTTGACCGACATCACCAGGAAGCGCTGGCCGTGGATGTGAATCGGGTGCTGCATCGCGTGCAGCGCCCGGCGATCGTTGACCAGGCGGAGCTTCACGACGTCCCCGACCCGGAAGCGCCACTGGATGTCCATGTTCTCGCGCGACGTCGCGCGCTCGCGGAGGATCCACCGCGCCGCACGGCCGGTCGCCACCCAATCCATCTCGGGCATCGTCCCGCTCCACTCCACCGGGTGACGGTAGACCGACTCGAAGCTCATCAGCGGCGTCAGCGGAAACGGCAGATTGCTGGTTTCGAGTGTGATCGACAGCTCATGATCGACCGCGCGACCAAACTGCGGCCGGTAGCGGTTGATGTCGGCGACCACCTCAGCATTGCGTCGCAATCGATCGAACGAAGCGGCGTGATCCGGCGTTGCGCGCGCGGACCTGACTTGCACCGTGCCGAGCGTCTGCGTCTCTTCAAAGAACCGCGCGAGGATGTGATCGATGGCCCGCACGCGGTTGACGAGCCGCACCTCGCCGGGCGCCTCGAAGCGCACATCGACGACAAAACGCTCGGCCGGCGCGATCACGACGTTCTCGACCCACGACTCCTGCTCGTAGCGCCCGAGATCCGACGCCACGATCTTCATTCGAACACCCGCATTTGCGGCGAGCTTCGGCGCGGCAGGCTGTGCCCCACCTGGCCTACCCGCCCCACCCGGCCCACCCGACCCAAACGACAGATTGAAGACACGCGTGCTCGACACGTTCGTGAGAAAGAGCCGCACCACTTCTCCGTGCTGCGCACTGGCGGCCCACCGCGGCTCGCCGTTCACCAGCAGCACGTTGCCGAAGCGTCCCATCAACGCGTGTGTCGGCGCTTCGAGACCGTGCTGGATGGGGCCGGCATCGCCGACGAGCAGATCGTCGAGCATCAGGATCTCTTCGCGGTTGGCCGGCGCGAAGAACTCAGGGCTGCGAGATCGCACGAGCAGGTTGCCGTAGAGGCCAAGATCCTGCAGGACGTCCTCGCGATGATGCGGGTGATACCAATAGATTCCCGCGTCGCGGAAGTACACCTGGTAGTCAAACGTGCCTTTGGGCGGGACAGGATCCTGGGTGACGTGGGCGGCGCCGTCGAATCGATTGTCCAGGCGCACGCCGTGCCAGTGGACTGCGGTGGGGAAGTCGGTGTGATTGACGAACCGCACCGTGATCGTCGAACCTTCATCCACCTGGATGAGCGGGCCAGGATACTGGCCGTTGAAACCGAGCATGGTCACCGTGCGGCCGAACAGAATGCGTCGAACCGGCGCTGCCGTCAGAGCAAGCGAGTCTTTGTTGCGCAGTGTCAACAGCTCGCGCGGTCGCGCCAGTGGAATCGCATCGTCTGCCGCGGGAGCGTAAGGCGCGACATCCGGCCTCAAGGTCATCAACGCCGGCGGCATAATCACCTGCGGATGCATGGGAGGCGGCGACCATTGACCCGGCGCGCCTCCCGTCGCGTGATGCGCATGGTCGTCGGCAGGAGCGTCGGCCCGATCGAGGAGACCTGCCAACAGAAACGCCAAGTCGTGCGGCTGCATCCGAACCGCTGCGGACGTCCCCCGCAGCACGAGTCGGCCTGACCGATCGGACACCCCGGCCGACGCCTCCGCGGTGACGAGAATCAATGTGCGGTCGAACGCGATGCGCCCGAGCCTGACGCTCCCGTTTCTGATCTCACCCAGCTTGACGAGCGGATGCATTTGCGGCGTTGTCGCCCACGCCACGTAGGTTCGGTATCGCCCGAGCGTGGAAGGAGGCGGCAGACCTTCGACGTCAAAAACGACGTCGTACAGATGCTCGCCTGCCGCCGTCACCGCAACACCGAACGGCGATGAAGGCGCCAGCAGACGTGCCGTTCCAGAGGCGGACTCGAGGTTGCCCGCGGGCAGGAGCTCGATGCAGTACAGATCGGCGTCAGGCCAGCCGGAATCCGAATCGACGGCGCAGGGCCTCGGTCCCGCTTGAGCTGAGGCCACCTGGCCGGTATCGCCGTAGGCGGCGACGCCGGCCAGCAGCACGAACGCTCCGGACGCTCGAACGATGCTCAACACTCGTCGAGCAAGCCTACTCCGATCTGAGGGCGCTGTTGACGTCTACTCGCGATGCCCGCGCCGCTGGTGTGAGCGAAGCGACAATCGCCGAGAGGATTAGAACGCTCGCCGCAGCGGCGATCGGCACGGCGCCTGGAATCTGAACGTCGCTAATGAAGCTGCCGACGACGCGCGCGAGCAGCACCCCGCCGATGGCGCCGGCAACGATGCCGCTGACGCCAATCACGGCGCCTTCACGAAGGACACGCGCTAGCAGCTGCTGCGGCGTCGATCCAATCGCCAACCGCACGCCGAACTCCCGCGTGCGCGCGCTCACCGAGAACGCGAGCACGCCGGCCACTCCAACCACGGCAATCAAGAGGGCGACGCCGGCGAAACCGCCAAACACCAGCGCGTTGACGCGATTTGGGGCCAACACCTCGGCTCGAATGTCGTCCAGCGTCGCCGCGCGCTCCACCGGCTGATCGCTCGCCAGATCCCGAATGACTTTCGTGACTGGCGGCACGAGGGCATAGGGATCCATCTTCGCGTGAATGAAGATGCGTCCGCCGTTCATCTCCTGCTCCATCGGGTGATACACGATCATCGACGGCTCAGGCACGAGGTTCTCGTCATCCACATCGGCGGCGACGCCCACGATGCGGCGGGGACCTGTACTCACGTCGATGAACTTCATCACCGGATCGGTCCACATCAGTCGCCGGTTCACGGCGTCCATGCCCGGGAACATGCGTCTGGCGAGGCTCTCGCTGACGATGACCACTTTCTCGCCGTCACGGCGATCGCTCTCGTTGAAGTCGCGGCCGGCGATGACAGGCACGCCGAGCGCGCTGAAGAATCCCGGCGAGACGGTACGGAATCGCGCGCGGGGATCTTCCTCGCCATTGGCCTTCTGGTAGCCCTCGGCCGTGAACTGCGCCGAGAAGAATCCCGGATCGCGCCACGGAACGATGGTGCCGAGCGCCACTTGATCGACACCAGGTAGCTCGGAAATGCGGCGAATCGCTTCTCGATAGAAGCCGGTGATCTCCTCTGGCTTTCGTGTGTATGAGACAACCGGGACGTTCACGGCCAGGACGTTGCCACGAAAGCCCGTCTGCTGTCGCTGGAGGGCGAACAGCGTCGCGATGAGCATGCCGGCCCCTGCGACCAGCACGAACGACGCCGCGATCTGCGTAATGGCGAACACCCGCAGACGGCGGTTGGTGCCCGACGTCAGGCGCACGCTGCCACCCGCGAGGCCCATGCCGTTGGCCGCGTCCGCCGAAGGAAGCCGCGGAACGTACGCCAGCAGCACAGCCGCGGCAATGGCTAGGCCAGCGCCGACCCAGAGCAGGCTCGCGTCGACCGTGACGTCGTGGGCGCGCACCGAGAAGCGGGCAGCGTATCGCGAGAGCACCGCCACCATGGGCCGGGCGATGATCACGGCCAGCACTGCGCCTGCCCCGCAGAGCAAGAGGCTTTCGGCGAGCAGCGTCCGGCGCAGCGCTCCCGCACTGGCACCGAGCGCGGCCCGAACCGCCAGCTCTCCTTCGCGTCGCACAGACCTGGCGAGGATCAGATTCGCGACGTTCGAGCAGGCGACGATAAAGACGAGCGCCGATGCGGCCAGCAGGATCAGCAGGATCGTTCTGGCGGGCGAGATGATCTCGTCGCGCAGGTTCTTGGCGTCGATGCGGAAGTCGGCTTGTGTTGAATACGCCTCGGGATGTTCCTTGACGATGGCGCCGTGGACGGCGCGGAGCTCGGCACGCGCCGCCTCGAGAGTGGTGCCTGGCGCCAGTTTGCCGAAGAGCTCCGTCATCCTGTGCACGCGGCCGTCGACCATTGTCGCGTCCAGATGGTGCGGGCTCGTCACGACGTTCGCGATAATCTCCGTCTCTTGTGGATAGGGAACCGAGGGTTCGAGGACGCCGACCACCGTCGCCGGCCGATCGCTCAGTCGGATGGGTTTGCCGATGACCGACGGATCGCCTTTGAACGCGCTGGTCCAGAAGCGATACGTCAGCACCGCCGCGCCCTCGGCGCTGGGCCCATCGTCTTGCGGGCCCAGGAGTCGGCCCAGTTCCGGGCGCAGTCCCATGACCTCGAAGTAGGACCCGCCGACCACTCCCGCGCGCACTGAGCGCGGTTCGCCGAGACCGAGCATCGTGAACTCGATGGTGGAGAAGTCACCGAAGGCGGTCAGCGTCTTCACGCGACCCTGCAGGTCTCGCAGCTCGGGGACCGAGAAGTGCGTGTTCGTCACTCTGATGCCGGGCGCGCTATGGCGAATGTAGATCAAGCGGTCCGAATCCCGATTGACCAGCGGCTTGAGCAGAACGCCTCGGACGACGCTGAAGATCGCGGCGTTGGCGCCGATCCCCAGGGCCAGCGTGAGGATGACCGTGATGGCCAGGCCCTTGGTTCGCAGCAGTGAACGGAGAGCGAATTTCAAGTCGGTGATCATGTTCATGCGTGTCGTAGAGGCGACCCTTCAGGGTCGCCTATCTCCTGTTTTCAATAGAAACGTCGAAGCAGCCCGCCGCTTTTCGACATCGGCCGTCTACTTTTCCACAAATTCCTTCAAACGGTGCAGCGCCTGATCCCATTGGCTCGACACTTCCTCCAGGAAGCGACGCGCTTCCTCGAGGCGGCTGGCGTCGAACTCCCAAATCCGCTCGCGCCCCCGCTTCTCGCTGTGGACCAGGCCGGCGTCGTCGAGGACCAGCAGGTGCTTCGTGATCGCCTGGCGCGTCACGTCGCTTCCTTCAGCAAGCTGGGCGATCGATTGGGGGCCCGCTGAGCCGAGCCGGGCCACCAGCTTGAGCCGCGTCTGGTCCCCGAGCGCCGCAAAGACCGGCGCCGCAAGCCCGACGGCGGCGAGGGTCATGCGGCGCCGCCTGGGATCGCTCATCGAGCTTTCCCTTCGTGGAACGAGCCGGCTCGTTCGCCCACATATCTCTCGATGTTCTTCATCTGCGCGGTCCAGCCGCCCTCGTTCATGCGGAACGCCGTCGCTCGGCGGTCGGCCGGAATGCGATCGAAGCCAGATTCCACGACGGTGAGGCGCGTGCCGTCAGGGACTTCGTGGAGCTGAAACTCGACGAGCGTCATCGGTTCGTGTGAATAGTCGACCGCGGGATCCACGGCATAAGGATGCCACCGATAGGAAAACAGGTGCTCAGGTTCGACTCGGTCAATCACGATCTCCATCGTCAGATGATCGTAGCCCTTGATCGTGATCCGGCCCGACACACGTGCGCCGGGGGTGAAGGCGCCCTGGAGTCGAGCGCCAAACCACTCGCCAAACTCTTCAGCCTTCGTGAGCGCGCGCCAGACTTGCGATCGCGGTGCGCGCAGAACGATCTCTTTCTCGATGCGGTCGGTGCTCATAAGCAACTCCTTAGTTGCACTTTAGTCCAGTCCGCCGCCAAAAAGCAACCATCTGGTTGTGTTTATTTTGCGGGGCCCGCGCATGTCCGCAAGGCAGTCAGGCCGATGAAGACGGTGCCGTCGTGAGGGACCGTCAGCCGGAAGTCAGCGGGTTTCCGATTGAAGGCGGGCGATCGCGGTGCTCACTTTCTGGATTCCGTTTCGACTCCCCGTCCACGCGAAGACCAATTCCTCGCCGCTGTACGCGATTCGTGGATAGCCGCTTGCGCGCCCGCCATCGATGGCGGTGATCGACACGAGCGGAGACTTCTCGCCAGACGGCGCCACGCGCCTGAGAGTGAACGATGACTGCTGCGCGGCGAACTCAATCCACGTGGCCGCAGCCGATCCGTCGGGCAAGAGGGCAACGTCGACGCGCCCGATTGCCGATGTCTCGTCGAGGCGGATGGGCTGACCGAAACTCTTCCCGGCGTCACGTGAAAACGACAGGTACGCGTGACCGACGTCATCTTTCACCGCGAACCAGGCGAGGACGACGTCGCGTCCACGCGCGCTCAGCATCGGGCCATTCACAGGGCAGGCGGCGATCTTCCAGCCATCGTTGTGGACGGGCACCGGCTCGGTCCACCTTCCGTTTTCGAGGCGCGCGACGTAGATGTCTCGGATCTCGTCATCCGATCGGTTTCGGTACGCGACGATCGGCCCTTCGCTCGTCACGGTCGCCGCCGTGGGGCAGCACTCGCAGACGCGCGAATCGACGGGCGTCTCGACCGTTTGCTTCCAACTGCGATCGAAGGCGCCCGCGTAGACGCTCATGGCGCCTGCGGTGCTTCCGTGCGAGTCGTGTCCGGCCGCCGATGCCATGTTGCGACCGTCGAGCCAGATCAGTCCGAGTCCCGCGCCCGGCATCTGGAAGAGCGACGCAAACCCGTGTTCCTGTTTCGTGCCGTCGTGGTGCGGCAGGAACGACGGGGACCACGTGCGACCGTCATCGTTGGAATGCGCCAGACGGACGTCGTAGGCGTACGTATCGCGGCCACTCTTCTGCAACCAGTGCGCGGCCAGACTTCCGTCGTCCAACCGAAGCACGGACGGCACATCGGCCCAGTTGACGAACCAGTCGTCGCCTGCGGCGACGGTTCGGGCGTCTGACCACCCGGACGGTGTGCGCTCGGCAAACTTCAGATTCGCCCGCGCTCCCGAACGCTCGACCCAGCTCAGGAGCACGCCTCGGCTCGAGACCGTCGTCTGTGGTTGACCGCTGGCATCCGCCGCAGGTGAAGCAATCGCCGCGATCGACGGACGCCACTCGCTCAGCGCAGTCCCGGGTGCCTTGCCGCTCAGACCCATCGCCCAACCGGCACTCATCAGCAGACCAACCACGAGAAGCATCGGCAACTTCATTGGCCGATCATACGGCACGGATTCGACAAACCTAAAGGTTTGTCGCCACGGGACACCTGACACCTGAAGAGTTGTCGCGCCTACTACGCGCTGAGGCGGTCGGCATCTACTCGAATTGGGCAGCGGCGCTTCGGAGCCGGACTCAGTCGCGACGCTCGGTTGTGACCGGCGCTTTCCCACGCTGGGCTTGTTAGCTCGATCCTCCAGATGGGTCCGCCGACGTAGAGTGGCGACTCGGATCTCACGAAGGGGGGTGCGTCGCCTCGAGGCAGGCTCTTACGCACCCTCGCACCTTAGGCACCTCTGGCACCTCTGGCACCTCTGGCACCCTTGGTACCCTTGGCACCCTTGGCACCTCTGGCACCCTTGGCACGCTTGAAGTTCATCGTTCCCGATCGCAACGGTTTGCCTACGCTCTCGCGCTACGCCTCTGTTCAGATGCCCGATGGAACTCGACGAATCGCCGGCGCGACCGATGCGACGCGCGGGTGCAAGCATCGCTGCCGGCATTGCCCAATCGTGCCGGTCTACGATGGGCAGTTTCGCGTGGTTCCTGTGGACGTCGTGCTGGCTGACATCCGCGCGCAGGTCGAGAAAAGCGCCGAGCACATCACGTTTGGCGATCCCGATTTCTTCAACGGTCCAACCCACGCCCGTCGCATCGTCGAGGCGCTGAATGCTGAGTTTCCACAGCTGACCTACGACGCCACCATCAAGGTGGAGCACCTCCTCGCGCACCGCGACCTGCTGCCGGTGCTCGCGCGGACCGGCTGCCTGTTTGTGACGAGTGCGGTCGAGTCGGTTGACGATCGCGTGCTCGCGCATCTCGAGAAGGGCCACACGCGTGCGGACTTCATTCAGGCTGCCAGGTTATGCCGTGAGGCCGGACTCACGCTCGTGCCGACCTTCGTTGCCTTTTCACCCTGGACCACGCTCGAGGGTTACCGCGATTTGCTGGACGTGGTCGACGAGCTCGGATTGGCTGGCCACGTCGCGCCGATTCAGTGGGGAATTCGCCTCCTGGTCACCTGGCAGTCGAGATTGCTCGAGTTGTCCGACATCAAGCGCGTGATTGGTCCGTTCGATTCGAAGACCCTGACGTACCCGTGGCGTCATCCAGACGAGCGAGTCGATGCGCTTCAGCGAGAGGTGTTGAATCTGGTGGGCGTTCGCATCACGGGCCCGCGCCTCGAGACATTCGCCGCGATTCGGAGAATCACAGAAACTCCCCTGGCACCCTTAGCACCCCTGGCACCCTTGGCGCCTTTGCTGTCTCGCTCCGCCATCCCTTACCTGAACGAACCTTGGTACTGTTGAGCGGAGCCGACTGCAGAGCAGGTGGCTCTGGTGTAGCAGGAAAGTTGAAAGTTTAAGAGTTGAAGAGTTGACAGTTAAAGTTGAAAGTTTCAGTTCAGTTGAAAGTTTCAGTTCAAAGTTTGACGTGAAACGAGTCCTGCTCGTGGCGACGACCACCGGCTATCAGACCCGGATGTTTGCCGATGCCGCCGATCGGCTGGGGGTCGAGCTGATCTACGCCACCGATCGATGTGATCAGCTCGATGACCCCTGGCGCGATGGGGCGATTGCCGTTCGCTATCACGAGGAGGCATGGTCGGCTGAGGCGGTGGTCGCGGCACTCCAACGCCGGCCCATCGACGGGATTCTTGTTGTCGGCGATCGACCGACGGTGCTGGCGGCGCTGGTCGCGCGGGCGCTGGGGCTTCCAGGCAATTCTCCCGCGGCGGCCCTGGCGGCGCGAGACAAACGGTTGGCCCGTGAATGCTTTCGCGCTGATGGACTGCTGGGGCCGTCGTGCTTCACCGTCCCGGCCTCGACGAATCCCGAGTCGCTCCTGCAGCGTCTCTGGTTCCCCGTCGTGCTGAAGCCCACCGTACTTTCAGGGAGCCGCGGCGTGATTCGCGCCAGCGATCGGGAGAGCTTCGTCGAGGCATTTCAACGGCTGCAGCGCTTGCTGGCGTCGACCGAGGTTCGCGAGCTTCGTGACGACGAATCGAACATCATCCAAATCGAGAGCTACATTCCCGGAGTTGAATACGCCGTGGAAAGTCTCCTCCATCACGGCGAGCTTCAGGTGCTGGCGATCTTCGACAAACCCGATCCGCTGGAGGGTCCGTTTTTCGAAGAGACGATTTACGTGACGCCGTCCAGGGCGAGCGCGCACACGCAGAAGGCCATCGTCAACGCGGTTCGCGCCGCCGCTGCCGCGCTCGGGCTCCATCACGGGCCGATTCATGCCGAGTGTCGCGTCAACGTGCGTGGCGTGTACGTCTTGGAAGTGGCGGCTCGACCCATCGGCGGTCTCTGCGCCAGAGCGCTGCGCTTCGTGAATCATGAGGGCGACATCTGCGGTCTCGAGGAACTGCTGCTTCGACACGCCATCGGTGAACCGCTCGGTGGCTGGCGGTTTGTCCCGCTCGGATCGGCGGTCATGATGGTGCCGATTCCGAAGGGCGGGTTGTATCGCTCGGTTCACGGCTTGGAAGCCGCGCGCGCCGTGCGTGGCGTCGATGACGTGAGGATCACGGCCAAGGCGGACCAGCGACTCGTTCCCTTACCCGAAGGTGCCAGCTACCTGGGGTTCATCTTCGCGCGAGCGGCGACACCCGAAGCGGCCGAGAACGCGGTGCGTCTCTCGCACGAGCAGCTGCGTTTTGAAATCGATCCGGTTATCGAAGTGCTGCAGCGATAAGGCGGTCCTCGCAGTTTTCAGATGGAACTCGTCGTGGACGATGGGCCAGTACATCGGGCGCGCGTAGTACACCAACACTGGGCCGGCATCACGCGCGGGATCGGACGTGATGCTCTGAGGCGGGCTCCGTCGGGTCGGACGCTCGGTGTTGCACGTTGAGCGACCATGCCGAGGCGCTTTGATGACGGCCGGGCGGAGACTGCATGGATATGGAGTAGCAATTGCCGTCGAAAGCGAGACAAGCTGTCAGCAGTCTGAGGTCCTCGACACTCGCGTGTCTGCGCGACATACCTTGACGGTGATTGCCAGGGTTCTGGATGCGGCCCTCGTCGCGGCCGCCGGGACGGCATACGCCGAAAACACTCCTCGTTCGGCTCTATCGCGTTGGCGACGGTCTCGTGCAACGTCCCTGTCTTGTAAATTCACCACGAACCGGTGAATATATCACCATGGTTCGGCGAAGCATTGACGACTCCATCCGGCGGGCGATGGCTGACACTCCGGTGGTGCTGCTCAACGGCGCCCGCCAGACCGGCAAGACGACGTTGGCCCAGGCGATTGCCAGGAAGACGGGCGCGCACTACTTCACGCTCGATGATGCCGCCACGCTCGCGCTGGTGGCGGGCGATCCCGCCGGGTTCATCCGCAACGTGTCCGGGTCGGTCGTCCTCGACGAAATTCAGAAAGCGCCCGACCTGTTTCCCGCCATCAAGCTTGCGGTGGACAAGCATCGCAAGCCCGGTCGCTTTCTCCTGACCGGGTCGGCCAACGTCATGACGCTGCCGCGCCTGTCCGAATCGCTGGCCGGTCGCATGGAGGTCATTCCCCTGTTTCCATTCTCGGCGGGCGAACTGGCGGGCACGCGTGAAGGGTTCGTGGCACATCTGTTCGACGGCACCATCGCCAAGACGAAGAGGGCCTCAGCCGGCGATGATCTGCCAAGACGATTGGCGCGCGGCGGCTACCCGGAGGCGGTCCGGCGTGAAACCGCCGGTCGGCGGTCGGCGTGGTTCGCCTCGTATATTTCCACCATCCTGCAACGGGATGTGCGCGACCTGGCGCGGGTGGAGGCCTTGCACACCTTGCCCAACCTGCTCACGCTGCTGGCGGCCCGCGCGTCGGGCTTGTTGAACCTGGCAGACGTGGGCCGCGACGCCGGTCTGCCGCACACCACGTTGACCCGCTACCTGGCGTTGCTGGAAACGGTGTTCCTGGTAAATCGCCTCCCGCCGTGGTCTCCGAATCTCGGCAAGCGGCTGGTCAAGACGCCGAAGCTTCATCTGGTGGATACCGGCCTCGCCTGCCACCTGGTCGGCGCTGATACCCGGCGACTGAGCGACGACCGGTCGCTGTTGGGGCGGATGCTGGAAACGTTCGTGGTCGGCGAACTCCGCAAGCAACTGTCGTGGACCGATCCGCGTACAACCCTTTACCATTTCCGTACCGCGGCAGGCTCGGAAGTGGATGTGGTTCTCGAAAAGGCCGACGGCTCAGTGGCCGCCATTGAGGTCAAGGCCAGCGCCACCATTGCCGCGTCTGACTTTGCGGCGCTTCAGGCGCTACGCGACCAATTGGGCAAGCGTTTTCGCGCCGGAGTCGTCTTGTATTCGGGTGAGCACGTCGTGCCGTTCAGCGACAAACTGTGGCTCGTGCCGTTGCCGGCCCTGTGGGCGAAGTGAAACTGCACAGGAGGGAAAGCAGACGTCCAACCCATCTGCTAGCGAACAGCGAATGGCGAATCACGAACGGCGAACAGCCTATTTCGTCTGCTGCGGAACGTAATCTGGCGGCAACGCCGATCCCTCGCCGAAGAAGAAGTCCTCCATCTGCTGCTTGATCAGCTCCTGGCCTTCCTTCTGCCACGGCATTAACCGGTACTCGTTGAGGATCATCTTCTGGCGATCCTCCCAGAGTTTCCAGGCCTGTGCAGAGACGTTCTCGTAGACGCGCTGGCCGAGCTCGCCTGGCCACGGTGGCGTGTCGAGCCCGGGAAGCTCTTTCTGGAACTTCACGCACATCACCGTGCGTCCAGTCCTGTTGCTCACCATCTCGTCACGTGGTCCCGTCGGTCCACCACACACGCTCATTTCGTGCCTCCAGAGGCATTGTACTCCTACGCTGTGGGCGTCGCTTTCTTGCTTGTTTCTTCTGTCTTCTTGGTTCCCCACGGCTCAGATTGCCGTACCATGATCAAAGTGGACGCCGAAGAACGCCATCGCTGCTGCTGGTACGGTCGAAGCACCGATCAGCTCCCCGAGGAGTTGGGCCATCACAGCATCGTCAACGGCCAACTCGTATTCTGCGCGCATCCGATGTACTGGCCTGTCGTTCGCTACGAGTTCGACCTCAGGAACTGCGAGGACTGCGACGTCTTCAGGCCGAAACGCCAAGAGCCCGTGAGCCGGAACTGAGAAATACTGCCGCGCCGCATCTCCACACATCCGCACGTCCGCACCTCTAACGTTTGAGTCCGTCGGCCCAGTTGCCGCGACTTTTCGCAGCCGGTCTGGGTTGAGAACGCGAGGTAACGGCCGTCGGGCGACCACATCAGGATGGCGGGGACGATGCCTTCGGTGCTCCCCAGTGGCTGGCCGTGGCCGAATCGAGCGAGTGGACCAGATCAGTTGTCTTGGCCCGACAGCCCGACGAACGCCAACTTGCTCCCACAGGAGACACGCTCACCATGTCTTGCCGAAACGGGCGGCCTACCTCAGGCGTCGCCACTGGAATCGGAGAGGACGGACGGTGGGCGCGGGCTTCAAGCGATCGCGGACGGCCATTGTCACCGCAGCCGCAAGACCGATGACGGCCACTGATGCCCAGACCCATTCTCGACGGCGCGCTCGCGCGATCATTGGGGCCGGCCCTATCGCATCAGGAGCGGCGGTGGTTGAAGCGGGCCACGATCTCCGTGGCTGAATCTGGTACGATCTCTGGCATGGCTGCGAGGCCGTTGTCGCTTGCGGGTTGGACGGCGGAGCAGATCGCCGCCGGTCGGCGCTGGGTCGAGACATGGCGACAAGCCGGACCGGAACTCGAGCGCATCCGGCGGGACGAGCTCAGGCAGATCGACACGCGACGCGCGATCGCGTTGCTGTGTGGGCCGGCGGATTACACCGTTCCTCCACGGGCGCCGAAACCCACGTCGGGCCTGATCGAGCAGCAACGTTTGTTTCAGAAGA
Organism: Vicinamibacterales bacterium; assembly: GCA_050747925.1. Classification (GTDB taxonomy): domain Bacteria; phylum Acidobacteriota; class Vicinamibacteria; order Vicinamibacterales; family UBA2999; genus 12-FULL-67-14b. Next base: position 24,232 of record JBOGIV010000325.1, read on the forward strand.
CGCGTCTGCGGTGAACGAGGTCATCGGCGCGGCCGCCGATCTTCAGGCGGTCTGCGTTGCCAGAGGCTGGCGGGTTTGCCTTATTGGAGGACTCGCCGTTTTGCGATGGGGCGAGCCCTCGAGAAACGGTCGACGTCGATGCCACGCTGCTCACCGGCCTCGGTACTGAGGGCGAGTTCATCGACGCCCTGCAGCGCGTGTACGAAGCGCGCATCGAGAACGCCGTCGAGTTCGCCCTCACTCGCAGGGTCCTCCTGCTCCGAGCCAAGTCTGGCGTGGGCCTGGACATCGCTCTGGGCAGTCTACCGTTCGAGGAATCAGTCGTCGACTGAGCCAGCGATTTCACGTTTCCATCCGACGTGCCCCTGCGCACCTGGTCGGCAGAGGATCTCATCGTGTTGAAGGCGTTCGCAGCACGTGAGAAGGACTGGGTGGATATCGACGGCGTCATCATCCGTCAGGCGGGACGGCTCGACTGGCCTTACGTGCGGGCGCAGCTGACACCCCTGATCGAACTCAAAGAGGAGCCGGGGATTCTCGCGGAGTTGGAACCTCGCCGCGATCAGCTCGAGCGTTAGCGGCAGGCGATTCCGGCGCCCGGGCGCCGAGTGGCATTGACACGCCGCCCGCCGTCACGATACACGGGCGCATGCCACTTCCAACTCCGTCCATCGTTCATCGCCTCGTCGTCGCCATCGCGTCGACGCTGACGCTTTCGATCGCACCTGTTCACGCCCAATCGGTTCAGGCTCACGAGCGGATCGCGAGCGATCCCGACGTTCAAGCCGCGGTGCGCCTGTTCAGCGCGTGGCTCGACGGGCAGATCCTCGAGCGCAATCTGCCAGGCGTCGCCGTAGGCGAGGTGGCCGATCAGGATCTCGTGTGGGCCAAGGGGTTCGGCCTCGCCGACACGACCGCGAAGTCCGCCATGACGCCGCAGACAAAGTTCCGCATGGCGTCGCACAGCAAGCTGTTCACCGCGACGGCCGTGATGCAGCTTCGCGAGCAAGGCCGGTTGCGGCTGGACGATCCGGTCTCGCTCCATCTGCCGTGGTTCACCATGAAGCCCGCTGGCGAAGACGACCCGCCGATCACGATCGAAGAATTGCTCACCCACAGCTCGGGCTGCCACGGGAAGCCGGATCTCACTGGACGACCTTCGACTTTCCGAGCGCGGAGCAGTTGCGCGCGTTGATGCCGCAGCGTCAGGCGCCGTTTGCGCCCGAGGTACGCTGGAAGTACTCGAACCTGGCGTACGCGATCGCCGGACTCATCGTCCAGGAGAAGAGCGGCCTCACGTGGGCCGACTACCTGCAGCGCCACATCTTCGACCCGCTCGGCATGAGTGGGTCGAGCGTCGACAGGAACGTGGCTGGTCTCGCGGTCGGCTACGGGCGCCGCCGGCCCGACGGCACGCGCGCGGTGAACCCCTTCATCGACGCGAGAGGCATGGCCGCCGCCACGGGACTCACCTCCACGGTCGAGGACATGGCGAAGTTCGTTTCCTCGCAATTCCGCCAGGGGCCGCGCCGTGGGCCGCAGATTCTCAGCACGGGATCGCTGCGCGAGATGCACCGAATCCGCGTGCTCGAGAACAACTGGACGCAGGGCAACGCCATCGGCTTCGCCGTGCGCAAGGCCGGCGAGAAGGTGTATGTCTCGCACGGCGGCAGTTATCCAGGGTATCAGACCAACACGACGATCTGGCTGCAAGGCAAGGTCGGCGTCATCGTCTTGACTAACGCAGACGACTCGAGCCCTGCGGCGATGGCGACCGAGCTCATGAACACGGTCGGACAGGCGGTGGCGACGGCGTCGAAATCCGCGCCGCCCGTGCCGACCTGGGATCCCACGTGGTCGCGCTTTGCGGGCCTCTATCGCGGCCGCGGCGGCGACTCGCATGTCGTGGAGCTGAACCAGCGGCTGGTGATCATCAATCCCGCGGGCGCGAATCTCGACAACCCCATTTCGCTCGAGCCGATCGGCGGCGGACAGTTCCGCTACGTCGCGCCCGCAGGCGGCGGACCGGTCGGGGAAGTGGTGCGGTTTGTCGAGGCAGACGGGCGGGTCATTCGGATGATCACGGGAGACAGCTACGTGGAGCGGGTCCGGTGACGTCCGAGTGTGCTTCTTGAAAGGCAGCCAACCAAACCAACCGGAGGGTGTCGGCTAATTTGCAGTGCTACTGCAAAATCGCCGGTACTTGGGCATGCTGCGCCGCACGATCGAGCGCGCGTGGGTCGCCGCCGCCCGCCAGTTTCCCGTGGTCCTGTTCACCGGCCCGCGTCAGGTCGGCAAAACGACTGCTCGAGCACCGTGCTTGGCGGGAAACCGAGCAGCGGCACCCGACTCTGCCCGTCCGAGATCGTCGACCTCCTCGGCGCAGGTGAGCCCGCCTCGGATGCGCGGACCGCGCGGATATAATCCGCGATCATGACACGCCGACTACTATTGTCCTGCTCGCCCCTTCGTTCGACCGGCCTTGCAATGCTGGCGCTCGGCGCGGTGATCACCGCAGCGGATGCCACCCAGGACGCGAAGTCGCTCGGGAGGGAACTTCCGGTCCGCATCATTCCGAACGTCCCGCGAAATGCCGAGGCCTATTACGGTCCCGACAATCTGCACGTCATCGCGCAGACGCAGGACCCCGAGGCGCACAAAGCGCCGGGCCGCGAGACGGCGGCTCTGACCTACACCTTCACCGAGCTTGGCACCGAGATCCGGCGGATCAACAGCCGCGGCCAGGATGCCTGCTCGTTTTTCTTTCCCGACGGCAAGCGCCTGATCTGGACCTCGACGCGTGATCACCTCGACATGCCCATCGGCAACTGGTCCGATCAGAACGACTATCCCCAAGGCGCGGAGCTGTACGTATCGGATCTCGACGGCGGCAATGTTAAACGCCTGACCAACAACCAGTACTACGACGCCGAAGTGTCGGTGTCGCCCAACGGCCAATGGATCGTCTTCGGCCGGCAGATCGACGGCAAGCTCGACTTGTGGCGGATGCGGGCCGATGGCACCAGCGAGCAGCAGATCACGTTCACCGACGACTGGCAGGAAGGGGCGCCGAACTACCTGCCCGACAACCAGACGATCCTGTACCGCGCGTGGAAGCGAAGCGAGTACGGGAAGATCCGCCCGACGCCGATGACCGTGTTCACCATCAAGCACGACGGCTCCGACAACACCGCGCGCACTTTCGATCGCGGCATGAACTGGTCGGCGTATCCGGCCCCGGACGGACGCCACTATGTCTTCGTCCGAGTGGTCGAGGACAACAACTGGGAGGTGTTTCTCGGCGACCTCGCCGGTGGAGAGGCGGTGCGGCTGACGTTCAACGCCGGCTTCGACGGGTTCCCCTCGCTCTCACCCGACGGCAAGAAGATGCTGTTCGGCCGAAGCACCGGTGGTGGGTTCATGAGCAACATCTACACCCACGTGATGGACGTCTCCTCCCTCAAGCTGGGGCCAGAACAGTACAAGGGCGTGCCCGCGATCACGCCACCGCAAGAGGAGTGGACGAGATGAGGCGAAAAGTGCCAGCACGATAGTCGGCCCGATCTGTTGAGCGCGATCTCGTGATCTCGCGGATTGGCGCGGCGCGCGACTCAATCAAGGATAGATCACACGCTCGATCAGCGTCACCAAATCAACCGATCGATCGCCAGCTCACAACCTCACCAGATCAACCGATTCTGGAAAGCTCTACTTCTCCACGAGTTCGACCTGCACCCGTGCGTCGTTGAAACAGGCGCCGCCGCCAAGATCGGTCAGCGAATCGGGCACGAGCGCGTTCGAGGTGTAGCCGTTGCTGATGCTTCTGCGCCACACACCCTTTGGCATCGCGACAGTACCCGAACGCACGAGCGGAGTCACGTGCGCCTGGAGCCTGACCTCGCCCAGGCCGTTGAAGACGCGGATGTCGTCGCCATCCTCGATGCCACGCGCCGCCGCATCCGACTCATGCATGTCGAGCGTCACCGCCGGCCGAGGCAGCTCACCGAGCGTCGAGCTGATCGTCCGATCGCTTGCCGGTGAGATGAGCGCGAGCGGAAACGCCTCGGTGGCCGGATCGGGCTGGAAGCCGTACAGCCCTTGCGGCGCCTGACGCTCGAGCGCATCAGGAAAGAGATCCACTCTCTTGTCTGACGTCTTCGGAAACACGTCCACAAACTGCACGGGACGGCCGCCATGCGGTGGATCGGCCACACAATGATCGCGCAGGCCATCGCCGACGGCTTTCGGCATTCCGCCCAGCACGCCCAGCATCGCCTCGAGCTCGTCTTCGGGATCCCCCGGACGCGACAGTCCCAGCCGGCGCGCGAGATCCATGAATACATCTGTATTCGGACGCGACTCCCCGACCTGATCGATCACCGGCTTGGCCAACTGCAGCGTGAGGGGTCCGTACCCTTTCGCGAAGTCGTAGTGCTCGAGGAACGTTGTCGCCGGCAGCACGACATCCGCGTACATCGCGGTGTCGGTGAGGACCTGATCGAAGACCACGGTGAAGAGATTCTCGCGCTCGAACCCGCGGATCACCCGTTTCTGATCGGGCAGCGTCGCGACGGGGTTGCCGTTGTAGACGAAGACGATGTTGATCGGCGCGCCCTCGGGCTCGGTGAGCATCCGGCCCACCTTGTTCATGTTCACCGCTCGCGTGTGCGGCTCGGCGTCGGCGACCCAGGTGCGATCGATGTTCCACGAAGCAGAGTTGCTCATGGAGTAGCCACCGCCGCGCACGCCAAACTTGCCGCCGACGGCAGGAAGCGCGAGTACTGCTGCGGCGGCGCTCCCGCCGTTTCGGTTCCGCTCGAGCCCCCACCCGCACTTGACCAGCGCCGGGCTCGACTTGGCGTAGAGCTCGGCAAGCTGCTGGATCTTTGCTTCGGGTACCCCGCTCACCTCAGCCGCACGTGCGAACGTCCACGGCTTGGCGCGCTCGCGAAGATGGGTCGCGCCCTTCGTGTGCTCGGCCATGAACGCCTCGTCCGCATGGCCCTCCTCAAACAAAAAGCGATGGATCGAGAGGGCCAATGGCAGGTCGGTGCCTGGACGAACCGGTAGATAGAGATCGGCCTGACGCGCGATCGTCGTCGCTCGCGGATCGATCACCACAATGGTGGCGCCATTCTCACGGGCTTCCTTCAGGAATGGCATCAGATGGATGCCTGAGACGCCCGGATTGACGCCCCACATGATGATGAGCTTCGCGTCGGGATAGTCCTGATAGGAGACCGAAGGCATTTTGCCGTAGAGACCCAGGTTGGCGGCGCCGGTTGGTGCGGCACAGACGGTCTTCAGCAATCGCGACGCGCCCACGCGCCTGAACAGGACAGCGTCCGCGTAGTCTTGCGTGAGAAATCCGTTGGAGCCGCCGTAGCAGAGCGGCAGGATGGTGTCGGCCGCCGACTGTTCGCGTGCCGCCTGCATCTTTTCCGCAATCAGATCGAGCGCATCGTCCCACGTGACACGTCGGAACTGTCCCTGGCCTTTGGCGCCGCGACGCACCGCAGGGAAGAGTAGCCGGTCGTCGCCGTACACACGTTGATCGAAGTGCCGCACCTTGGCGCAGATGTAGCCGCGCGTGATCTGGTTGCTGTCCGATCCGTCGATCTTGGTGATGCGCCCGCCGCGGAGCGTGACGTTGAGCGTGCACGCATCGGGGCAGTCGAGCGGGCACGCGGTTTCGACGTTCGATTCCGGAGGCGCGACGGCCGGCTTCGGCATGGGATCTAGCTTAAGCCGGAACTCGCTCGTGTCGATGAGAGTTCGGCCGGCCAGGTAGGGCTGGTGGGTCGGGTAGGGCAGGTGGGCAAAAACGCCTCAAGGCGCCAACCCATAATTCACGAGTCAATTGTGGGGCTGACGCGCGGCACAAGATTGGGACCGTATGAAATCGTCGATGCGCTTGGCGCCGGCGGGATGGGCGAGGTCTATCGTGCGACCGACACCAAGCTGAAGCGTCAAGTGGCGATCAAGACGCTGCCGCCCTCGCTCGCCGCCGACCCGGATCGTCTCGCGCGCTTTCAACGAGAGGCGGAAGTGCTCGCGGCGTTGAACCATCCCCATATTGCCGCGATCTACGGTCTCGAAGAAGCCGATGGCGCGAAGGCGCTGGTGATGGAGCTGGTCGAGGGCCCGACCCTCGCCGATCGCGTCGCGCGCGGCCCGATTCCCCTTGATGAAGCGTTGCCGATCGCGGGGCAGATCACCGAGGCGCTAGAGGCGGCGCATGACCAGGGCATCGTCCACCGGGATCTCAAACCCGCGAACATCAAGGTGCGATCCGACGGCACCGTGAAAGTGTTGGATTTCGGGCTCGCGAAAGCGCTCGACCCGGCATTCGGCATCGGGCATCCGGCAACCAGCACTGAGAACTCGCCGACGATCACAAGCCCCGTCCACCTTCGCCAAGGCTACGGCGGACAGGCGGTGACCAACCTTGGTGTGATTCTCGGTACCGCGTCGTACATGAGCCCCGAGCAGGCACGCGGCAAACCGCTCGACAAGCGGACCGACATCTGGGCGTTTGGCTGCGTGCTCGCAGAAATGCTGAGCGGCAAGCGGACGTTTCCTGGTGACGACGTGTCGGACGTTCTTGCGTCGGTTCTGGCACGTGAGCCCGAGTTGGCGGGTTTGCCCTCGACCGTGCCGCTGTCGATTCGTCGGCTCCTGCGCCGGTGTCTACAGAAGGATCGCAACGAGCGGCTGCGCGACATCGGTGATGCGCGGATCGAAATCCGAGACGCGATGTCTTCCACGGAGCCGGAGGCACCGGGCGTCCCTGTTTACGGGAATCGCGAGCGGCTCGCGTGGATTGCCGCGCTGGCCACCTTGGCGCTTGCCTTGGCCGCTTCACTAATCATTGGCCGCCGCGTAGGATCGGTTGCTCCTGAGATGCGGGTTGAGATCAACACGCCGCCAACCACGGTCCCACTGTCCTTTGCGATCTCACCCGACGGACGAAGCCTGGCTTTCGTGGCCACGTCCGACGGTCAGTCACAAGTGTGGCTTCGGTCACTAGAGTCCGGCGCTGCGCGCGCCATCGCCGGCACAGAGGGTGCGCAGCATCCGTTCTGGTCACCGGACAATCGGTCGGTCGGTTTCTTTGCAGCGGGCCGGTTGCGGCGCCTCGACGTCGAAGGCGGGTCGGTGCAGACGCTGGCTAACGTCGCCGGGGAAGGCGGAGCCTGGAATCGCGATGGCGCGATTCTGTTTGCCAGGCTGGGGAGGCCCATCCAGCGTGTTCCCTCGACGGGTGGAGAGCCGGTCGCGCTGACTGGACTGGCGCAGCAAGGGAGTGTCTTCTCTGCGCAATTCCTACCGGACGGCCGCCACTTTCTTTATTTCGTGCGAGGCAATCCAGAGGGGGTCCGACATCTGGACTCTTCCCTTGGACAGCGGCGAGAAGCCGTTCCCGGTCGCTCAGACAACCTTTCAAGACAGGTTCGGCCAGTTATCTCCAGACGGCCGCTGGGTCACGTATCAGTCGGACGAATCGGGCCGCTCCGAAATCTACGTCCAGCCATTCCCAGGTCCCGGCAACAAGTGGCCGGTGTCCGTGAGCGGCGGCAGCCAGGTCCGCTGGCGTCGTGATGGCCGCGAGTTGTTCTATGTCGCGCTCGATGGACGACTGATGGCGGTTCCCATTCGCAGTCCGAGCAACGCCCAATTGCCAGAGGTCGGCACACCCGTCGCCCTGTTCGAACCGCCGCTCGGCGGGGCCGTCCAGCAGGCGGACTACCGTCACCAATACGTGGTCTCCTCAGACGGCCAGCGTTTCCTTGTGGCTACCGTCACGGAGGAAGCACTCTCGCCCATCACCGTCATCCTGAACTGGAAGCCGAAATAACGGCCAGACGGCAACCGGCAGACGGCAACCGGCAGACGACGCGGCCCGCCTTCGCTCGGCGGTGCGAACCCAAGTCAGAATAAGTCGTGCCCAAGCGTCCTCACGTCGTGGTGATCGGTGGCGGCTTTGCCGGACTCGATGCCGCGCGTGGTCTTGCCAGAGCCGACTGTGATGTCACGCTGATCGATCGTCACAACCATCACGTTTTTTCTCCGCTGCTCTATCAGGTCGCGACCGCCGGCTTGTCACCGGGCGACATCGCGTCGCCGATCCGGTGGATTCTGCGGCGGCAGGATCGGCTCCGCGTGCTGCTGGCCACCGTCGAGGGCGTCGACCTTGCGGCACGACAACTCAGGCTCGATCACAACGAACGCATCGGCTACGAGTATCTGATCGTCGGTGCGGGGGCAACGCACTCCTATTTCGGCCATGAGGTGTGGAGCGAGAAGGCTCCGGGACTGAAGACCCTCGACGACGCCTTGGAGATTCGCGGCCGCATGCTCCGCGCCTTCGAGGAGGCCGAGCGCGAGGCGGATCCCGCGCGACAGCAGTTCCTGCTGACGTTCGTGATCATCGGCGGTGGGCCCACGGGCGTCGAGCTCGCCGGTGCGCTCGCCGAAATCGCCCAGCATGCGCTGAAGGCCGAGTTCGACGCGATCGATCCCGCGTCGGCGAAGATCATCCTGCTCGAAGCCGGCCCATCCATTCTGACGTCGTTTCCCGAACGCCTGCGTGTATCGGCACGGCGCTCGCTCGTCAGACTCGGCGTTGAGGTGCGGGAGAACTCCGCCGTGACCGCGATCGATGATGACGGTGTGGCGATCGGCGAGCAACGCCTCGACGCGCATACCGTCCTGTGGGCCGCCGGCGTCGCCGCGTCGCCCATCGGGCGTGAGCTGGGAGCGGTCGATAGGGTGGGGCGAGTGATCGTCGAGCCTGACCTGTCCGTGCCGGGTCATCCGGAAGTGTTCGTGGCGGGCGATCTGGCGTGCTTCACGCATCAGACGGGCAAACCGCTGCTCGGCGTGGCTCAGGTCGCCAAGCAAATGGGTCAGCACGCCGCACGCAACATCGGCCGGCGCATGCGCGGTGAGCCAACGACGGCATTTCGCTATTTCGATCCAGGCAATATGGCAACGATTGGCCGGGCGGCGGCGATCGCCGACTTCGGCTGGCTTCGCGTGTCAGGCTATCTCGGTTGGATTCTCTGGCTCTTCGTGCATATCCTCTTTCTGATCGGCTTTCGGAATCGGCTTTCAGTCATGATTCAATGGGCCGCGTCGTACCTCACCTACCAACGGAGCGTCCGTCTGATTACGCGGAATCGGATCGTGAGATAGTCGCGACGAAGGTTAACCGGGGAGAGCTCGATGGACCAGACCACGCTTGTGATCCAGGCAATTAGCGGTGCCGTCGGCGGGAACGTCAGCGGAATCATCAACAGCGCCAAGAGCCTCGGCCCGATCCTCAACACCATCCTCGGTATTGCCGGGGGCGTTGGTGGTGGCCACTACTTGGGCGATTGGATGGCGAACGTCCTTGGCGACGCGACCACGGGGCAGGCGACGGTGTCGGCGCTCGCCGGTGTTCTCCTACCGCTGATCGTCAGCATCCTCAGATAGAAGAGCGCTCGAAACCGTCACGCTCAATCGAACGCGACGAAACTCAGCGGCGCTCTGGAGTGAGCACTCGCCCGGGAAGCGCGCTGGTGAAGGCCCCTTTGGCTCGCAGCACGGTCCCGTTGACGATGATGTCGTCGATCCCGGCTGAGAATTGATGCGGCTGGGCGTACGTGGCGGCCTCGTGCACCTGGTTGAGATTGAAGGTCAACACATCCGCGAACGCGCCCACGCGCAGCACGCCGCGATCTTTCAGGCCGAACACCGTCGCCGGCAATGACGTCATCGACCGAATGGCGAACGACAGATCGACCGTCTGGCGCTCTCGCACGTAGCGCTCGAGCTTGCGCGGGAAGGCACCGTAAGCACGCGGGTGCGGCTTGCCGTCGTTCATCGGCTGCAAACCGCCGTCCGTGCACGTCATCGTCCACGGCTGCCGCATGATCAGCTCGATGTCGGGCTCGGACATGTTGAAGGACACCAGTCCCGCGCCGCCCTTCTCGAGCAGCTTCAACGCATACTCTTCGGGCTCCTGGCCGGCCTTGGCAGCCAGTTCCGAGAGCCGGCCACCCTCGAGGGACGGATCCGGTTCGTACTCGCTGATCAGGAACGTGTCCGCGCCGCCGCGCCGCGCGAGATTGGTTTTCACCTCGGCGCGGATCTCGGGCCGGAGCTCGCCGGTGATGCGCTTCATCATGGCGTCGCGTCCACCCACTTGCGCCGATCGAGGAATGAGCGCACCGACGATGCTGGTGCCGCTGGCTTCGTAGGGGTACTGGTCGGCGAAGACTTGGACGCCTCGGGCGCGAGCAGCTTCGATGCGATCGACCAGCGTTCTCGAAAGCCCCCAGCTCTTCGGCCCAAGGGCCTTCATGTGCGTCACCACTCCTGTCACGCCGGCGCCCTCGGCAATGGCAATGACCTCGTCAACGGCGGCGACGACGCCGATGGTGTAGTCAGCTTCGTCACGAATGTGACTGGCGTAGACGCCGCCAAACGGCGCCGTGGCTTTGGCCATGGCGATGACTTCAGCCGTTTTCGAGTAGCTGCCGGGCGCGTAGTAGAGGCCGCTCGACAGCCCGATGCCACCGGCCCGCATCGCAGCGCGCGTCATCTCCACCATGCGGGCGAGTGCGGTGGCGTCGGGATCCCGATCGGACATTTCCATGACGGTGCGGCGGATCGAACCGTGCGGCACGAACTGCCCCACGTTGAGGCCGATGCGTTGCTTCTCGTAGGTCGCGCGCTGTGCCTGGAGATCGACCGGCCCGCCGCCATCGGGGTTGATCAGCACGGTCGTGATGCCTTGAGCGAGCACCGGCTGGCCCTGGCGCAGCTCCATCGTCGCCAGACCTCCGCCGGCGTGCGAGTGGACGTCGATGAACCCCGGCGTGACGTAGCGGTCGGCGGCATCGATCACGTGCTTCGCTGTTGCGTTGGCGAGCATGCCCATCGCACGAATGCGATCGCCGGTGATGCCGATGTCCGCCCGGTACCAGGGATTGCCGGTGCCATCAAGCACTCGACCATTTCGGATCAGGACGTCAAAGGACAGGGGTGCCTGGGCGGTCAAAGGTGCCAAGGGTGCCAAGGGTGCCAAAATTGCCATGAGGACGAAGAGCATTGCCAACGAAGAAGCGCGATGTGGCATTCGCGGATTCTACCGAATGTCAGCCGCTATAATCGCTGACGCACCCGACCACGGGTGCATCGACATTCGGGAGGCTCCCATGCACGCTCTTCTACCGACGCTGCCCCGCTCAGCCGCCATCCTCGTCTTGCTTGTTGCCTCCCAGTGGACGGCGCCGTTGGCACGCGCTCAACGAGGTGCGGTGCGGCCGATGACCTTCCTCGACATGCAGCACATGCGTCAGGTGGCGTCGCCGGCGCCAAGCCCGGACGGCAAATGGCTGCTCTATACGCTCTCGACGCCCGACTGGAAGGAAGCCAGGCGGTACACGGATGTCTACCTGGTCTCGACGCAGCAGGGCGTGTCGTCAACACGTCAGATGACGTTCACCAAGGACAAGAACGAGACGTCTCCACGTTGGGCGCGCGATGGGAGCTTCTTCGTCTTCCTCTCGAACCGCGAGGCGCCCGAAAACGCCTCGTCGAGAAACCAGCTCTATCGGATGCGCCCCGACGGTGGCGAAGCGCAGCGCTTGACCGACACCAAGGAGGGCGTCTCGGACTTCGCGTTCAGTCGTGATGGCCGCTGGCTGGCGTACCGGACCGGAAAGTCCGGCGAGGAACAGCTGTACGGGCTGCCGACCACAGAAATCGACACCGCGACGGCCGAGGCGCTCACCAAGCATCCGACCGGCGTTCGCATGTGGGAATTCGCGCCGGACAGCAAGCGCATCTATTTCGTCACGCCAGATCGGATCGATGAGGACGAAAAGCTTCGCCGCGAACAGAAATTCACCGTCAACATTCGCAACCCGGAGACGCCGGTCTCGAGTTTGTGGGCGCTTGAATTGGATGCCCGCAACACCAAGCGGCTCACCGAGGGGGGCACGTACTCGGCCGACGACTTCACGATCTCGATGGACAGCAAATGGGTGGGCTTCCGCGGTCTGTCGCCGGATCGCTACAAGCGCGGCATCACGCAGGAGAACCTCTACTCCGATCTCTACCTGCTTGAAATCGCGACCGGAAACATCGAGCGGTTGACGACGAACACCGAGGTCGGCGAGGGAAGCCTCAGCTTCTCGCCCGACTCGAAGTGGATCGCGTTTTCCGCGCCCGACAATCTCGAGCAATACAGCATGAGCAACACCAGGGCGTACGTCCGTGCCGTCGCGGATCGAGGGCAGCCATTCCGCAGGCTCGGCACCTCATTCGACGGCGCAGTCTCGGTCGGCTTCTGGTCGGCCGACGCGGGCACGCTCTACTTCAATGAAGGGATCAAGGCGACGAATCAGATCGTCGCGCTCGACGTCGCGCGAAACACGGCGCGACCCCTCACCGAAGAGCAAGCCAGCGTGTCAGTCCAGCGTGACGAGGAGACCGGCGTGCTGCTGGTCAGCTACGCCGATGGAACCACTCCGCCCACGCTCTTCACCATCGACACCATCGCCAACGCCAGCACGCGCTCCACGTGGCGGCAACTCACCGATCCAAACCCGCAGGTTCGCGGGTTTGCCCTCGGCCAGCAGGAAGAGATCACCTGGAAGTCCAAGGACGGCACGACGGTCGGCGGCGTCCTGGTGAAGCCGGTTGGCTATCGCCAGGGCCAGCGGTATCCGTTGATCGTCGCGATTCACGGCGGCCCGGCCTCGGCAGACGTGCTGGGGTTCAACGGCGGCTACGGATCTCAGGTGTACGCCGGCGCCGGCTACGCGGTGCTCCGACCGAATTACCGCGGGTCCACCAATTACGGCAACAAGTTGCGGACCGACATCGTCGGCAACTACATGGCGCCTGGCTTCGACGACATCATGGCGGGCGTGGACTATCTGATCGCGCAGGGCATTGCCGATCCGGATCGGATGGGCGCGCTCGGCTGGAGCGCGGGAGGGCATTGGTCGAACTGGATCCTCACCCATACCGATCGATTCAAGGCAATCAGCACCGGCGCCGGGACCTCGAACTGGATCTCGATGTACGCGCAGAGCGACGTGCAGCGGAATCGCCAGTTTTATCTCGGCAACAAACTGCCGTACGACGACTTCGACGCCTACTGGAACCAGTCGCCGCTGAAGTACATCAAGAACGCCAAGACACCGACGATGATTCATGTCGTTGAAGGCGACCCGCGCGTGCCGAGCCCGCAGTCGGTTGAGCTGCACATGGCCCTGAAGCAGCTCGGTGTGCCGACGGAGTTGTATATGTATCCGGGCAACACGCATGGCATTCCCGATCCGCGCAACCAGCTCGTGAAGTCGGTGAGCGAAATGGCGTGGATGGACTACTACGTGCGCGGCCTGGGCAAGAAGTTCGCGTGGCGTGATGTGCTCAAGACGCTGGAAGACGAAACCACGCGCCCGAAAGTGGTCACGGAGGTGGAAGCGAAGCGCTGACAGCCGCTGTCGCCCTTCAGCGATCCGCTTTCAGGTGATCCTCCGAGCGAGAGGGAAACGCCATGAACTCCGGCGAATCGAGTATCACAGTCGATTCGAATCCGAAGCGCCTGACCCCCAGCACGCAGATCGGCTCCTACCGCATTGAGTGTCAGATCGGCGAGGGCGGCATGGGCACGGTGTACCGCGCCCTCGATACCAAACTCAATCGACCGGTCGCCATCAAGTTTCTCTCGAACGAGCTGGCCGACGCGGTCGCGCGACGCCGCTTTCAACGCGAGGCGCAGACGGCCTCGTCTCTGAATCATCCGCATATTCTCACCGTCCACGATGCCGGTGAGTTCGAGAGCCGGCAGTACTTGGTCACCGAGCTCGTCGACGGCGGGACGCTGAAGGACTGGGCGACGGCTGAGAAGCGCACCTGGCGACAGATCGTCGAGCTGCTGGTCGGCGTCGCCGACGGGCTGGCTGCCGCGCACGCAGCGGGCATTACGCACCGCGATATCAAGCCCACCAATATCCTCGTGGCCAGGAACGGCTACGCCAAACTGGTGGATTTTGGCCTGGCCAAACTGACCGAAGGTGCTGCGCTCGAAACGACCAACGCGCAGACGACGGAAGGCACGCGCGCTGGTTTGATCGTCGGCACAGTCGCCTACATGTCGCCGGAACAGGCCTCGGGCCGGCAGGTCGACGCGCGCAGCGACATTTTCTCTTTCGGTATCGTGCTCTACGAGTTGCTCGCCGGATGGAGGCCGTTTGCTGGCGCGGCGGAACTGGAAGTGTTGAAGACGATCATTCATGGCGCGCCGCAGCCGCTGGCCGATGATCTGCCGGCCGCGATCCGGGCCGTCGTGGAAAAGGCGCTCGAAAAGGATCCGTCGGATCGCTATCAGTCCATGCGCGAGATGGTCGTGGATCTACGCCGGCTGGGGCGACTGACCGGTGACAGTTCGTCAGCCACGGCCGGGCGTGTCGGCCGTGCTGGGAGCGGCGGGAATCTGATGTGGATCGCCACTGCCGCCGGCGTCGCCGCGCTCCTTGCCGCGGGCGTCGTGGTGTTTCGGTCCCGCACGCCAGCCGCGCCGGCGCGACCTGAGTACACACAGCTCACCAACTTCGCCGACTCTGCGACGTCGCCAGCGCTCTCGCCGGACGGCCGCATGCTGGCATTCATCCGAGGGGAGGGCACATTCACCAGTCGGGGGCAGATTTACGTCAAGCTTCTACCCAATGGGGAGCCGGTCCAGCTCACGAATGACGACCTGAACAAGATGGGCCCCAGGTTCTCACCGGACGGGGCGCGCATTGCATACACCTCTGTCGGGAGGGCCTCGAGATATGAGACCTGGGTGGTCCCCGTACTTGGCGGACAGCCGCGCCTCTTTCTCGCCAATGCTGAGGGGCTCACCTGGATCGGAGCCGGAGCCGGTCAGCCTCGGCTCCTGTTTTCCGAAATGACCGGCCGAGGCAACCAGATGGCTATCGTGTCCTCGACGGAGAGCCGTACCGAGCAGCGCACGGTCTACCTGCCGCCCGAGAGCGGCATGGCTCACCGCTCCTATCTCTCGCCCGATCGGAAACAGGTCCTCGTGGTTGAGATGGGCTTCAACGGGGCCTGGCTACCCTGCCGATTGGTGGCCTTCGACGGCAGCTTTCCCGCGAAGCCCGTCGGCCCGCCGGCGCAGTGCACGGACGCTTCCTGGTCCCCCGATGGGAAGTGGATGTATTTCTCCACCAATACCGGCGGCGGGTTCCACATCTGGCGCCAGCGTGTCCCGGATGGGACGCCCGAGCAGGTCACCTCTGGCGTGACGCAGGAAGAGGGAATCGAATTCGCTCCCGATGGCCGCTCCTTCGTCACGTCGATTGGTACGAGCCAGAGCACCGTGTGGGTTCACGACTCGCGCGGTGATCGACAGATCACGTCCGAAGGGTACGGTTTTCTTCCATCCATTTCTCCCGACGGCAGGAAGCTGTATTACGTGGTGCGCGCCGGCGGCGCGCGTAACTTCGTCAGCGGAGAGCTTTGGGTCGCGGACCTGGAATCAGGTCAGCGGCAGCGGTTGCTGCCCGATTTTCTGATGCAGCACTACGCTGTTTCCGCTGACGGTCAGCGCGTCGTGTTTGTCGTGGCGGACGATACGGGGAAGTCTCCCGTATGGCTGGCGGCGCTCAATGGCCGTTCCGCGCCGCGACGGGTCACGGCAACCGACGCCTGGAAGGCGTACTTCGGTGCGAGCAACGACGTGCTCTTCGTGGGTGAGGGCGACGGGGCAAAGGTCATCTATCGCGTCAAGGAGGATGGCAGTCCACTACAGCAGGTCACGCGTACCGCCTCTGGCGCCGTGTTCATCGTTTCCCCGGACGGGAAATGGGTGCTGGTGTCGAATTCGACCGACGAACCGCGGGACGCGATGATGCTCTACCCGGTCGCCGGCGGCTCCCCGAGGATGATCTGCGAACGGTGCACCTCGGGAAGTGTTGATCGTCCCGGACCTTCGATTCTGAGCTGGTCCCCAGACAGGAAATTTCTCTACTTCAACTTTCGGCGGTCCGTCTACGCGATTCCTCTACGGCCAGGGCAGATGCTGCCGCCGCTGCCGGCCACGGGACTTTCAACAGAGAAAGATATCGCGGCGCTGCCGGGGGCGCGGCTGATCCCGCAACAAGAAGCGTTTGCCGGCCCCAACCCCTCGGTCTACGCGTTCACGAAGGTCGCCACGCAGCGCAACATTTACCGGGTTCCGGTGCCGTGATCAAGGTTGCGATAGAAGGCTTTCGCTTTCAGCGGTCAGCCTTCGGGAGCAGAGCCGATAGCCCCAGCGCCAACCGAAGTGCGCTGGGCTTGGGAGTGGCCTACACCCGGCCGTAGATCGCGTCCTCGAGTGAGGCGACGGCCCGTCCGATCTCTCCGTTCACCGCCGGCTCGTGACCGCTGGCTACCGAGGCCACGAAGTCTCCAACGAGCGGCGCGTGCAGGTTGGCGGGCGGGGCGTGTCTCTCGAGCTGCTCTCCAGCGGCGGTCAGGATTCGCAGCTCGCCAGCGTTCAGATTTGCCACGTGGACGGAGCCGGCGGTGCCAAAGACGTCGAGGGTGTCTTGTGGCTCCATCGCAGCGTGGGTCACTGCCACAGTCGCGATCGGACCGTTTTCAAACAGCACGCACGCGGTAGCGGTGTCTTCCACATCGCGGTCGAAAACGACGTTGGCCGTTTTGCCTGTCACTCGAGCGACCGCCCCAAACCAGTTGAGCAGCACCTCGAGCCGGTGACAGCCGAAGTCGAACATCGGTCCCCCGCCCGATTCGGCACGACGTACGAACCAGTGGCGCGCATCGTCGGGCGCCGGATTGAACCGCTCGAACGCGTTGATCTGAGCCAACACCGGGCGGCCGATGTGCCCGGTTGTCAGGATCTCTTTGATGCGAACGACGATGGGATAGAAGTGGCGGTAGTAGGCAACGCCAAGCTTGACGCCGTTCGCACGACACGCGGCGATCATGCGATCGCACTCCGCCGTGCTCATCGCCATCGGCTTCTCGCAGAGCACGTGCTTGCCGGCCTGAGCCGCGGCGATCGCTTGCTCGGCGTGCAAATGGACCGGCGTCGCGATGTAAACGCCGTCGACGTCCTGAGCCGCGAGCAGGTCCTGCCATCTCGCGTAGGACCTCCCTGCGCCAACGCTGATGGCAAACGCTTCGGCCAGTTCCGCGCGCGCCCGCGCCACGGCCACAAGCCGACTATTCGGCGCATCGCGAAGCGCCGCGGCGACGCGCTTCTGGACGATGTCGCCCGCGCCGAAGAGGCCCCACTGGAACATGCGTGTCTTCAGCCTGCCAGCTACGGGATCGGCACGCGCGCTTTGAGTTCTTCGAACCAGTTGATCACGACGCGGATCTCGGACGCCGCGGCGAATGGATCTGAATCTGGGTCGGTTCCAACGAGACCAATAAACCGGCCATCGGGCAGGATGTCGTACGCCCTTCGCTGGCTTGAGGTGCGAGGTCCGGTCACGAGAGCTGGAAACACTATGGGAGTTCCAAACGTCGCGCCAGCACGCGTTGCCATGCTCACCGTCGCAAAGCGACCCGACGCCGCGGATGGAACCCAGACAATGTCAGTGCCCTTCGAGCCCCACACCGGATGAAAGTCGAGCCCCTGCCTGGGAACTGGATAGACGACGCCGGTGGCGGGAAATGGCTGCACGTACACACCGCGATCGGCAGACTGCGCGCCGCCGCCGACGCCCGTGCCCACAGCGTAGGCCACCCAGCGACCGTCGGGAGAGAAGACAGCGCCAATCGGCTCGCTCGACGACGTCTGCACGGCGCCGAAGTGCGTGATGCTCCTGGTTTCGAGCGCCAGCGTCCAGAGCGAGTAGCGGCCATCCTTCGCGACCGAAACCAGCAGATGCTTGCCGTCTGGCGACCATGATTCGGGCACGTGAGCTTCACCAGGCCCCGGCGTCGTGAGCCGCTCCACGGGGCCGGTGCCGTCCACCCGCTGGGCGAAGACGCCGAGGTCGCTCTCCCGGTCCGATTGAAATGCCACCCGCTTCCCGTCGGGCGACCAGATCGGGTACAGATTCCGGCCTGACAGCGTGAGCCGCTGCATCGCTGCCGTTCCGTCGAGCTGATAGATCCAGACGATCGCTTCTTTGCCAGAGTCGGTGCCGATGGCGAGCCGCGTACCATCGCGGGAGACGCGGACGTGATCGTATGATCCGGGCCCAAGCTTCAGTCGAGTTACCGATCCGGACCGATCGCTGATCGCCAGCATGTGGTTGGCAGTCATGCGAGCGGGCCCCCGTTGATAGATGAGGGTCCCCGCCGCCGACGTAGCCAGCACGGCCGCTCCCGTCACGCTGGAGCCGCTTCGCTTCACCCCTTCGAGCACGGCGACGGTTTCCCCGACAATCTCCTGTCGACCGGCGTCGAAGGGCGCCGCGTAGATCACGCCTTCGAGCGCGTAGATGAGGTGTCCAGTGGGCAGATAGCGAGCCTCCGTACCGCCATTGATGATGGTTTTACGGGCGCCCGATCCGAGTGGCTGCACGACGATCTGTGCCTTGTCCCATCTCGATGGGCCCTCGGCGGTTTTGGCGACGGTGAATAAGAGCGTGTCGGTGCCCGGCAGCAGTTGCGGTCCGTGCGCTTCCTCGCTGTCGTTGACTGTTACCAGTTGTTCCGGCGAACCACCGTTGGCGGGACACCGCACCACTCCCTTGCTGCCCTGTCCGACGATGAGGCCGCTCTCATCCCACGTGATGCCGAACGGCGGGAGCACGTTGCAAAGCGTGACCGGAGCGCCACCAGTTGCGGCGACACGCTTGAGGGTACCGTCGGTCGACGAAAAGATCGCCAGCGACCGATCGTCAGGCGAAAACGCGACACTATGGATTCCGGCGCCACCAAGATCGAAGCCGCGCAGCGGCTGCGATTCCGGTTCGTTGATCGCCCGCGTGAATAATCGATTGTTGCCGATGAACGCCAGACGATTGCCGTCGTTCGAGATGGCGATCAATCCTCGGCCGGTTGCCGGCAGGGCGGCGCCATCCGGCACGACGATCTGGAACCGAATCACGGGCGCGGGACGCGGCGATGGCCGGCTTCGCCAGAGAGCGACACCTCCCAGAATGAGGGCGAGAGTTACTACGCTTGCCGCTGGCAGAACGCGCCGCCAGAGCAGCTCGCGACGCCCTTGAACCACCGCCGCCCGGATTTGCGCGGCCGCCGCCGGATCGTGCGGCGTTGATTCGCCGCCTCCTCGAGTGAGCATCGCGCTGTCGAACACGAACCGCGCCGTTGAAATGTCCGCGACGCGCTTCCGGCGATCTCGCTCGAGGCAGCGACGGATCAGTGCGACAACCGCTGGCGGCACAGAGCTCGGCAGCGCCGCCCAGTCCGGTTCACCTTTGAGGACGAGGGCCAGCGTATCCGACGCATCCTCGCCGTCGAACGGGCGTCTGGCCGTGAGCATTTCGTAGAGCACGCATCCAAACGCCCAGATGTCGCTGCGCTTGTCGGCCGCCCGGCCCTTGGCTTGCTCCGGGCTCATGTACGCCGCGGTGCCCAGAATCACGCCTTGCATGGTCATCGCCGGGGTCGTGATGGTGGGTGAGTCCTCGACCGGGCTGGAGCTCCTGCCCATCGCACTGCCTGGCCGGGTACTGCTCTCGAGCGCTTTGGCAAGCCCGAAGTCCAGCACCTTGACCGCGCCGTCGGGCCGCAGCTTGATGTTGGCCGGCTTCAGATCGCGATGGACGATCGATTGCTCGTGCGTGGCTTCGAGCGCGTCGACCAACTGCGTCGCAATCGCCAACGCCTCGTCGATCGGGATGGCGCCCTCGGCGATCCGATCGGCAAGCGTGGGACCTTCGACGAGCTCCAGGACGAGCGCATGGGTGTGTGGCTCGGTTCCGGTGCCGTCCTCGAAGCCGTAGATCTGCGCGATGTGTGGGTGATTGAGCGAGGCGAGCACTTCCGCTTCACGCCGGAAGCGCGCCAGCCGCTCGGGATCTCCGGTGAAGAGCTCGGGCAGTACTTTCAGCGCGACATCGCGTTTGAGCTTGGTATCGCGGGCGCGATAGACCT
>JBOGIV010000326.1:0-9816 GCA_050747925.1 Vicinamibacterales bacterium
TCCACGTCGCACGTGCTCTCCGAGGTCTCCAAGCACGTCGGGTTTGCGATTGCCCCGCCAAATGCGGAAGCGATTTTCCACCGCATTGAATTCGTGCCGCTCAGCGGCGCGCGGATTCTGATCGTGGTCGTAGCGAGCGGCAATCAGGTCTCACAGAAGACCGTGGACATTGGCGAGGCGGTCAGCGCCTCCGAGCTCGTGCAGGCCGCCAACTACCTGAACTCCGAGTTCTCGGGACGCACGCTCGACGAAGTTCGCCTCGGCGTGGTCGAACGGTTGCGCGCTGAGCGTTCGCTCTACGACCAGCTGCTGGGCCTGGCGCTGCGGCTCGCCAGCACGTCGTTCGAGAACCTCGAGCGGCCGACGGCGGTCTACATCGACGGCGCCTCGACGTTGCTCGACGAAGTGGTGCAGGCCAGTGGAATCTCTGCCGCCACGCTGCGGACACTGCTCCGCATGGTCGAGGAGAAGCAAAGGCTCGTGCTGATGCTCACCGAATACATCGACGGGCCGGGCCTCACCGTGGTGATTGGCGCCGAACACAGCGATCCTGAACTTCGGCCGTTCAGCTTGATCGCCTCGACGTACTTCGACGGACGCTCGACCGGCACGGTCGGCGTCATTGGGCCGACCCGTATGCGCTACTCCACGGCCATCAATGTCGTCGATGTCGCGGCGATGGCCGTCGGGCGCGTGCTTCGAAACGTGAACTAAGTGGGCCTGGTAGGCCTGGTCGGCCAGGTAGGCCGAGTAGGTGGCAGGACGCGCAGCACGGGATCATCTCCGCCCGGTAGACTGGGATGAGGTTCTTCAACCGGCTGCCAAAGCATGTCTGAACAGCTATGAGCGATCAACCCATCGAACCAACGGACATCGGCGAAGGCTCGCCCGAAGCCCCGCCGGCCGAAGGTCAGGAGACCGAGGTCTCCGCTCTCGAAAAACTGCAGCGCGAACGCGACGACTACTACGATCGTCTGCTTCGTAAGACGGCGGAGTTCGACAACTTCCGCAAACGTGTGGAACGGGATCGGCGGGAAATGGCCGAGTGGGCCGGCGCCGATATCCTCATCGAGGTCTTGTCGGTGATGGACGATTTTGAACGTGCCCTCGCGGCCGACGCGCCGCCCGAAGCGCAGCCGTACAAGGCTGGGGTCGAGTTGATTCACAAGCAGTTGGCCGAATTCCTGAAGAAGCGCGGCGTGACCAAGATCGATGCGCTTGGCGCCGACTTCGATCCGCATTGGCATCAGGCTGTCGCTTACGAAGAGGTGCCAGGCGCTCGCGAAGGAGAAGTCGTGGGCTTGCTCGCCGATGGCTACAAGCTGCGCGATCGGCTGCTTCGGCCCGCGCTCGTCAAGGTGGCCAAGGCATCGTGAGCCGGCGCGACTACTACGACGTTCTCGGCGTCGGCAAGTCGGCCTCCGATTCGGAGATCAAGAGCGCCTACCGCAAGCTGGCGCTCCAGTACCATCCGGATCGGAATCCCGGCAACAAGTCCGCCGAGGAAAAATTCAAGGAAGCCGCTGAAGCGTACGCCGTGCTGGCTGACGAGGACAAGCGCGCGCGCTACGACCGCTTCGGCCACGCCGGCGTGTCGAGCACTCCTGGCGGCGGTCCTGGCTTCGATCCGTCCATCTTCGCCGACTTCCAGGACATCTTCGGTGGGCTCGGCGACATCTTCGGGTTCGGCGGCGCATTCGGTGGCGGCCGGCGAGGAGGCCCTCAGCGCGGCGCCGACCTGCGCTATGACCTCGAGATCGAATTCGAGCAATCGGCGAAGGGCGTTGACACAGCCATCCAGATTCCTCGCCGCGAAACGTGCGCCACGTGCAAGGGCGCCGGCGCGGCGCCTGGCTCTGCACCGACAGTGTGTTCACAGTGCCGGGGCACGGGTCAGCTGCGCTACCAGCAGGGATTCTTCACCGTCGCGCGCACGTGCGGTCAGTGTCGAGGCTCCGGCAAAGTCATCACGAAGCCGTGCGCGACCTGCCGAGGCGCGGGAACCGTCGAGCACATCCGCAAGCTGACCGTGAAGATTCCGGCGGGCATTGCCACGGGTCAGCGCTTGCGTCTCGCCGGCGAAGGCGAAGGCGGCACACAAGGCGGGCCGCCGGGGGATCTCTACGTCGTCGTCATCGTGCGCGACCACGAGTTCTTCCAGCGCGATGGGAACGATCTTCATTGTCAGATCTCGGTGCATTTCACGACGCTGGCGCTTGGCGGCGAAGTCACCGTGCCGGGCATCGACGGCCAGGAGACGGTGAAGATTCCAGAAGGCACGCAGACGGGGGCGACGTTCAGGGTGCGCGGCAAGGGCATGCCCGATGTCTCGGGACGGGGAAAGGGAGATTTGCTCGTCACGATCCAGGCGACGACACCGCGAAAGTTGACCAAGGAGCAGCGGAAACTCCTGGAGCAGCTGGCCGAGTCGCTGCCGCCACTGAAGGCCAAGCCGACGGCGCCTGCCGAGAGCGAGGAGCGCGGGATCTTCGACAAGGTGAAGGACATTTTTGGGTAAGTCCTGGCCGGCGCTCGAGATTCGAGTCGCCGCGCTCGGCGACGCTGACCCTTCGACTACGCTTAGGGCAAGCCCTTCGGCGGGGCTCGGGGCTGGCGAGTTACTGGCTGCGGTTCTCGACGACTTCTCTCCCGCCGCGATCGAAGACCTCGCCGGGCTTCCTATCCCGCACGGCGGATTGTGGGATCCGACCTTTCCGCCGATCCCCGACCCTCCACCCGCGCCGATTCACTGGCGAGTCTTTTTCCAGAATGCTTTCGATCGCGACGCCGCGGCCAATGCGGTGTCCTCGACGTTTCCCACGCTCGCGCTCACGCACATCGACGTCGAGGACGAAAACTGGGCGGCGCGATCTCAACGCTCGCTGACCGCGATTCGCGCCGGCGATTTCATCGTCGCTCCTCCTTGGGATCTTCCGTCCTTGGTGGAGAACGGAGTCGCACTCGTGGTGATTGAGCCATCGATGGGTTTCGGCACTGGGCATCACCAGACGACTCGACTGTGCCTCCGCTTGATGTCGTCGGTCTCGTTTGATGGGCGAGACGTGATCGATCTCGGTACCGGCTCGGGTGTCCTCGCGATGGCCGCCGCGTTACGTGGCGCCCACTCGGTTCGCGCGATCGATGTGGACGCCGACGCGATCGAGTCGGCCGAGGCCAGCGCCCGGCTGAATCCCCCACTACCGAACCTCCGATTTCAGATCGCAGACTTTCGATCCGCGCCGATGGTGGATGCTGATGTCGTGATCGCGAATCTGACCGGTGGAATGTTGACATCAGCCGCGAGCGCGATCGTGCCGCTGGTGCGCGCCGGCGGCCAGTTGATCGTCAGCGGCTTCGACCTTCACGAAGCCGAGAGCGTTCGCGCGGCGTTCTCGCCCTTTGACGAGGCTGCACGACAGCCGGAGGACGAGTGGGTCGCTCTGTGGCTCCAACGTCGATAGCCGGCCGCGGTCGCCGATGGGTCGCTCTTGACTATAGGCGGTCGGCTGGCCTCCGGACGCCGAGCGCGCCATGGTCAAGAACGAGCGTGTACTTCATTCTGCTAAGCGTTCGCGATTGATGCGGATCCGGCTTTCTTGATGGACTGCGCGTTGCGTTTTATCCCGCGAGGGCGCGGATGCGGAGATTCACCGTACAGCTCAGTTAGAAGCTAGACGGACTCAAATCGAAAACACGACAATCACGACCGGACCGAGACCTCAATCAAAGCGGGGCGAGGAGCCTGTGTTCTGCCACTGAATGCGGCCACGCTTCACTGGCTGACGGGCGCTTCCAAGACCGCGACGTGCTATCCTCCGGCCCATGCGCCCTGTCGACGCACTCTACGAGAACGGCCTCCTACGACCAGTGTCCCCGCTGCCGCTGCGATCCGGGGAGCGTGTTGCCCTCATCGTCGTTCGACGGCCGGACTCCAGCCGCTGGGATTTTCCCCGGCTCGCCGCCCATGCCGACGACGACCTCGCCCTGGCCGAAGCCGGGATCGAAGAGTGGGCCGCCGCCCTTGATCGCGAGGACCGGGGTTGAAGCGTGGCGAGATCTGGTGGGCCGATCTTGGCGCTTATCGTGCTCGCGAGCAAACTGGTCGACGTCCCGTCATCGTGTGGCAGAGCGACACGTTGACCCGCCTGCTCCAATCCGTTCTGGTTGTTCCCCTTACCACGAATCTCGACCGAGCAAAGCTGGCAGGCACCGCCCTCATTTCCGCATCCGACGGTGGCCTAGCTGCCGATTCTGTGGCCCTGGCATTTCAAATGCGCGCGATTCCCAAGGCGTGCCTCAAGACGAGGATTCGTTCGCTGTCTGTCGAGGAACTCGCGGAACTGGACTTGGCCACCGACGAAGCGGTTGGCCGAGTCGAACCGGAAACCGGACCGGAATAGTCGAGACTGGCAGCCCAACCAACGAATGGAGCGGACGCGCGTTGGCACCTGAACGCGCGCGGCTCATTCGTCACGCTAACCAAGCAAGTCATGGCACGACCGTCCCGCTCGTACGATCCGGCTGGCCAGCTGATCGTGAGTGGCCTTGAGAAGGAGCGGGCGTTCGCGCGGCGTTCTCGTCCTTTGACGAGGCTGTACGACAACCCGAGGACGAGTGGGTCGCTTTGTGGCTCCGACGTCGATAGCCGGCGGTCGCGCCCTTTGCCGGCGCGGGCTGTCAATTGGCGACGTTCTGGATCAAGGTATTTGACTCGGCATGATAGGCTCGGCGCGTCCGTAGGGCGGGCGCCGGGTAGTGGCAGTTTTGAATCAGCCATTACGCACGAGGCGCGGACTTGACCGACCCACTAGACCCAGAGTCCACTTGAGTTGTTACCATCACCCGTTATCACCCACAGGGAGATCGGAGATCAGGAGAAAAAAATGGCTCCCTGGCCTCCCTGAACTCCGTGTGAATGCTCAACTCAAATGAGCTTGGGATTAGACACAACCGCGATGACCTTGAAGGCCCGTGTCCATGGGCTCGCCGACAACCTCGTGCGCCGCTTCCCTGGCACTCGGTTACCGACCCGCTGGAATGGCGCGTGGCTCACGGTCCCGCGCGCGTCCTGGGAATCGATCCATCGCACGTACGAGCCCTATCTCGCCGCCGTCCTGCGGACTTTCCTTCAGCCTGGCGGGTGCTTCATCGACGTCGGGGCCCATCTAGGATGGTGGTCGCTGTTTGCGGCCACGCGTGTCGGATCGGCAGGCCGCGTACTCGCCCTTGAACCATCCGTCGCCTACGATCTGCTGGCCGCGAACGCCGCCCCCTATCCCCAGATCACCGCACTGCGGGTCGGCGCCGGTGCGACCGACGGCGCTGCAACATTCTTCGGCCAGGGTGTCAGTTCGAGCGGCAGCTTTGTCGAAGCCGTGACGGCCATCAATCAGCACTATCAAACCGAGATCCCGATCGCGCCCCTCTCCGTCCCAATCTGCACGCTCGATGGGCTGGTGGCAAAACACCACCTTCAGGCGCCGCTCGTGAAGATCGACGTCGAAGGTTTCGAGGCGCAGGTGCTCGACGGCGCGACGGGGCTCCTCGCGTCCGGGGTGCCGTGCGTGATCGAGATCCACCCGCCGCAGTTGACACTCTCAGGTGATTCGGCCGAGGCGGTCCAGGCGCGGCTCATGGCGCACGGTTACACGGTTCAGGTGCTCGACCGTAATCCGAACGGGCTCTACACCGTCCTCGCGAGCCGGGCCCATGCCTGACCGCACGCCCTTGTGAGCGCCGCATCACCACCCGCGATCGACGTCCATGGCGGGCCGCGCGAAACGAGCTGATCGCACCACGCTCCTGGCGGGTGCCATTGCGGGAGGGTTAATCGACAGATCGCGTGGCAATGACGTGATCTATGCCGCACCCTCTCGCGCCTCGAAACCCTCTGTGCGCGTGTCCCCATTGCTCGGCCGGACAATGACCGGCGTATCGCTCTCGATGCAATTCTGATTCGACGCGTCGTCTGCGCGCTGTCAATAAATGTGCAGCTTGTCGAGGAGCGCAAATGGATCGTCGATGCACTCGAACAGGTCCTTGTTATGCTTGATCATCTTGCTGCGCATGTACACGCGAAGCCACTGCTTGTAGGTGTACAGCTCATAGCGATCGAGCATGTCCTTCAGCGGGAGGTCGCGCTGCGCGAGAAGTCCCGCCAAAAACATGGCGCACTCGAAGCCCAGCGAAATCGACTGGAAGTACGGAGACCCCATGGCCGAATCGCCGACCAGGAATGCCGGCGAGCGCGCGAACGGGTGGTCATCGGTCCCCGCTCCGCGCCACTGCCGGCTGGTCGCGTTGCGAGCACGGTACAGATCCAGGGGTATCCGGATAATCTCCAGGTCGCCGAGTATCTCGCCGTGCGTTTCCTGCTTGATCTTGTCGATGAAGCGGTCCATCGACTCTGAGACGCGTGGAAAGTGCTCGCGAAGCCACTGACCGTCGAATCGTGACGGCATTGCCTGATAGTCTTCCGCGCTGATGTTGACGATGCCAGTCACGTGGCTGATGCTGCCGTCGTAGCACGTGCGATGAACCGCCGGAATGAACTTGTAGTGCGGGTTTTCGATGTTCTTGTAGTACTTGCAATACTCGTTGCAATCGTACGACTGGCCGTACAGGAAGGTGATGACCAGCGCGTACTCGAGCCGGATGCTGTGCGTGTTCGCGGCGGCATCCGCCCTACCGGAGCCTGGCACCAGGTGATCTCGAAGCAGCGACCTGGAACCCGTGCAGTCGATCAGGATGTCTCCAGGCTCGAGCATCGCCATCGCGTCCTGCGCCGTCACGACGGCCGCCGTGCGCTCCACCGCATTCGACCTGCGTGCATCGATGAGATCGCTAAGAGCGCACTCAATGGCCTTGAGCGGGCAGAACCCGAGTGCCCATTGGTGCAGCATTTTCGCCAGGTCTGGAGGAATGGACTGCCTGAACGCGAGACTCTCTTCGAGCTCCGCTGGATCGAACACGGCCTGGACGCTCTCTCCATCGATGTGATCGACGCAGTAGCTCTCGACTGAATCCGCCACGAGGAACGACGCCAGCTGCACCATCCGGGTGCGCGTGTATTCGCGTCGCTTCTCGTACAGGCGAACGGAGAACCCTCGCATCGATTGAAGCAATGCCGTCACCAGGAGACCGACGGGTCCTGCGCCGATCACGTGCACGCGGCCGGCGGAAGGAAGCGTGTCGAGGGTAGGGGAGCCGGTCTGCGGGGACATTCGTGTTCTCGCTCAGATTGCCGCGTGACCGAAAGGGGTGGAAGTAATGTCGGTCGGCCGGAGCGAAGCTTTGCTGAGACCCTCGCCTTCGTGGCCGACAGTGCGGCGTCCATTGTAGTCGCATCAGCGATGTCTCGGATTCGACGCGCGGCGTCGAGCCCTCGAAGCCCAGACTGGACGTCGTGACGGGCCTCCGCGCGAAGCTGCGTTTCTGTGAGGACGCCGTGGCATCGCTCGATGATTCCAGGCTGGACCTTGAGGTAATCTTCGCGTATGGATTCGAGACAATGGCTCGCGACAGCGCACTCACGTTGATTGTTTCTCTGGTCTTGTCATGGCCTGTCGCCGGCCAGCAGCCGGAGATTGCCACTGCGGTGGCCTTCACCGAAGGGCCGACCGCAGATCGTGACGGCACCGTCTACTTCACCGACATCATCAACCAACGGATTCTGAAGCTGAGCACGGCCGGCGTGCTCACGACCTACCGCCAGGACAGCAACGTCGCCAACGGACTGCTCATCGACCCTCAGGGGCGATTGATCGCGTGTGAAGGCGCAACGTTCGAGCGGCCGGGCGTCAAGCTCACGGGCACCCCTCGAGTGACGCGGACGGACTTGCGGACGGGACAAGTCGAAGTTCTTGCGGACATTTACGACGGCAAGCCGCTCGTCGGACCGAACGATGTCACGATCGACGGCGGCGGCAGACTGTACTTTACCGATCTGAATGGCGCCGCCGTTTACCGCATCGACGCGCCCCGCAAGCTCACGCGGATCCTTGCGGCACCGGATGTTCAACGCCCCAACGGCATTCAAGTGTCGCCTGATGATCGGACGTTGTACCTGGTTGAAGCCAACCAGGCGGCGGCCGGGGCACGGCTGATCCGAGCGTACGACCTGCGCCCGGACGGAACCGTCGGCAACATGCGAGTTCATTACAACTTCTCTCCTGGCCGAAGTGCAGACGGCATGAGCATCGACACACAGGGCAATCTGTACGCCTCCGCGGGTTTGAATCAGCTACGAGGCTCGTCGGAGACACTCGACACCAAGGCGGGCGTCTATGTCATCTCACCTCAGGGAACACTTCTCAAGTTCATTCCGATTCCAGAGGACCTCATCACGAACAATGCGTTCGGGGGTCCAGACATGAAAACCCTGTACGTGACCGCCGGCAAAACTTTGTACAAGATACGAACAGAGATCGCGGGCCTGCCCCGCTGAAGGGCTCAGCCACAGCTACGAGCATCCCAACCCGCATCTGGCTTCTTGCTTCTGTCTTCGTCAGATCACTTCACAGGCCTTTGTTGCCCTTTGGTGCGCCGGTCGTTCCACGACTCGACGAGCCGGCGCATTTCCTTGAAGGGCTCAGGACTGTCGTCCACTTGAAGTCGTAACACCGTGTCGTTGTTCAGCCACACGCCACCGCCCTTCTGCACGATGAGGATGGCGGCCGACTGCATGCCTCGCTTGTCCCCTCCGGCGGCCTGACCCGCGTCCAACGCGGCCATCAGCCGAAGCGAGAGATGGCCTTGCGTTTCCTCGAACGCCTTCACCATTCCCGCGACGACTGCTTCACCCGCCAGGATGTTGCCTTGGGCGGTGCAGTACTTTCCCTGCACGTGGCCCGACCAGGCGGTCGCTTTCGGTCCCGTGTAGACGGCGGTCTTGCCGGTCGTATCGATCACCGCGAATTGCCGTCCCTGCTTGGTCCAGTTCTCGGGCCGCGGATCGGGATCGCTGTCCCAGATCGCCTTGATGATCGACTCGGGCGCCATGCCTGCCCGAAGCAGCGCCAGACCCTTGGGGCCGTAACTCACATCGATGATCGCCTGCGTGGCGACCATGCCGACGCCGGCCTCGCCCCAGAGCACACCGTTGCCGACGCTGAACACGCGTGACTGCACGGCGCCGCCGATCTCACCGGTCGCCGGGTCGAAGCCGAGGATCGAGAGGGTGGCCACCGGCGGTGGCATCTGATCCGGGGCGATCGACAAACCTAAAGGTTTGTCGCCACGCAGAGGTTGGTCGCCACGCAGAGGTTGGTCGCCACGCAGCACCGGTGTTGCCAGGACGATGAGACCGGCCGCGATGAGCCATCGCTTCATCATGAGAGTTCTCCCCAAGTGGAAAAGAGTGCGGTCAGGGCAATGAGCGGAACGGTGTCGGCGCGGAGCACGCGGGAGCCCAACGTCATCGCTATCGCCCCAGCTTCGCGCGCCGCGATGACTTCGGCATTCGTCCATCCCCCTTCGGGCCCGATGATGACGTCGGCTGCTTCAGGTCGGGGAATCTGATCCGCGGATCGCGCACCGGTTCTGGCGGCTTCGGGCTCAACACACACGATGCGCACGGCATGGCTCGCCTGGCTGAGGTATTCGTCGAAGGGGACGACCGGGTGGACGATCGGCACGACCGCTCGACGGCACTGCTTGGCCGACGACACCGCGATTCGCTGCCATCGCGCCATGCGATGGCCATCGACCAGCGCCGCACGAGTGGCCTCCGATCGCGCGCTCGTCACCGGCTGAATCGCTGACGCGCCAATCATCACCGTGTCCCGGACGATCTGGTCCATCTTCGAAGCTTTCAGA
>JBOGIV010000327.1:0-10760 GCA_050747925.1 Vicinamibacterales bacterium
GCGAGACGGCGCTCGCGTTCGCTTTGGGACGCTCGAAGTGATCTACCGCACGGTCGAGAAGACGTCGTCGACCGAGACGATCTAAGGCGACCAAGGCGACCCTAAAGGGTCGCCTCTACACGGTCGCCCTTCTCCCTACCGCTCTCCCTGATCTCCCCGATCTCCCTGTGATTCTCCCTACCGCTTGAGGGCCAGCGCTTTCTGACACGCGCAACGCGCCAGCTGATTGCCTCGGCTCGCGCTCGCGGTGACGATGCCGCGCTCGAACGCGGACTTCTGGAGCCGGATCGACGCCCCGAAGAGAAACGCACGGTTCAACACATGTGTGTTGCGAGCGGAGACGGCCGTCGTGAACGATCCGAAGAAATCGACCTGCTCGTTGAAGCTCCAGCCTAACCCGCCGCCGACATTGACGAAGTTCTCGCGAGTAATGCGATCGTGGTTCAGCCACCACGCATCCGGCCACGTGGATCTCGTGTCCAAATCGAGGCCGCCGTGCGTCCGCTGCCCGCTCATCATGCCAAACACCCGGACATCGGGCGTGACGAAATACCCACTTTCAACCGAGAAGAGGCTCCGGTTGTGAGAGAAGTCAAAGAACCGTTCCTGGATGCCATAGCCATACCGGCCCTGCACGAACATGCCTGGTAGCAGCTTGTCGACGGTCGTACCGAAGTAAGTCCCCACCTGTACTTCGTTGACGCGACGGCCCGGGGCGGCGTGGGCGAAGTATTCGTACCCGTGGGAAGGCGTGACCGTCGTGAGATACGGTGTCAGGACCATACCCCGCTTGTTCATCGCGTTGTAGCGGATGTCGACTCGGAAATCTGTGGCGGTCGTGTGATAGCGGCCGTCGTCCTGGATCGTCGGATGCGGTGGGGTACCGGAACTGAGGAACCGAGCCCGCACAATCGGAAGTGAGACCGTCACGGACAAGTCGTCGCGCACGCCGTAGGTGACGTCGGCCAGCAGGCTCTGGGTATTGATGTTGCTGCCGGGGCTCCGCACCTTGTTGATGGCGTGTTCCTTGACGAACGAGTCGGAGAAGACGAACGACACGGTCGCTTCGCCTTGAGACGGCAGCCACGCTTGAGCGCGCGCTGGGGCAGCCGACACGGCTGCGAAGATCACCGCGAGAGCTGCAATGCGAGTCATTACCGGCCTCCTCCCGCACCCATCACCCGAAGACTCAGGCGCGACTTCATCGTCTCGTCAACCGTC
Source organism: Vicinamibacterales bacterium (assembly GCA_050747925.1). Classification (GTDB taxonomy): domain Bacteria; phylum Acidobacteriota; class Vicinamibacteria; order Vicinamibacterales; family UBA2999; genus 12-FULL-67-14b. The sequence goes on from JBOGIV010000327.1 coordinate 1,222, forward strand.
TTCAGGAAGTTGATCGTTTCCTTGGCCACCGGAAGCACGGACGGCTTGGACTGGATTTCGCGCGTCAGGCTCGTCACGTCCACGGTCTGTGGCGCATCGACGACGACCACGTCAACCGGCTTCTCCTGCAGCATCTTCAAGAGCGCCGCGCGATCAGAGACCACGGCCACCTGATGCCCGGCTCGCCTGAGCGCTTTATCGAGACCCTCCTTGCTCATGCCCGCCAGGTCACTCTTGGCCGGGGTGTAGAGCACGAGGCGTCCGGGATAAACGGCTGCGTAAACCTTGGAGAAACGCGGCCCACGGCCCGCGCCCAGAAACTTATCGCCGCAGGCACTCAGCGGCCCGATGTCTGCCAGCATCAGGGCGCCTACGAACAGGACCAGAATTCCCCGATTCATCACTCACCTCCTGATTCCGTCTCCGAAATCGAAGTGATTCTAGCTCCGAACTCGCTCGTAGTTTCTGGGGAAATTGTGGGTTTTCCGCGGCAGGATCACCGCCGGAAGAACCGGCCAAACCAGCCGCGTGGTTGGGGGAACCCCTCCAATAGCCAGATGTCCGACCGTGCGCTGGCGAGCGAGGTCAGAAAGCCCTGCCCCTTGGAGAACGAGAAACCGCGAATCGGTTGGTTGGCGACAGGAATCGGTCCCAAGTCGGGGTTGAGCGTTTTCACATGGCGCGTCACCGAGTCAATCTCGACCAGGGCAAAGTGGCCTGCCACTTCGCTCTCGCCTAATGCAAACAGATGCCGGCTGTCGGGTGCCCAGGTGAACGCCATCCACAGATCCTTAGTGAGCACCCCGGCGTTCCCGCCGTCGGCAGGAACGCGGACAAGCCCGTCGACGGTCTGACATGCAATCCACTTCCCGTCTTGCGACCACGCGGTGCGGGTCCACGGCCAGACGTTCTGGACGAGCGGAATCAATTCGCTGGTGCCGATGCGGGCTTTGGCGACGTTTCTCGGGCCATCCTGATTGACGAAGGCGATCCACTCGCCGTCTGGTGACCAGGTTGGCGAATCCTGATAAGGCCTGACGCCACCGGCCAGCAGCTTGCTGATGAGTCGCACGGGCGTACCGCCCGCGGCCGGCGAGAGCCAAATCTCGAACGTGCCCTCTCCCTGGCGCTGATATGCGAGCGTCCGGCCATCCGGAGAAAATGCCGGCGACCCCAACGTCTGGATGCGCGAGGAGCCGAAATCGGCGGCGGTGACGACGGGACGTTCCCACTTGCCATCCCGGCTGCGCGTCCAGATTTCCAGCCCGCCTGTGCGATCGGTGACGAATGCCAGTTGATCGCCGCTCGGCGACCACGCCGGATCGACCTCGTTGCGCGCCGTGGCCAGCAGGGGCCGTTGCGTCTGCCCCTCCGGCGAAATGAGAACCAGATCGAAATCGACTTCGTCGGATGCATAGGCGATGCGCCGGCCGTAGGCAGAGACGGCGGGCGCCGTTTCATTGGTGTGGGTTGCGGTAATCACTCGAAGGGCGTCCGAGCGCGTATCGGCCAACCAGAGGTGACGATCCCCGCCTTGCGGGTCTGGCAATGCGACGATCAAATGGCGGTTGTCGGGCATCCAGTCGAACGGAGTGAGGTTGGTGGATGCCGGAACCGCATTCAGCACTCGTCGAGGGGCCCCCGATTGCTTGGGCACTACATAGAACTCGTTTGCCTGCTGTGGATCGATCGCGTCGAATGCGCCAATCGAGAACATCCAGACGAGCAATTGCCCGTCTGGACTGAACCGAAGCTGCCCGTCTGCCGATCGGAGTTGATCGAATGGGGGCCTGGTTTCACGAATCGGCTCGGCGCCTGGTGGAGACGACCACCACAGGGTGTCACGAAGCGCGACATCCACCGCCTCGGCTCGACGCATCAACGCCAGTCGCGTCCCCTCGCGATCGATCGCCGCGTGCGTGACGTTCTCGAGCACGAGCTCGGGGCGGCCCCCTGCCACGCCGACCGTCCACAACGCTTCGAGTTCACCCGCAAGCGAGATGTAGTAGAGATGCTGGCCGTCAGGAGCCCAGAAGGGCTCTCGCGCATCGAAGTGGCCGCTGGTCACTTGATGACTGGTGGCGTCGCTGATTCGCCGGACGAAAACCTGCAGCACGCCGTCGATGTCGGCGACATACGCGAGGCTTTGTCCATCCGGCGACCACATCGGCGTGCCCTCGTAGTGCGACGCCGAGGCGATGGGCGTGAACGCCAGGGCGCGATCGAGTGGAGCGGTGGCGACTTGTGCCGCCGCCACGAGCATCGCGCCCATCAGCGCCGCCGTTCCGAGCGCGGTCAGGCTTCGCCATCCGGTCAAAGTGATCCGTCGCTCAGCGATCACCTTGGGCTCGGCGAGCGCCTCGGACAAGTGATCACGGACCCAACGCAGCTCGCGCGCGAGATCGTCGGTGGCCGAGTAGCGTTCGTTCACGTCCTTCGCGAGACAGCGTTCGATCACCCATCGAAAGGAGCCGGCAGCCGCGGATTGAGATCGGCGATCGGTCGCGGCTCTTCGTGCAGAACCGCCGACAGCGTATCGGCCACGGTGTCACGACGAAACGCGAACGTGCCGGTCGCCATCTCGTAGACCAGCGCGCCAAACGAAAACTGATCGGTGCGGAAGTCTCCGGCCGTGCCGCGCGCCTGTTCAGGACTCATGTAGGCCGGGGTGCCGCCCAGCCCCCCGTCGAGACTGATCGTCGTCGCGTGCCCGGCCACCCTCGAAAGCGCTGAGAGCTGAGGATCGGAACGAGCCAACCCAAAGTCGACGATGCGCGCGGTGCCATCGCGCGCGAGCATCACGTTCTCTGGCTTGATATCGCGATGGACGATGCCGATGGCATGTGCGGCCGCGAGACCGTCGGCGATTTGCACCGAGAGATCAAGCAGACGTTTGATCGGGAGCGGGCCGCGCGCCAGTTCGTCGCGCAGCGACTTGCCATCGAGCCACTCGGACACGAGGTAATAGGACGTGTCCTCGACATCGACGTCATAGACGCGAAGGATGTTGGGATGATTCAGTGCGCTGGCGGCGCGCCCCTCGGCGAGCAGGCGACGCTGCCGTTCGGGGTCGAGCGCGCTGTCGTGATGCAGCAGCTTGATCGCCACGTCGCGCTCGAGCCGCGGGTCCCAGGCCTTGAACACTTCGCCCATTCCGCCTTCGCCAACTTTGGCGATGACTTTATAGGGTCCGATGCGGTTACGTATCGCCATGGTCCTGGCTACGGCCCGCCTCCGCTCGCCACCAATTCGCAGCGAGCTTTGGCGTGGTCTCGCCAGAGCCGCTTCGCGGCGACGGCGGACGCGACCGCGCCGACTCGCGCGACGATGCGATAGGGCCAATGCTCCCTCGCTGCGAGGGTTCGGGGGCGCTCAGAGGCCAGGATTGTAGCCGGTAGTCGCCACTAATCGTTGTCGACGAGGACCGAGGACCGAGGACTATGAACTGAGGACCGAGGACTGCGGACTGGGGACCGTCGACCGTTGACTAGCGTCCTCGCTGTAGCAGTCGGCTCAGCCACCCACGCGGCGGCTGGAATCCTTCGAGCAGCCAGATGTCGGAACGCGCGCTGGCCAGTGACGTGAGGAAACCCTGACCCTTCGCGATCGAGAACCCGCGAATGGGCTGGTTTGCCACCGGGATGGAGCCCAGGTCGGGATTCAACACTCGCAAGTCGCCGGTGTCGGGGTTCACTTCTGCCAGGGCGAAGTGCCCGGGCGTTTCACTCTCGACGAGCGCCAGGATTCGGCGGCTATCTGGCTGCCAGGCGATCGCGAGCATTGTTTCGGTCGTGATGAGCTGGGGTTTGCCGCCCTCCGATGGCACGCGGACCAGGCCCTCCTCGCTTGCCGTCGCAATCCATTTGCCGTCTGGCGACCAGGCCGGGCGTGAGAACACGATCGGGTCTTTCAGCAGGGCGATCGACTCCCCGGTTCCAACCCGTGTCTTGGCCAACGCGCTGTGTCCCTCAACGATCTGGAGATAGGCCACCCACTCTCCGTCCGGCGACCAGGTGGGCGCATCGCGGTATGGCCTCACAGTCGCGCTCGATGCGGCGAACAGCCGTACGGGCGTTCCGCCAGTCGCCGGCGACAGCCAAATCTCGAACGTCCCCTCCGCACCGCGCTGGTACGCCAGCGTCCGGCCATCAGGAGAGAACGCGAGCGACGCCAGTGTGTCGGTGCGCGAGTCGCCGAAGTCGGCCGGCGTCACGATCGGCCGTTCCCACTTGCCGTCGCGGCTCCGCGCCCAGATCTCGATGGTCCCGGATCGATCCGTCACGAAGGCGAACTGGTCGCCCCCTGGCGACCAAGCGGGATCGAGCTCGTTGCGCGCCGTCGCGAGCATCGTGCGCCGGGTCTGCCCGTCGAGCGTGATGAAGACCAGATCGAAGTCGACTTCGTCGGAGGCGTAAGCAATCGTGCGGCCGTTGGGCGAGAGCGCCGGAGCCGTCTCGTTGGTATGACCGGCTGTGATTTGACGGGTGGCGCCCGAAACCGTGTCGGCCAGCCAGAGGTGTCGGTTCCCACCGCGATCGTCGGGAAGCGACACAACGACGTGGCGGGTGTCCCGCAGCCAATCGAATGGCGTGAGATTGGTAGACGTGCCGAGGTGGCTCAACACTCGCCGCGCAGCTCCGGTCCCCTTTGGCAAGATCCAGAACTGACTCGCCAGCTCAGGATTGGTCGTGTTGATTTGATTGACGTCGTACATCCAGACCAGCAGCTGGCCGTCGGGACTGAATCGGAGGAGACCGTTGCCGCCGGTTCTGAGGCGATCGAAGGGCGGGCGCGCTTCTCGCTGCGGTTCGGCCCCTGGAGGCGACGACCACCAGAGCGCCTCACGGAGCGCCGCGTCGGGTTCCGATCGAAGCACTGCCAGGCGGCTTCCGTCGGGATCGAGCGCGGCGTGGGAAACATTCTCAATCACCATCTCGGGGCGACCGCCGGCCACGCCAACCGACCACAACGACTCGTAGTCACCAGCAAGACTCGTGAAATACAGGCGCTGGCCGTTGAGGTCCCACACAGGGTGATTCGAATCGAAGTTACCCTGGGTCACCTGGCGACTGAGCGCGTCGCCAACTCGTTTGACAAATATCTGCAGAACGCCGTTGACGTCGGCCGCATACGCCAGAGTCTGGCCGTCTCGTGACCATGCCGGCTCACCTTCGTACGCCGACGCCGTGGCGAACGGCATCACCCGTGGCGGCGGCGCGTCTGGCGACAGCGCGATGAGTCCAAGAACGGCAACGGCGCCCGCGACCGCAGCCGCGCTGAAGCCCGTGAGCGTCTTCCAGCCACCGAGCGTGAAGCGCGGCGTGTCGATTGCCTTGGGCTCGGCGAGCGCCTCCGACAAGTGGTCCCGGAGCCATCGCAACTCGCGCGCGAGATCTTCGGTTGCCGAGTACCGCTCGCCCGCATCCTTCGCCAGGCACCGCTCGATGGTCCACCGCAACGGAGCCGGAGTGCGAGGGTTGAGATCCGCAATCGGTCGCGGCTCTTCGTGGAGAACCGCCGACAAAGTGTCCGCCACACTGTCGCGACGAAAGGCGAACGTGCCCGTCGCCATCTCGTACACCAACGCACCAAATGCAAAATGATCCGTTCGGAAATCGCCAGGATTGCCGCGGGCCTGCTCGGGACTCATATAGGCCGGCGTGCCGCTGAGTCCACCGTCGAGACTGACCGTCGCCGCATGTCCGATAGATGCTGACAGCGAGGACGCGTGCGGCTCAGATCGCGCGAGGCCGAAGTCGACGATGCGCGCGGAGCCGTCGCGCGCGAGCATCACGTTTTCGGGTTTGATGTCGCGATGCACGATCCCGATCGCATGAGCGGCCGCGAGCCCATCGGCGATCTGCACCGAGAGATCGAGCAAGCGCTTGAGTGGGAGCGGCCCCCGTGCCAACTCATCGCGCAGCGACTTGCCTTCCAACCACTCGGAGACCAGGTAGTACGACGTCCCGTCCACATCGGCGTCGTACACGCGAAGGATGTTGGGATGGTTCAGCGCGCTGGCCGCACGCCCCTCGGCCAGCAGGCGACGTTGACGATCGGGATTGGGAGGGCTCTCTGGATGCAACAGCTTGATCGCCACGTCGCGTTCGAGGCGCGGATCCCACGCCTTGAACACTTCCCCCATGCCGCCGGCGCCGACACGCGCGACGATGCGATACGGGCCGATGGTCCCTCGCGTCGAGGGTTGAGCAGCGCCCATTGATGGTGATTCTAGGGCAGTTGGAAAGTTTGCTGAACCTTGGAAGTTAAGACCTTTGGAACGTTAGAACTTTGGAACGCTGGAACTTTGGAACCTTGGAACGTTCATCAGCGGAATCTGTCGTCGGTAGTCGGACGTTATGGACTGCGGCGAAGGAGTCGGCCCAGCCACCCGCGGGGCTGTTGGAACCCCTCGAGCAGCCAGATGTCCGACCGCGCGCTGGCAAGAGACGTGAGAAATCCGTGGTCCTGGGCGAATGCGAAGCCGCGAATGGGAAGGTTGGCGATCGGAATCGCGCCGAGATCGGGATTGATCCGACGCACCTCGCGCGTCGTCGCGTCGATCTACATGAGGGCGAAATGTCCGGCCACCTCGCTCTCTCCCAGCGCGAGAATCCGACGGCTGTCGGGCGCCCACGTGAATGCGAGCCATTGACCAGCCGTCAACACATCGGCCTTGCCGCCCTCCGCTGCCACGCGGACGAGCCCATCAACGGTCTCGAACGCAATCCACTTCCCATCCGGCGACCACGACGGTCGCGAAAACGGCCGGCTGACCGGCGCGAGTGTGACCGTCTCGTTGGCGCCGACGCGAACTTTGGCGAGACTCCGGCTGGTCTGGCTCGTGGTGGTGAAGGCGATCCATTCTCCATCCGGCGACCAACTCGGTCCGTCCTGGTAGGGCCTCTCCCCGGGGTCCGGCACTCTGTTGATCATCCGAACGGGGGCGCCACCGGTCGACGGTGAGAGCCACACTTCAAACAGGCTCTCCGCCTGGCGCTGGTAAGCCAACGTCCGTCCATCCGGCGAGAACGCGAGGGCGCCGAGCGTTTGTGTTCGCGATGCACCGAAGTCTGACGCCGTCACAATCGGGCGCTCCCACTGGCCGTCCCGACTGCGGGTCCAGATTTCCAGGGCTCCCGATCGATCCGTCACAAAGGCGAATTGATCGCCCGTTGGCGACCATGTCGGATCGACTTCGTTGCGTGCCGTCGCCAGCATGGCCCGTCGCGACTGCCCGTCGGGTGAGATGAGGACCAGATCGAAGTCGACTTCATCGGAGGCGTACGCCACGCGCAGCCCGTCGGGGGACACGGTGCGATCCGCCTCGTTGGTGTGCGTCGCGGTGATCGACCGGCGGCGGCCCGACTGGGTATCAGCCAGCCAGAGGTGCCGGCTTCCGGTCGAAGCGTCTGGGAGCGCCACGATCACATGCCGGCCGTCGGGCAGCCAGTCGAACGGCGTGAGGTTCGTCGAGGCCGTGATCCCGCTCAACACGCGCCGAGTGGGACCGCCATCGTTGGGGAGAATGTAGAACTCGCTCGATTGCTGTGGATCGGTGGGATTGAGTTCGCCCGGCGAATACACCCAGACGAGGAGGTGGCCATCGCGGTTGAAGCGGAGCTGCCCGTCGGAGCTTCGGAATTGGTCGAACGGCGGCCTCCGTTCGGGAGCCGGCTCGGCACCTGGGGGCGAGGACCACCACAGACTTTCACGGAGTGGGGTATTCAGATCATGCCACCGCATCAAGGCGAGCCGTTTCCCTTCGTGATCGATCACGGCATGCGTCACATTTTCGAGGACGACCTCCGGACGCCCGCCCGCCACGCCGACCGACCACGGCGGATCATGGAGTCCGGCCAGGGAGATGTAGTACAGGCGCTGGCCATTCACGGCCCACGGCTCCTATGCATCGAATCGCCCTGCGTCACTTGACGGCTAACCGCATCACCCCGTCTGCGGACGAAGATCTGCAGCACGCCGTCGACGTCGGCCAGATACGCGAGGCTCTCGCCGTCAGGTGACCAGGCCGGGCCGCCCTCGTATTGAGAGGCCGAGGCGAACGGAGTGAACCGGGACACCGGCTCAGGGGACGCAAACTGAAGCAGAGCCAAAACCGCGCTCGCGCCCACGACAGCCGCGGCGACGAGAGCGGCAGTCATCGTCCATCGGTTCACCCCTCGGACCGATGTGTCGATTCCCTTCGGTTCGCCGAGCGCCTCCGTCCAATGGTCGCGCATGCTGCGCAACTCGCGGGCAAGATCGTCGGTGGCGGCGTACCGCTCGCTCGCGTCCTTCGCGAGACACCGTTCGAGTAGCCAACGTACCGGTGCGGGAATGCGAGGATTGAGTTCCGAGACGGGCCTGGGCTCTTCGTGCAGAACCGCGGACAGCGTGTCGGCGACGCTGTCACGGCGAAACGCGAACGTGCCAGTCGCCATCTCGTAGAGCAGCGCACCAAACGAGAATTGATCGGTCCGGAAGTCGCCGCTATTCCCGCGCGCCTGTTCGGGACTCATGTAAGCGGGCGTGCCACTGAGCCCACCCTCGAGACTGACGGTTGTCGCATGCTCCACAGATGATGACAACGACGAGCCGTCGAGCCCGGAGCGCGCGAGGCCGAAATCGACAATCCTTGCCGTGCCGTCGCGCGCCAGCATCACGTTTCTCGGGGTTGATGTCGCGATGGACGATGCCAATCGAATGGGCCGCCGCCAGGCCATCGGCAATTTGCACCGACAGATCCAATAGCCGTTTGAGCGGCAGCGGCCCGCGCGACAGCTCGTCGCGCAGCGACTTGCCTTCCAGCCACTCCGAGACCAGGTAGTACGACGTCCCGTCCACATCGGCGTCGTACACGCGCAGGATGTTGGGATGATTCAGTGCGCTGGCGGCTCGACCCTCGGCCAGCAGGCGACGCTGCAGATCCGGATTGGCTGAGGCTTCCGGGTGCAGCAGTTTGTGGCGACCTCGCGTTCGAGGCGCGGATCCCACGCCTTGAACACCTCGCCCATACCGCCCGCTCCGACGCGCGCCACAATGCGATACGGGCCGATGGTCGCTCGGGGATTCGGAGAGGACCCATCGCCGAGGATTGTAGTCGTGAGTCGGGGTTCTGGGCTCGGGACTCGGGGCTCGGGGCTTGGACTACGGACTGTGGACCCTTCGACTCGCTCGGAGCAAGCTCCTCGACGCGCTCAGAGCAGGCTGCGGACCGCGGACTGTGGACTGCGGACCACTGCTCCCATCGCTCACTTGAGTGGGGTTGGCCGAATGACCTTCCGCCTTCGCGTAAAGCTTCGGCGGACCGCCGTAGCCTTGGCGGAGGCTGGTCGGAGCCGCGCCGCGTGGGTGGCCGACAACCGTTCCGCAAGCGGTGACACGCGCTGTGTGAGCCGAGCGCTCGCGGGCGAGTTCGCGCAGGCGCTGGTGCGGGCTAGAGGAACGGTTGACCGGCGTGGCGACAGGAATGAGGACAACCCTACTCGAGTGAGCTGTGAGAGTAGATCCGAATCCGAGTAGTCCCGAGTCCCGAGTCT
>JBOGIV010000328.1:0-8360 GCA_050747925.1 Vicinamibacterales bacterium
GGCCGAACGAAGGCGACCCTAAAGGGTCGCCTCTACACTGATATATCAACCTCTGCATATCCGTCGGTACGGGAGCGCGTTCAACTCCACCTGACCGTCTTTTGTAGAGGCAACCCTTTAGGGTTGCCTTTCTTGGAGCGATGACAGCAACGCGCAATTGCCGCACGTACGCGATCGATCGCGGGAGAATCCATCGGGGCCGCCATTATCCGCGACAAGAGGAACGCACGGAAACGTAACGGTAACGTACGTAGCCACCGAGATACAGAGCCACAGAGAATCCTTTTCAGCGTCCGGAGTATGTACCAAATGATTCTGCGTCTCGGTGTCTCTGTGGCCCCGTCCGTTAGCGTTTGTTTTGATCAAGTTCGTGCAGATACTCAACTGAAAGGTCCAGGGCGTCGCACAACCGCCTCATGTCGTCGGGCAACGGTGCAACGATGGTGAGCTCTTTTCGGGTTGTCGGATGTGTCAGCGTCAGTCGCCACGCGTGCAGTGCCTGCCGAGGGAAAGCATGCGGTCGCCCGTATACCGCGTCGCCCACAATCGGCCAGCCCTTCGCGGCCAGGTGAACGCGAATCTGGTGAGTTCGACCCGTGATCAGCCGGCAGCGCACGAGCGAGAACGCCTGCGCTCCACTTGTCACCTCTTGCGCCGAGGTCGCCAGCCGCTCGTACCTCGTCACAGCGGGTTGCCCCCCGCGATCGGTCACGGTCACACGGCGCCGGTCCCACGGATCGCGATCGAGCGCGAGATCGATCGTGCCTCGTTGGGGCGTCGGCTTGCCCCAGACGATGGCGAGATACTCTTTGTCCACGCGCAGCGCGGCGGCGGCACGCTGAAGGGCGGCTTGCACCGCGGGTCGCTTCGAGACCAGCACGACGCCTGAGGTCTGCTTGTCGAGTCGGCCGAGCAGGCCCGGCTTGGAGCCTGTGGGCCAGCGCCGCGCGTGGGCGAGGATCCCATTCAGCAGCGTGCCTGTCGTATTGAGGTGTGACGGATGCGAGACGAGGCCGGCCGGCTTGTTCACCGCCAGCAGATCATCGTCGTGATAGAGGACATCGATGGGGATCGATTCCGCCGCCGGCCGCGCACGTTCACGCCGCCCCTGCAGGCGAACCCTCACATCGTCTGTCGTGGTCAAACGCCACGCGGCCCGTGGCGCCGGCCGTCCGTTGACCAGGACGTCGCCCGCATCGATCCAGCGTTGAATACGCGTGCGAGAGACGCCCCGCTCGTGCCGAAGGTGACGCAGAAGCACGCGATCGACCCGGACGCCGGCGTCGCCGCGATCGAGCGTGATGCGGCGCCAGAGCAAACGAACCTCGTCTGGCGCCGTGTCGCTACCTCGTCGGCGCGATGCTGATGAGCTCGACGTCGAACACGAGCAGGCCCTTGGGATCCTGGCCCTTGTAGGCGAGCTGCTCGGGGATCCAGAAGCGAGTCTTCTCGCCGGCGACCATCAACTGGACGCCCTCACCCCAGCCCTCGATGACCTGGTTGATTCCGAACGTGATCGGCTGGCCTTTCTCCACCGACGTGTCGAACATCTTGCCGTCGGTCGTCCATCCCGTGTAGTGCACCGTCACGCGGCTGGTTCGCGCCGGGTGCACCGTCCCAGTGCCGTTACGCAGCACTTTGTAGGCGAGGCCGGACGCTGTGGTCGTCGCATCGGCGGGCACCGCGGCGACGTCAGGAGGGGGCACTCGTGGAGAGGCCGCGATCCCGACCAGCTCGATGTCGAAGACCAGCATGCCTTTCGGGCGCCCCGTTTGTCCTTGATATGCGAGAGCTTCAGGAATCCAGAATCGCCGCCTCTCACCGACCACCATCAACTGCACGCCTTCGCCCCAGCCTTTGATCACACGGTTCAAAGGGAACGTTCTCGGCGCGTTATCCGAATACGAACTGTCGAACATCTTCCCGTCGGTGGTCCAACCCGCGTAATGCACGGTAACGAGATCGTTTACGGTGGGCTTGGTGGTCCCGGTGCCCGTCTGCAGCATTTTCGAGCTCAGGCCCGACGCGGTCTTGGTGGCATCAGCCGCCGGCGCTGCGACATCGGGCGGCGCGGGAGTGGGCTTGACGGCAGGGGAGGGCTGCCGCGCGTGAATGGAGATGGAGAGAGCGCTCACAAGGATGAGCGCGGCGACCGGTTGGCTGGGCATCCGGGTATCGTAATCCGACTGTGATCCGGCTCGACAGACCCAACCAGCCTCCGCTCAAGCTACGGCGGTCCGCCGACCAGCCTCCGCTAAAGCTACGGCGGTCCGCCGAAGCCTCGGCGAAGGCGGAAGCGCTTCGCGCGAAGGCGGAAAGTCTGTCGCCGCAACGTTCTTGCGTTTGCCGCTTGGATGACTGATCGACCGATTGATCGACCACCGACTCCCCGACAGCGACTAACGACCGTCGACTACCGAGGCTATCGACAAGTATCCAGCCCCGAATCGATGACGGCTCCGCTCACGTTCCTGAACTCCCACCGGTACTGGGCGGGCTCGAGCGTGAACTGCATCACGCCGAATTCCATGCGCCGCTCTTCGGAGTTGGGAGCCGATCGGACGAAGCCATAGAGATCGGCGCCGCCGGTGCCCACGATGAATTGGCGGATGCCCTTGGCCGGATCTGGAGTGCCATCGGCCATCTGTCGCGCGAAGCGCTCGTACAAATGGTCGTGTCCGTTGAGGATCACTTCGATCGGGGCCGCCTCCAACAGCGCCCACATATCTCTCATGAAGACGTTGCTGCCGTTTGGGCCGGACGTAAACAGTGGATGGTGCCAGACCGCCATCGTGCAGGGCGTTCGCTGCTGATCGAGTTGCCGGCGCACGAAGTCCCACTGGACAGAGTTCCGTCCTGCGGGAATGTTTGAATTGAGCATCAAGACGAGCCAGTCGCCTGCCATGAACGAATAAAAGCCGGTACGGTCATCGCCCGAGGCCTCGCCAAAGTACGAGTAGTAATCGACCGCATTCGGGGTCTCGTACTCGTGGTTGCCTGGCACCGCGCGCCAGCGCGTCCTGAATCGGCCCCACTGCGGCTCGAAGCAGTCGCGGAAATTCGCCATCGTGCCGTGCAGGTAGGCGATATCGCCTGCGAGAAGGATCTGACCCTCGAGGCCGGCAACCAGCGCCGCCGTACGTGCGACACCGGGCGAGCCGCACATCCCGATGTCGCCGACGCCGACGACTTTGACTGTGACACCGGTGGGGCCGGGTCCGCCCGGTCCGACTCCAGGTGTGGTTCCAGGGTTGGTGCCGACTCCGGGGGAAGGCGACGCGGGGCTGCTGGAGCACGCAGTACCGATCCCCAGTGACAGGACCGCGAGCGCCGCGACCAGGCGTCCCCGAGGGGCGGAGGGCTTCATCGGCCTTTGCTCCGCTCTAGTATACGTGGTACCGTTTCGCGACTCAGAAGCGCAGCCGACGCCACATGCCCACTCCTTTGCGGAAAGGCTCCACCGACCGACTGCTCCTCTCACCGCAAGAAGCCCTCATCGCCGGCGGTCCCGCCGAAGAGCTCGAACGACGCATTCAGGATTTTTTCAGAACCGGTTACGAGCATGTCGTGATCGATCTGCGGGGCGTGCCGACCGCAGACAGCGCCGGCATTCGGGCACTGGTACGAGGGCACACCTCGGCGCAGCGGCTGCAGCGCCGCTTCACGCTCGTCAAGCCGAACGCGCGCGTCCAAGAGCTGCTCGATCTCTCGCACCTGGGCGCCGTGCTCGATGTGGTCGATTCACTGGTCGAGGCCAAGGCCAAGACCATCCCGTGGGATCGCATTCTGGCATGGCTAGGCGTCGCAGGGGTGGGTCTGGCGCTGGTCGCCATCGGTCTCAAGTGGCCGAATTTCGGACTCCCGGTGAGCGTGCCAACGCCGGAGTCGTTTGCACCCGCTGCTGCAGCCACCGACCAGCCGCTCGGCCTCTCGAACCCCTTCTTCGAGCTCATCAAGCTCATCGCCGCGGCCGTGATTGGCCTGCTGGTGACGATCGTGCACCGCCAGTACCGGACCGAGAAATCTGCCAACCCGGCGCTCGACCAGGCGCAGGTCCTGCTGTGCATCGCTGGGGCGCTGATGATGATCATCATCGGCAGTTCGATTGCTCGCGCGTTCGGCATCGCCGGCGCGGCCAGCATCATTCGCTTCCGTACGCCGGTCGAAGACGCGCGCGACATCACCATCCTGTTCATCTTGATGGGCCTCGGCATGGCCGCAGGTCTGGGCGCGCTCTCGGTGGCCGGGCTTGGGACCGTGTTCCTCTGCGCGATGATTCCCCTCCTGAACCTCTTCAGTTCGGAGCGGCCCAGAACGATGCTCGTCGAGATCATCGGCCGTGGCCGAGACTTCCCGACGGCACACGTGCACCAGGTGTTTGCCGTGAACGGCATCATCTTCGAGCCGCGCGAGGTCTCACAGGGCGACGAAGCCACGGTCCGGTACCTCACCACACTCAAGCCCGCCGACTCGCTCGAAGAGCTGAGCGCACAGCTCATCGGCGATGGAAAGAAGGGCATCAAGAATGTCTCCTGGTCGCCGCCCAAGAGAAGCTGAGCCCGCGCCCTCAGCGAGGGCCGTGAGGCTGGGCGGCGAACGACTGGTGCTGGATCCGAGCAAGCGACGAGACGCGCTGCTGGGTGTCATCGCCTCGGCGAAGCGGCGGCTCGTCCTGTCGCTCTTTCGCTGTGACGATCTCACCGTGCTCGACGCGCTGGCCAACGCGCTCGAACGCGGCTGCGACGTCGAGGCGATTCTAACCAAGCGCGCCAAAGGCGGAAAAAAACGTCTCAAGAAACTGTGGGGCGCCCTGGAAGAAATGGGCGCCGTCGTCACGTGGTACGCCGACCCCGTCGTGAAATACCACGCGAAATACCTCGTGGCCGACGGGACCACGGCCGTGGTGACGACGCTGAATCCGACGGAGCGATGTTTTTCCCGGACGTGGGATTGCCTGCTGATCACCGACGACACCTCCGTCGTTCGAGGCTTGCTCGGGCTGTTTCGCGCCGACACGATGGGCACGCCGATCTCGATGGGACGTGGGCTGGGCACACGACTGATCGTGGGGCCCGAACGATCGCGTGCCGAGTATCGTCGCTTGATCTCGAGCGCGACCCGGAGCATTCGGATCCTCGATCACAAGTTGTCCGATCCGGATCTGGTCAGGCTGCTCAGAGAGCGTCGTGCGGAAGGCGTCACCGTGTCGGTGGTCGGGCACCAAGCGCTCGGTCTGCTCGAGCCGCATGGCAAGATGATGATTCTCGACGAATCGCGCGCCGTGATGGGCAGCACGGCCTTGTCGACGCTGAGCCTGGATTTTCGACGTGAAGTGTCCGTGGTGATCGACGATGCGATGTTGGTGAAGCAACTGAACTGGGCGTATCAGCAGATGAGCGTGAAGGCCGGCCAGTCGGCCTCGTACCTGCCGGGAGATCAAAGCGAATGACTCAACTGCGGGGAATCCTCGGGGTCAAGTTTTCTCGTCGGCGGTGGCGGACACTTGTGGCTCGCTCGGCGGGTGTTCTGGCAGTCGTCGCGCTGGCCACGCCGGCGATCGCGCAACCGGCGCCCGAGACCAAACAGCCGAAGAAGGGGCCGAGGCGGGGGTTGGTCTGGGACGGCAACCGTCCGTCGATTGTGTTCGGCGAAGACATCAACATGGATGTTCGCTTCAAGATCCAAATGGATTGGCGCGACTTCGATCCACAGATCGGCGTCGGAGATCTCGAGTTTCCCGGTCCGTTCGACATCGAGACCAAGCGGCTGGGCATCAAGGGAGAGCTCACCAGGCACTTCGAGTACGAAGTCGAGCACGAGTTGGCTCGAACCGAACCCTTCCTCGGCGGCGTGGGCCTGTCGAGCAAGGTGCTGTGGAAGGACGTCTTCTTCAAGTGGCGGAGTCTCGATGAGATTCAAGTCACGGTCGGTCGGGTCAAGGTGCCGTTCGGGTTGGAGCAGAACACGGGAAAGTCGAGTACCGACTTCGCGTATCGCACGCTGGCGTCTTCCACGATTGCGCCAGGGCGCGACCGTGGAGTCCTCGCCAGCGGGCGTTTCTTCGGTCGCGGCATCACCTACGAGCTCGGCGTGTTCGAGCACGACGGCGATAACGGCCGGCTGCGGGAACCGCAGTTCATTCTGGAGGGTACGGAAGTTCCCCAGCCGGGTCCCTCGATCGCCGGGCGACTGACGTTCGCTGTCCTCCGCGCCTTCAATGCGCCCGACTGGTTGGATGGATTGCGTGTGGGTGTGGCCTACACCACCGCTGACTTGCCCGATGGACTCAACAGCCTCCGCGGGCAGTCGGTCTTCGGGACGGCGAATTATTTCGATCGCGTGTACGTGAAAGGCCGGCGTCAACGCATCGGCAGCGAGTTTTCGTGGACGCCTGGGCCGGTGGGTCTCAAGGCGGAGTGGATGCAGGCACGTGAGGATCGCGAGAACCAGGGCAATCGCGATCAGGATCTCAGCGATTTTCTGAGCACCGGCTGGTATGCCAGTGGCACTGTGCTTCTGACGGGCGAGAACAAGGCCGACGAGATCGAGCCCGACCGCCCGCTTTTTCAGGGCGGTATCGGCGCCATCGAGCTCGGTGTTCGGTATGACGAGTTGGGATTTGGCAGCGCCCGACACGAGGGTCAGGCGTTTCAGAATCCCCGGTCGGACAACTTGATCGGCGCCAAAGACAAAACCTGGACGTTTGGCGTGAACTGGTTCACCAGCAAGTGGGTCCGGATCGTCGTCAACGCGATCCACGAAGAGCTCGTGGACGCCGTGGAGACGCCGGTTAACGGGATCTCTTCTTATTGGGCGGGGCTGGCGCGCTTGCAGATTGTGTTTTAGCCGGAACCAGCCGCTTAGCCGCTTTATCGACTCCACGCCCGGACAGTCGCCAGACCTTGCGCCCGGCGTGCGTCTCGAGCGCGCGGATCGCTGACTTGCGAATCCGCTTCGAGCCGAACTGATCGTCTCCGGCCTCGAGCAGCGACGCGCAGTATTCCGCGTAGCCACGATCGGGTCGCCGCCGCCACCCACGATCTGTCTTGCGCTCGTCGGCCAGGCAACACGCGTCGGCCGCAGGGGCAAAGCGGAGGACGTCACGCAGCCAGCTCTCGGGCAACCCGAACGCGATTCCCACCGACACCGGGGTCTCGATGTACGGCGCGGCGATGACGACACCTCCGCTGGCAAGGGCGGGACCGATTTCCCACTGCAGACGAAACGCAAGATCGGCGACATAGGCCAGCGCGAGGGTGCGGGCCGAGATGCTCCGCTCTGCGCGGCCCGCCAGCGCCAGCTCGTTGAAAATGCCGGACGCGTCCCATCGGCTGACGCCGCAGACCAGACCGCGCTCGCGTAGACGATCGGCCAGCGCCGCCGACGATCGGGCGAGGTCCGCGCCGCGGGATCCGTCGATCGCTATGATCCGGCCGCGCCGCGAGTCCGTATCAGCCATTCTTCGACCGCCTCACTGCTGAACGTGGACCACGGGCGCTTTTGCAGCTTCTCGACCAGCGAGCGCACGTGCGTGTGCTGCCGGTACACGGCTTCGCCGGCGTCCACGGTCACGAACTGAAACACGACAGCCAGGTTTTCGTACTCGGTGACGACGCGATTGATGAAGCGCTCGTAGCTCACGAGCGGATCCTCGATGCCGGTCACATCCTGTCCCGCCTCGTAATAACGCGGCTCTCGAGACGATGCCAGGCGGCGGCTGGAGTCCTCGGCGGACATCGAGAAGTAGACGACCAGATCGGGCCAGAGGAGCGGCGAGTAGATATGGAGCAGCCAGTCGAGGTCGAGCCCGCGCGCCGCATCGCGCGCCAGCGCCGTGAAGAGAAACCGATCGGCCAGCACGGTCTGTCCCGCCCACATCGCCGGCAGAATCACGGTCTCGACGCGATGGCGGAAGTCGATCGCGTGGAGCAGCGAGTACTCCTCGGTCGACATCGCGCGCACTTTCTTCCGGGCCTTGAGCAGCGGCTTCACGAGCCCGGAGGACGCCCAGCGCGTGGACACCACTGTGGCGCCTCGGCTGTCGAGCCATTTCTTGAGCAGCTTGCGCTGCGTCGTCTTCCCAGAGCCGTCAGGACCCTCGAAGGCGATGAGCAGTCCCCGCGAGCTGTCGCGGTCGGCGACCAGTCGTTTGATTTCGCGGGCGGATGGGCGCGGCATCGGCGGATTACGATACTAGAAAACTTGACTCCCAGAAATTCATGCAGTTGAGTCAAGTTTTCTCGCCCGGCCGGAGGCCGGGCAAAACCAACACTGCCCTAGTACTACTTTGTCAGTTTCTCATTTCAACGTCTTTGAGCTGGAGCATCCACTTCAGATAGTGCGGCTGCGTCATGAAGAAG
>JBOGIV010000329.1:0-6897 GCA_050747925.1 Vicinamibacterales bacterium
CCTCGACGCCCTCGCCGAGGCGGTCGAGGATCGGCGGGACCGACTCGTCGATCGACGTGGAGTCGAGGGGGTCGTGGCCGCCGACGACCTCGAAGGCCAAGGCGGCGTCGGCGACGGTGGCGGCGAACGGGCCGATCTGGTCGAGCGACGACGCGAACGCCACCAGCCCGTAGCGGGAGACCATGCCGTAGGTGGGCTTCATGCCGACCACGCCGCACAGCGCGGCAGGATTACGAATCGACCCCGACGTGTCGCCACCGGTTGCGGCGATCACGAGTCCGGCCGCAAGCGCCGCGCCCGATCCACTACTCGAGCCACCGGGCGTGCGCGAGAGGTTCCAGGGGTTGGTTGCGTCGGGAAACTCGCCTCCGCCGACTGGGCTGCCGCCGAAGGAGAACTCCGGCAGATTCAACTTGCCGACCAACACGCCGCCGGCCTGCTTCAAGCGCGCCACGACGGTGGCATCGAAGTCGGGCACGAACTGGCTGAGGACCGGCGTGTTCGCAGTGGTTCTCATGCCCTTCGTGTAGTGCGTGTCCTTGACGCCAAACGGAATGCCATGGAGCGGACCGCGATACTTGCCCGCGGCGATTTCCTGTTCGGCCGCTCGAGCGGCACGGAGAGCTTCATCGCGGGTAACGGTGATGAAGGCATGGACTCGCGGCTCGACGCGCGAGATGCGATCGAGCACGGCGTTGGTCAGCTCGACCGGTGAGAGCCGCCGGCTGCGCAGGAGCGCGGAGGCGTCGGTGATGCTGAGGTACGGCAGCTCGTCGCCGGACGGAACGCGCGTGGACGGCCGCGGCTGCGCGGAGGCGGCGGTCGCGTAGGCCACCCCGATCGATGTGGTGAGAAAACCGCGTCGCGAGATCGTCACGTCAGCTCTGCGGCTCGCGGTCGAGCGTCACAACCGGCAGCGGGGCGGCTTCGAGCGGTAGCTCGACGCGGCTGATCCGATCCATCGCGTCGAGCAACGCCTTGTAGGACGGCAATACGAGGCCGACCCGCTCGTCGGTGAGGTTCAGGCCGCTGACGCTCGCAACGGCCTTCATCCCCTGCCGAATCTCTGCATCGGTCCGCGGCGTTTGTCGTGTCATGGGACCGAATCGTATCCCCGAACCCGTGTTCCGACGTCCCGATCTGCGTCTACCGGCACCCGACGCAGCGGCCCTCACCATCGAAGCTTCGCGTCACGTCGCTCAGCGGAATCACCACAGCGGTGAACGCTCGTGCCAGGCGGCCGAAGCGATCCACGCGCGACCCTGCGACTTCGATGCCGCCGCTCGTGGCTTCGTTCACATGCGAGGGCATCACGGTCGCGGGGCGGATGTACTGCTGCATCGCAAACGCGGCTTCAGGCGGCGCCATCGTGTTGATGTCGTTCATGTTGATGATGGCAAGCTGGGGCCGGTAGAGCCGTCCGATGTTGTCCATCTCGATGGTGACGCCGGTGTCGCCGCTAAGGTACGCACGAAGCCCGTTCGAGAAGAGGATGACGAAGCCAACCGGGGGCCCCGGCCGACACCATGAGTCCGGCCGGCACGCCCGGCGGATCGATGTACTGCGCGGGAATCGCATTCGTATGAATCGCTGGAACGACGGCAACCCGCACCGATCCCGAGCCGGAGCGAGTCAGCAACCGCGTGCTGCCGAAATTGAGCCCCGCCGCACAGACCGAGGGTGTTGGGACGATGGTCTCGCTCTCCGGTCCACTGGTCGGACATCCCGGCGTCGCGCCTCCACGGAGGATCTGAAGCCTAGTGTTCAGGAAGCCCACGGCGGCTGGCCCGGCGATGACTGCGGCACTCTTGGCGGCGGCGATGGCGGCAAAGTTCGTGTTGGGACTTGGACCGCTGTTGGCCGGCGCCGCGCAAGTGCCGCCGCCGCGCGAGGGGCGCACATCCCCGATGTGATCGGTGTGAACGTGCGACAAGAGCATCACGTGGATCTCGCCCAGCCGCGCATCGTTTTCATCAACGGTGCGGCCTGGGTCGTACAGAATCCGAATGCCGGTCGGGTCCTCGAACAGCATGGCGCGATCGCCCGTGCACAACTCTCCGGGATGGCTCCCAAGCGGAGTGACACGTACGAGCCCCACGCCTCCCTGGTCGGCGGCGACCGTCCGATTGAATTGCGGCGCCAGCGCAAGACCGATGAACACTGCAAGAATGCCTCGCTGCATGACCTCTCCTTCCGATCGCGATATGCGGCGTTCCGATACCGGCCACGTTAGCGTACGATCGCCCGAAATCAGCCGAGCTGCGGAGAACCGATCGAGGGAGCGCTTCGCAAGTCGACGATTGCGAGACAGTCCTCACTAGGCTGCGACCTAAGATTAATTTGCCTGGAATGGCCACGCGTCCGTCAACAGTCGGTCGTCGTCTTGATCTTGTTCAGAGTTCCCGAACTGTTTACTGTCATGAACCATGCGAGCCAGATCCGGGCGGCCGATTTCTTCGTTGTGCCGACCGCCACCATCCGCCTGCTTTCGTGCTCGTCAGCCTGGGGCACGAGCGTCGACGACTCGTCCACGTGTCCGACACCGACCATCCCACTGCGGCCTGGGCCGCGCCGCAGCTGCGGAACGCCTGCCCCGAGCACCAGGCTACCCGGATCTCTTGCCTGATCGCGAGGGCTTGTTTGCCGAGCGGAAGGGAGCCGTTGCAGGCTGATCGAAGGCAAACCAGACGGCGTCGGGCAGCCCGGCTCAGCCGGCCGACACCTCGTCAGAAACGCGGGCCAGTCGAGCACAGGCTGGATCGTGGTATCGATCCGGCGCTGACGATCAAACGCCGGCCGTCTACTGTCAGGTCGTGGGCGGTGTTTGCAGCGGACTTCCTGGGGGGTTGCGAGGTTAAGAACTGGAAGAGCGGCGACGGCGTGTCGCCAATGCAGATCGCCAAGAACCTGAATCGCGCAGGCGTGCCCGGTCCCTTCGGTGGGCCGTGGAGTCCCAGCACGATCTACGGCAATGCCAAACGCGGAACCGGCATTCTGAATAACGAGCTGTACATCGGCCGGTTGATCTGGAACCGCCTGCGCACGTGAAGAATCCCGATACCGGAAAGCGTGTGTCCCGGCTCAACCCATCATCCGAGTGGATGTCGAAGGATGTGCCGCACCTTCGAATCCTGGCCGACGACCTCTGGGCCTCGGCGAAGGCCCGGCAGAAGCAGACACTCAACACGATGAGGTCGGCGGGTCGCATCGGCGTTGCCAAACGACTGCAGTACCTGTTCTCCGGCTTGACGAAGTGCGGCATCTGTGGCGCCGGATTCATCATGTCGTCGAAGAATCGGCTCAGTTGCTTCGGCGCCCGCGACCAAGGGCGGTGCGACAACCACCTGACCATCAGGCGCGACGAGGTTGAAGCTCGCGTGCTCCGCGCGCTGCAGGACAAGCTGCTCCGGCAAGACCTCTTCGAAGAGTTCTGCGACGAGTTCACGCGCGAAAATGAACCGGCTTCGGATGGAGCACCGCGCGAGCCTGTCAGCGGCTGAGCGTGAAATCGAGCGCATCGAGGTCAGACGCAAGAAGCTGATTGAAATGGTGATGGACGGCGTGCCGGCCGCTGAGGTGAAGGACGAGATGATCGCGAACGCCGCCACACGCGAGGACTTGAAAGCGAAGCTCGCAGCCGCGGACGCACCTCCACCGCTGCTACACCAGGAGATGGCCGAGCTATATCGTCTGAAAGTCACGGCACTGGCTCAGGCCCTCGAGCATCCAGAAACGCGCACGGAGGCCTCTGAGGCGCTTCGTGGCCCCATAGACGCCATCGTCCTGACGCCAGACCAGGATGAACTGAGAATCGAATTGAGAGGGAATCTGGCAGCGATGCTGAGCGCTGCCACAAATGCGAAGAGGTCGCCAGAAACGGACGCTCTGATGGTCCAAATCCAGCTGGTTGCGGGGGCCCGCAGCCGTCGATACCGACCGCTTTGTACATCGTGGCGGCATGACCCGGGAATAGCTGTCTAGGGATGGAGGTTTTGCAGACTGGGCGGAAAAGGCGATCTTGTTGACTCGTCTTGCTTTCTGGTCCGGCTGGTTCGCTCCTCCTATCCGGTGTTTGGGCGCTATTGTTCCCCAAGTTGTTCCCAAGTTCGCAAGCTCTTAACAGGCAGAAGGTCCTCGCACCGGAGGTCACTCGATCGTCGGCGCGCCACTCGCCGGCGTCATCTGGCGTTGCGGCTCGGTTGAGCCGCTGCTAGCATTGCTTGCACTGGGAGGTACTCGCTCATGGCTCAGCTCATGGTTCGCAATGTCGATGAAACTGTCGTGCGGGAGCTCAAGAAGCGTGCTGCCCGGCGTAATCACAGCGCCGAACAGGAACATCGGGAAATCCTCAAACAAGCGTTGTTACGCCCCAAGCGCCGCTCGCTGGCCGAAGTACTCGCTGCCATGCCCGACGTTGGTGAGGACGCCGACTTCGAGCGCCGCCAAATCGACCGGCGGACGTGACGACACATGTACCTCGTCGACACCGACGTCATCAGCAACGCCAGAAGGCGCACGCGCGCGAACCCAGGTGTTCGTCGGTTCTTCCGGGATGCTGCAGCGCAGCGCATTCCGCTATTCCTCTCAGCTGTGACGATTGGCGAGTTACGCCAGGGCGCCGAAGCCGTGCGCCATCGTGGCGACCTTGCGCAAGCGACTCGCCTGGCTCGTTGGCTCGGCACGATCACGAGTAGCTACGCTGACACTATCCTCTCCTTCGATGAGGAGATCGCGCAGATATGGGGAAGGCTGCGAGTACCGCACCCGGAGAATCCTTTGGACAAGCAGATCGCCGCGACGGCATTAATGTACGGGCTCACCGTGGTCACCCGCAACGTGTCCCACTTCGAGCCGACCGGCGTCGTCGTCCTGAACCCCTTCACATGAATCGACAGCAATAGCGAGTCGATTCAGTCGGCGCAGCGGCAGCTCGAGCTGAGGAGTCTGTCGAAGGATCTTCTTATCGGCCCCGTCGTCCGCGACCGGACCGGTGCCGGGAACGCGACGCCTGCGCCGCCAGCCACTCGAGGGCCCCGTCGGTGGCCGCGAACGTGTCGGCGAGCTTTCCGCGACGTCGCGCCGGCGATCATCTGGGTGTGGGTACCGAGAACTTCGTAGATATTGCGTCGATTGAGGTTGCGGGCATTCTCCGATAGCCTGTAGTCGTGTCGTCCGTCGTCGTTTCGCTACTCCACTCGCTTCGATTCTTGCTCGAGTCACGTGCCTCGCTGCACCTGGAAATCATCGCGCTTCGACACCAGCTTGCCGTTGTGAATCGATCCCGCCGCCCGCGTCTTCGGTTTACGGCGGCGGACCGGACGCTGTGGGTGTGGCTCTCGCGCTCGTGGCACGGCTGGCGCTCGGCCGTTCACATTGTCAAGCCGGAGACCGTTATCGCGTGGCAACGCCGCGGCTTTCGGCTGTTCTGGACGTGGAAGAGCCGACACCGCATCGGACGTCCGACTGTGCCATCTGATGTGCGCGCGCTAATTCGCGACATGTCCACCGCGAATCCCTTGTGGGGTGCCCCTCGGATTCACGGCGAACTTCTGAAGTTGGGGATTGCGGTGAGTCAATCGACCGTGGCCAAGTACAGGCGACGGCACCCGCGGCCACCGTCACAAACCTGGCGAACATTTCTGACGAATCACGCGAGCCAGATCTTGGCCGCCGACCTCTTCGCCGTGCCGACCGTCACCTTCCGGCTGCTCTTCGTACTCACCATTCTCGCGCACGACCGTCGACGAATCCTGCACGTGGCGGTCACCGAGCATCCCACCGCGACCTGGACCGCACAGCAGCTACGCAACGCCTTCTCTGAGCATGACGCGCCGCGATATCTCCTTCACGATCGCGATTCGGTCTTTGCCGACGTGGCAACCACCATCGCCGGCATGAACGTGCAAACGGTTCGAACGGCGCCGCGATCACCGTGGCAGAACGCCTACGCGGAACGGGTCATCGGTTCGATCCGACGCGAGTGCC
This sequence comes from Vicinamibacterales bacterium, assembly GCA_050747925.1. GTDB lineage: Bacteria > Acidobacteriota > Vicinamibacteria > Vicinamibacterales > UBA2999 > 12-FULL-67-14b. The sequence goes on from JBOGIV010000329.1 coordinate 5,986, forward strand.
TCGATCACGTCATCGTGGTCAACGCCGCGGGGCTCCGTCGATTGCTGACCGCGTATGTCACCTACTACATGCAGTCACGAACACATATGGCACTGGAGAAGGACGCGCCGATCTCGCGCCCGGTCATGCCATCGTCGGCCGGGCGGCTCGTCGTGACGCCGCACATCGGCGGTCTCCACCACCGTTACGATCGCCAGGCAGCCTAGCCATCGGTCGACGTCTAGCCAACGACGTCCCGTGCTGTATTCCCGTACATCGAAGCCCACATAAACGCTCGCTTACAGCTTCTTGCTGTGAACGTCCGCACTCTCGTCGGGATCTAGCCGGATCGAAGCGGTGACGCGGGCCGCCGAGTCTACCTGGACAAGCGCAAGATCTCCCGCGGATCGACTTCTCGATAGCCACACCCGCGTTGCGCCCGATGGTCTGCTGCCAATCTCTCGCGCCGAATCCGTTTCCCGGTGTCCTGCACACGCCTCGACTCCTCGTTCTGGCCCAAGCGGCAGGTCCTCAGGAGAACTCGCGACTTTCAGCGCGGACGTCGGTCGACGTCCAGTACCCCGCCCATCTCCACAAGCCGCACGACTTCGCATCGTCCGCGCCTGCTGGACCATGGCCTGCTTGTTCATGTTTTTCACGAACGCCGACCCGAACGATCGTCAGGGGAACACGTTCGCCCTCTCGAGGCAGGCTCGCCCGTCTTCGCGCCGTCCTGTTGCCAGTCACACGTCGCCTGCATGGCGTTCTTCTTGCCCGAGCAACCTGTTACTGCAATGGCACTTCGCGTGAGCTCGTTGAACGCACGCGCAAGCCGAAGGCGGCGTCCTTTGCCGCCTGTCCGCGCCGAGCCACTCCCGGTCCCGCACTCCAAAGCGGGCCGGAGCGACCCCCCTCTTTGGCCCACTTCATGGC
>JBOGIV010000330.1:0-5461 GCA_050747925.1 Vicinamibacterales bacterium
GACCTGCGCGGGGCCGTCGGATTCCTTCGTGAGCGTCTTGCTCATGCCTGCACGTCGTAATGATGTTGAACAACGCCGTTGGCAAATCGTTGCGAAGATTGCAGGCGGAGCGGCACCTCGAGACGCCTCGGTGCGATGAGGGGAAGGCCTTCCCCGATGAACTGTGACACGACGGCCCGATTTTACAATCACTTGAAGGCTTGCCCTTCATGATCGCGCCGCTTCAGTTACTCGGATCTGATTGCCACGATTGGCTGCGCTGCCGCAGCGCGGCGCACTCTTAGGACGGCCCGTTGGAGTTCATCGAGTGGACCGCCAAAACCACCTGCGACACTCGAAGTTTGTCGCGATGCGTGAGGACGAAGCGCGCCCGAGACGTCGTTCGCGAGTGAGCAGGCGCTCATAGTCGGCGCCGGCAACCTCCCTACAATATTCAGCCTTGCCGTTCGTCTACAACAGTAGGCGATCCGGAGCGTCGCGCTACTGCGGGATGGCACAAGACCCAGACCAACGGCTCGCCGACGTCGTGCTGCGGGAGCAGTCGCGGCTGCACCGTTTCATCCGCCGGCGGGTGTCGAACGCGCAGGACGTCGAGGACATCTTGCAAGACGTCTTGGCGGAGCTCGTCGAGGCGAACCGGCGCCTGATGCCGATCGATCACGTGACCGGTTGGCTGTTCCGGGTGGCGCGCAATCGCATCACGGATCTGTTCCGCCGCAAGCGCCCGGAACACTTCGGCGAAGCGCTCATTGTCATCGACGATGGTGAAGCGCTGCGGGTGGAGGATCTGCTGCCGTCGACCGACGCTGGCCCCGAAGCGGTGTATGCGCGGCGGGTGCTCGTCGACCAGTTGGAACGGGCGCTCAACGAGTTGCCTGAAGAGCAGCGCCGCGTCTTCGTCGCGCACGAGATCGAGGGCCGCAGCTTCAAAGAGATGGCCGCCGAGATGGGAGTGGGCGTGAACACGTTGCTCTCGCGCAAGCGTTACGCCGTGTTGCATTTGCGGGAACGGCTACAGCGCGCGTTCGACGAACTCAGGCGCGAGCGAGGGAGATGACTATGGATCGCAGGGATGAGATTGGCGAGGCGATCGCGAAGGAAATCAGCCACACTATCGCGAAGAAGATCACGATCGGTATCGCCCTTTTCTTCGGGTTTCTGTTCTTCATCGCCTTCGGCGGCGTCGTTGTCCTTCTGCTGTGGAACTGGCTGGTGCCGGATATCTTCAACCTGCGCCGCCTCACGTTCTGGGAGGCGCTAGGCCTGCTGGCGCTCTGTCGCATCCTGTTCGGCGGTTTCGGCAAGAGCGCGCCCGCGCATTCGGACGGAGGCCGCCGCGGCGGGGCACGCAAGGCGTGGTGGAAGGCGTCAAGGCCCCCTGCACGGGACACGGCGACGGCGGCGCCGACATCAACACCCGAAACCCAATCACCAGAGGCAACGAACAATGGTTGAGCGTGAGACGCCCCACGAAATTCGACTCTGGCCAGGCCTCGTCGCCGCGGCTCTCCTGCTGCCTGTCAGATTCCTGCTTCCCGCTGCCTGGGCGGACGGAATGGTCTTCCGTCGGTGTTGAGCCACATCCACGACATCGCTCACGCAGCTCGCTCGACACGACGCGATTTTCATTGCAGTATGCTTTGAATATCAAAGTCAGGCCAAGCCAGGCATCAGCGTGCGAGCGTGAACGCGATGGCATCGCGAACGCCCAAAAATCAGCGCGCGTAAGGTGCGACGTTGGTCTCGATCGTGCGGAACTCTTCGTCGGTCAGCGGCAGCTTGCGAAATGCTGCCCACGTAATCTTCGGGAGGTTATTGAGGGTCGGAGCGTCGGAGCCAAAGAGCATCCGCCGCATACCAAGTTGGCGAACGCGTTCGACGATGGGTTTGGCGGTGGCCGGCGTGAGGCCCGCTGTCACCGATGTCACGTCAAACCACAGATTCTTGGTACGCGGATCGTTCTTCGCGATGGCATCGACAAACACCTCCAGTACGTCGCCGAAGATTTCCGGCTCCACACCGCCCGCACCGGCCATGTGAGCGATCTGCACGGGAACGTCGGGAGCCGCCGGCAGTAGCTCATTGAGAAACACCAGCGCCTCTTCGCGGCCCATCTTTTGGCTGGTGTTCGCGCGCATGTGCACGACAATCGCCATGCCGTAGCCATTGGCGGCGCGGAAGACGCGCTTCACTTGCTCGATGTGCTGCGGATTGTGATATTCGACAAACGAGTTGCCGAAGTGCAGCTTCAGCCCGCGAGCGAGATTCGGATTTTTCGCGCAGCGCGCCAGCTCGCCGAGCGCATAATCCTTCACCGGGTTGAGGCCACAGAACCCGATCAGTCGATCCGGATAGCGCGCCACCTGCTCCGCGGTCCAGTCGTTATCGGCTCGCACGAACTCGTAGTCGTTCTGCACCTTTCGCGCGGGGTTGCTGAAGCTGTACGCCGTCGACAGCACCACCGCTCGCTTGATCCCCGCGTCATCCAAATGTCGCACGAGTTCCGCAGCGGTAATCGGCGTGCCCTTGATCACCTCCGCCAGCGCTGGGCTGAAGAGATGCTGATGATGATCGACAACGGGCTGAGCGAACGTCCAGCTCGGAACGAGAGCAATTATGACGGCAAGCGATCCGCGCGACATGGGTTTCAACTTCGATTGTCGCCGATCCGAATACGGGATCACGAGCGGCACACCGGCTTTCAGCTACGAATCCGCCCGCAGCGCCTCGGACGCATCGATCCGCAGAGTGCGGCGCGTCGGCCACCTTTGGCCGGCTCAACGAACGCTTCCACGATTTTCAACCCGACAGCGAACGTGTCCGCGTACGAGGTGTTCGACGTCACGGCCACGACGATCCCGCGTTCGCGAAACGTCATCAACGACGCAACCATCCCGCCCAACGAGTCGCCGTCGTGGCCAACCACGCGCGTTTGTCGGCCCCCCAGCGTGACCGTCTCGAGATCCCAGCCGAGACCGTAACCCGTCTCCTCCCCCGATGCCAGTCGCTGTGACGTCTGGAGTAACTGAACCGTGGCGGGTTGCAGCAGCTTGCCGTTGTTGATCGCCAGACCGAAGCGCACCAGGTCGGACGGCGTGGATAGGAATACGCTGGATCCCGCGTAGCAGGAATGGTCGATCTCGCGCATCGGGTCTGGGCCGTAGCGGGGATCCGCCGCGAACCTCGGGAAGTAAGACGTCGCCCTCGACTCCGTCGCGGAGTCGTCCATCGTGTCGTCCATCCCCAGCGGCTCGAAGATCTGCTTCCGCATGAACCTGAGGAACGGCTCCTCCGCGGCAGCTTCGATGGCCGCACTCACCAGGATCCAGCCGTAGCTCGAATAGCGGTACTGGGTCCCCGGCTCGAACAGCAGCGTCCGCTCCGCAAAGGCCTGCAGCCCTTCGACCGGCCGCTCGCAGCGCTGCGCCAGCAGCGGCCCCTCGTCGCCTCCGTCGTTCCTGACGCCGGCCAGATGCCCCATCAACTGGCGCAGTGTCACGGGCCACTGTTTCATCGGGAACTCTTGTGTGGCACCGTCACGGCGATCGTCTGCTCACCGGAACTTCTGCATGCAGAGCGGCTCGCCTGGCTCTTCGCCCTCCTCGCAGTTGGCGGCTGGTGCGGCGCTAACGGCGACCGGTGGGGTCGTTCAGCCGCGTGAATTTGATGTTGCGGAGCACCGGATTGGTCATGTTCAGGCCGACGACCCTTCCGGCCGCGTCGCGATTGAAGCGCACCGTCATCATGCCTCGCTGAAAAGTGTCTCGATCGACCGGCCTGAATTCGAGAGTCGTCGATTCATTGAGGCGGACCGTCAGGCCGTCTTTTGCGGGCGTTATGTCGAAGACCGCCCTGAGCTCGTCGCTTTCGAAGCGGCCGGCGAACGCCTTCAGGTCGTCCGCGGTGGGCGCATAGGGCTGGGCGCGGCGATATCGCGTCGTCTTCCCTTCCATGGACTTCAGTTCGAACTGGGCCTGCGACAGAAAGTTCAACTCGAACGAGTCCTGCGACATGAACGCCGTAGAAGCGCGGGGATTGCGGAAACGATCTTTGGTCACCGCCGCGAGAGGTCCGCCGCCTGCGACGGCCAGCCTGCCATTGTTGACAATCAACCGCAGCGGCTCGCCGGTGCCCTCGTTGAAGAACAGTCCCGCCTTGCTGTTCACGTCGAGTCCCTCTACCGGAGGCGCGGCCGGCGGAGTGGGTGCAGCGGGACGAGTTCCTGTCGGGGACACGAACAGGTCGAAGATGCGGGCAGCGAACCCGTCCCTGTCGTCCGCGCTTTCGCCCGCGTTACACATGACGGCGATGGAAAAGCCTTGCTCGGGATAGCGGGCCAGCACTGATCTGTACCCGGCGCCGCCGCCGGCATGCCAGATGACCCGGCCGGCGTAGTTGGCGTCCAGCCCGAGACCCCGGGCGTAGCTGAGCTTCCTGCCGTTGTTCAGCGTGGCCGGTTCCTGAAGCTTCTCGCTGACGAACTTGCCGAGGCGGGCGTTCGTCAGCGCATCGTTCCAGATCACGAGGTCGGCGGCCGTGCTGAACAGGGCGCCGCCGCCACGATCGTTGCCGAGCAGCATGTCCATCCTCCAGCGGTCGCCCCCCTTCTCGTACGCAAGCGCGCGGTTCTTGACGACGAATCGCAAATCGTCGACGTAGCTCGTGCTCTTCATCCCGAGCGGCTCGAACAGGCGCTTACGCGCGAATTCGGCGAACGACATCCCGCTCGTGCGCGCGACGACTTCTACTAGAAGCACATAACCGCTGTTCGAATAAGACCATTCCTCGCCGGGCGCGAAAGTGAGGCTGCGCTGACGCAGGATCATGCTCCATGCCGGGTAGTCTCCGTTTGCGAAATTCAGAAGCGGGACCCAGTCGCGAAGGCCGCTGGTATGGGTGAGCATGTGGTCGAGCGTGATCTTGTGGGCGTAGTCGGGCAGCTCCGGGACGAACTTGCGCACGTCGTCGGAAAGAGACAGGCGCCCCTCCTCGACCAGGAGCAGGACGGCCGCGGCGATAAACTGCTTCCGGATCGATGCGGCATCGAAGATCGTGTCCGGGGTGATCGGCACGTTGCGCTCGAGGTCGGCTAAGCCGTAAGCGCGGTTCACAACCAGCTTGCCGTGCTGCGAGGCGGCGACCGCGCACCCGGGCGTAGCCGGCGTGGCCCAGCTGAAGATCTTGTCGATCTCATTGGTCGTGTCCTGCGCGTGAGCGGGCGTGCCGACAAGCAGAGCGGTGACGACGAACGACAGTAGCTTTTTCATTGATTTCCTCATTGACGGTAGTTTCTTGTTCGGCCACGCCCAGGGACGTCGCTGCTAGAAAACGTGACTCCCAGGAATTCATGCAGTTGAGTCAAGTTTTCTCGCCCGGCCGGAGGCCGGGCAAAACCAACACTGCCCTAGCGAGGCGGAGCCATACCGCACATGCTCGGGGGTCTGAGGCGGAGCCTCGCTAG
>JBOGIV010000331.1:0-3213 GCA_050747925.1 Vicinamibacterales bacterium
TCGTTCGCAACCGCGCCCACTTCTACTTCACCGCCGAACGAGACAGCGAGCAGATTGCCGGGTTCAAACGCTTTCCGGCCGCGGCGGCCCCTCTGGCGACGGACATGGTCGGCGAGTTCAGCGTCGATGCCAACAATTACTTCGCGCGCGGCGATGTGCAGTTGAACGGCAGCAACTTCATCAACGTGCGCTGGCTGCTCGAGCAGGCGCCGACCCGCGGGGAGGGATTCAACACCAACACGCAAACCATCGACTCGCAGACCTGGGAGGGCGATTGGGATCATCTGGTAACCGGCACGTACACCGCGGTGCTCACCGATCGGGCCTCGAACGTGATTCGAGTCGGTCGTATCGCAGAGGATCTGGCCACGGGTGCGCAGACCTACTTCGACTCGGACGTGCGCTTCATCGGGTTTGCCGGTCGCGATCCGTTGTCGATCGGACAGTTGAACACTCACCCGAGTTACAGCACCGGCAAGGGCGGCTCGATGACCCGCACCGAAATCCGGTCCTATGTGTTCGATGAATCGTTCAGCTACTTCGTCCCCAGCCTCTGGAAGGGCGAGCATACCTTCAAGGTTGGTGGAGGCATCAGCTTCAACCAGATGCCTCCCCGGACCACGGTCGACTCGGGGACGTTCCAGTTCCGCACCGACGCACCCTACGATCCCGCCACTCCGGCCACCTATCCGTTCCAGTTCGACATCACGCTGGGTCCGGTGGGCGTCAACGGCTTCGAGGTGTTCTCGAGGGATCGGCGTCACTACTTCTTCGCTGAAGACAAATGGCGCGTCACCGACAACCTGACGCTGAATCTGGGGGTCCGGTACGACCATCAGCGGCACACCCCCGCGAGCAAAGACGACTTCGCGCCTCGTCTGGGCTTCGCTTGGGACGTGTCACGATCGGGACGCACCGTCGTGCGCGGCGGGTTGGGCAAGTTCTACAACTACGTGCCGGTCGTGCTCGACCTCACCCATCAGCAGCAGAAGCTGCTCACGCTCTTCCCGGTCGTCTCGGTCACCGATGCGACCAGTCCGGTGCTGAGGCCCGACGTGATCGCCGACTCCAACGGCAATCGCGGCGTCGCGGTGCTCAGCGCCGCCGGCCAGGCCGAGCTGAATCGCCTGCGGGCCGCGACGTTCAATCGCAACCCTCGCCTCGATAGTCCCGATCGCCAGTTGCCGTATCAGTGGTCCTGGAGTGTCGGCATCAGCCACGAGCTGTTTGCCAACGCCGCACTCGGCGTGGACTACGTGGCCAATGCCTCGCGCGACCAGCTTGGCGTCGTGGACGTCAACGAACCCATCAATGGTGTGCGTCCAGGCGTCAACGTCTTCGACCCTACTGGCGCCCTGATCCCCGCAGAGGGGCGCGGCGTGAATTTCCAGCGCGTGCTGCAGACGCAGACCCGCGACGACTTCAACGGCGACTACAAGTCGTTGCAGATCTCGTTCGTCCGCCGCCTGGCGAACCGCTGGAGTGGACGCATGGCCTACACCGTGCAGCAGAGCCACTACGTCGGTCTCGGCAACCCGGATGCGCGGCGGATGTGGATGGACAACGACATCCGCACCGACTACGGACGATTCGCGTCCGATCGACGGCAGGTGCTGGCGGTGAGCGGCACCGTCAACCCGTGGCGCAAGCTGACCGTGGCGGGCGTCATCAGCGCCATCACCGGAGCCCCCATCAACGAAACCGTGGGCTCCGACGTGAACCGCGACAACGACAACAACGATCGCCCGGTGAAAGGTGTCGATGATGCGACGCGTCCGATTCGGTCAGTCGTCGATGCCTCGGGCCGCGCCGTCATCAACGGGCTTCAGGGCCCCGGCTCGTTCCTGGCCGATATTTCGTTCCGCTACCAGCTGCCGCTCTCGCGCGGCTTGAACAGCCTCGACCTGTTCTACGACATCTTCAACGTGATCAATCGCAAGAACCTGGTGGCGCCAACCGGCAATCGCGCGTCGGCCAACTTCATGATCCCGACCTCGGCCCAGTTCCCGAGGCAGATGCAGTTCGGGGTCCGCCTCAGATTCTGAACGAGGCGGACAACGGCGCGGATTGAACTCGTGATGTCACACCTCGCGCAGGGGATCGCGATCGTGGTGGTGTTGGGCCACGCCACGATCGCGGCCCGCCAAATGGAGCTGGCGGTCGTGCAGGCGGTCGTCAAGGACGAGGCCGGCAAGCCACTCGAGGACGCCACGCTCCGTCTGCGCGATGTGGAGCGCGGTCGCGAGACCACGATCAAGAGCGACACGAACGGCCGGTTTTATCGACGCGGTCTTCAAGCCGTCGACTACGAGCTCATCGTCGAGAAGCTTGGCTACCAATCCATTCACGACCGAGTCCGACTGACGGCGGGAACCGACCGGCGACTCGAGTTCACGCTCGCCAGGTCGGCGCCGGACGGCTCGGAAGAGTTTGCCAAGGGCGTCGATGCCTTCAATCGAGGCGACGCAGCTGAGGCGGTGCGCTTGTTCGAGGCCGCCGTGAAGAAGGCGCCGGCCTTGCCAGAAGTGCGCGTCAATCTCGCGCTCGCATACCTCAGGCTCGGCAAGACTGCTGAGGGCGTCGCTGAACTGGAAAACGCGGCGTCGCTTGGTTCGGCCGACGCGCGCGTGCTCTTCCAATTGGGCGGCGCGTACGTCGAGATGCAGGCCAACGACAAAGCCATCGCGGCGTTCGAGGCCGGGCTCGCCAAACAACCGGACCGCTCAGATTCGCTCGCCTGGGAGGCGACCGTCACGCTTGGCGCGGTGTACTTCGCAAAGGGTGACAACGATAAGGCCGCCGCCCAGTTCGACCAGGCGCTGGCGGCCAAACCGGGTTCGGCAGCGCCGTTGCTCGGCCGCGCGAAAGTCCACGTCAGCACAGGTGAGATCGCCAAAGCGCTTCAGCTCTTCGACCGGATTGTCGCGGCACATCCCGGCACGGTTGAGGCCACACAAGCGGAGACCCTCGCCAAGGAGCTGCGCAAAGGGCGAGGGTGATGTTCAGAAGGGGGCATCCGTGAAGAGAACACTGATCGCCGCTTCGGCGGCACTTGCGTTGATGTTGACAGTCGGCAGCCTTGCCCAGGAAAAGGGTGGTGACGACTCGACCGGTCCGTACGATCTCGTGGCCGGCTGGCCGCAGAACTACTGCGGCGAAGGCCACCAGATCGGCTCCACCGCGGGCATCTGGGCCGAGAGCCCCGACCGCGTC
>JBOGIV010000332.1:0-8584 GCA_050747925.1 Vicinamibacterales bacterium
TACTCACGGCACGCCGCCTCGTCAGCGAACTGCCGCTGGAAATGGCGGAGGCTGATCGGGAATGCCGGCCGGGGCACAGGAATACGCTACTAATGGTGGCCTCCTGAAGCAAGCGGATAAGCAGAAGACATCTTGTAGGACTACGGATCGTGATTCGTTACGATGGTCGACCTTGGAGATGTCTAAAGTGTCGAGAGACGACTGTCTGGCGCGGGATGTCGAGGATCCGCTCGCCCCGCTTCGCGCGCAGTTCGACCTCGAACGCGTCGACCAGCGGGGTGTCATCTATCTCGATGGCAACTCACTCGGCGTGTTGCCCAAGGCGACAGCCGCTCGCGTGCGGCAGGTGATCGAGGATGAGTGGGGTGTTGGCCTCATTCGAAGTTGGAATGTGGCAGGTTGGATCACGCTCTCGCAGCGCATCGCTGACAAGATCGCGCGGCTCATCGGGGCCAGCACCGGCGAGGTCATCGTCGCCGATTCGACGTCGCTCAATCTCTACAAGGTCCTGAGTGCAGCCATTGACGTCGTAAAAGCTCAACAGCTTGCCTCGCCGACGCCGTCCGGAGGACCTGCGGCGAGGGCGGGCGGCGGCAAGCTCTCCATCGTTTCCGAGCGATCGAACTTTCCAACCGACCTCTACATAGCCGACACGCTGGCGCGAGCGCACGGCCTCGAGCTTGTGCTGGTCGATGCCGAGGAAATTCCCGCGTGCTTCGGCGAGGCCGCCATTGTCCTGATCACGCACGTCAACTATCGAACCGGGCGGATGCATCGCATGTCGGAGATCACACGCGCCGCCCATGAGGCCGGCGCGCTCATGATCTGGGATCTCGCGCACTCCGCCGGCGCGATGCCTGTGCGTCTTCACGGAGAAGGACCACTCGAAGAAGCGGCCGACTTCGCCATCGGCTGCGGCTACAAGTATCTGAACGGCGGGCCGGGCGCACCCGCATTCGCGTGGGCTCACCCTCGACATATCGAGTGGATGGATCGCGAGGTGTGGCGTCAGCCGCTGTCGGGGTGGTTCGGCCACGCCGCGCCGTTCGACTTCACGCCCGATTACCGGCCAGCCGCTGGGATGTCACGATTCATCTGCGGTACGCCACCCGTCCTGTCGATGGCAGCGCTCGAGTGTGGAGTCGACTCGGTGCTCGCAGCCGACGCGCACGGTGGCCTCGAAGCCATTCGACGCAAGTCCGTCGAGCTGACGGAGCTCTTCATCGATCTCGTCGAATCGCGCTGCGCCGGCCACGGGCTGTCACTCGTGACGCCTCGCAACGCCAACCAGCGCGGCAGCCAGGTGGGTGTTGCACACGCCACCGGGGGCTACGCGATCATGCAGGCGCTCATCTCACGTGCCGTCATCGGCGACTTCCGCGCTCCAGACATCCTGCGCTTCGGCTTCACCCCGCTCTACACACGGTTCGTCGACGTCTGGGACGCGGTGGATCGGCTGGCGCGGGTCCTCGAGAGCGGCGAATGGCGAGAGGCACGGTTCAGTGTGCGAGCCGCGGTCACGTAGGATGCCCCGGCGCTCCGAGTGCGAAGCACGAGGCCTTTACCGAGCCCGAAGGGCGAGGCCTACCGAAGGCCTGCCCGAGCGCCAAGCGCGAGGCCCACGCGAAGCGCCTACCGAGCCGCGAAGCGGCGAGGCCCACGCAGCCAGAAACGCCGCGCAGTCGGTTTTGGTGAAGTGGAGGCGGAGCTTCGCTACCGTCGCAGGACGGCGCGGACTGGCGATGCGTCGGCGCCCATCAGCTTCAACGGCAGCGCGATGAGCTCGTAGTCGCCCTCTTCGATACCGTCGAGCACAAGGTTCTCCAGGACGCGCATGTCGTGGGCGAGAAGCTGTTGATGGCTGTCGAGCGTTTTACTGTCGGCGGGATCAACGGACTGAGCATCGATCCCGACCAGGCGCACTCCCTTGCCGGCGAGCCACGTGATCGTTTCGGGTGCAAAGGCTGAGAAGTCGGGCGACCACGTCGGCGGCGCGGTCACACAGGTTCGAACCAGGACACGAGGCGGAAGCCCGTCAACCGCGTGGGCCAGATGCTCGGGTCTGATGAGCGCGCCGCGATCGACCGCATGAATCACACGACAGGGTCCCAGGAACGGCTCCAGATCGACGTGCCCAATCGCACTGGCGTCGCGGGCGTAATGCAGCGGAGCATCGGCATGGGCGCCCAGGTGGGGCGACATCGTGATCGCGCTGACGTTGACGGGACAGCCCGGACCGATCTGCGCTGCCCAGCGTTGCGTGTAAGCGGTGTCGCCGGGAAAGGCGGGAGTGTCCGACGAAATCGGCGGCGAGATATCCCAGACTTGGCGCATGCACAAACGATAACGCAAGCAGAAGTCGGTTAGGCTACACGCCATGGCTTCGACGACCATGCCGGCGCCCTCGATGGTCAGGAGCGAATCCCTTGTGCGCGCCATCGGCACATTCGGACTCGCGGCGGGGATCATCAACATCACGATCGGCGGCGGCATTTTCCGTCTGCCCGCGAACGTGGCCGGATCGCTGGGCGCCGCCGCACCGATTGCCTATCTCGTCTGCGCGGTCGCGATGGGCCTCATCGTCCTCTGCATCGCCGATGCGGGGAAGCGAGTCTCGCTCACCGGAGGGCCGTACGCGTACGTCGGCACGGCGTTTGGCCCCTATGCGGGATTCATCTCCGGCGTGCTGTTGTGGATGCTCGGCACGTTTGCCACAGCCGCCGTTTCAACGGTCTTTGCCTCGAGCCTCGGGCTGCTCGTCCCACCACTCGCTGGCCGGGGCATGCAGATCGGCATTCTCATCGCCGTGTACGCGTTCTGGTCGCTCGTCAACGTTCGCGGTGTGACCCTGGGTGTTCGCCTCAACTCGATCGCCACGATCGCAAAGCTGTTGCCTCTCGTGATCGTCGCGGTGGGCGGCGCAGTCTTCGTGAACGTCGACAACCTGCGCGTCGCGACCATGCCGGCGGCCGCTGACCTCGCGCGCACGTCGCTGCTGCTGATCTTCGCGTTCGCCGGTATCGAATGCGCGCTGGTGCCGAGCGGCGAGGTCCGCGACACGTCGCGAACGGTCCCTCGCGCCATCGCCCTGGCGATGGTGGCGATCACGTTCCTGTACATCGCACTGCAGATCGTGGCGCAAGGAATTCTCGGCGCCGGTCTCGCGCAGGCGACGGTTGCTCCACTTGCAGATGCTGCTGGCGCCTCAATGGGCGCCTGGGCTCGCGCGCTGTTGCTCGTGGGCGCCACCGTGTCGATGTTCGGTTATCTCGGAGGCATGACGCTGTCGATGCCGCGAATGGTGTTTGCGCTGGCGCGTGACGGATTCCTGCCGCGCGCGCTTGCGGCCGTGCACTCAGTGAACCGATCGCCCCACGCCGCGATTGTCGCGCAGTCGCTGCTCTCGCTCGCGCTGGCGATCTCCGGCACCTTTGAAAGGCTCGCCATCCTGGCCAACGTTTCCGCGCTCGCCCTCTACCTCGGGTGCGCGCTCGCCTCCCGGCGGTTGCGGCAAACTGGCGCCAAAGGCGCTCGCGGACCCGGAGGATTCATCCCCTGGCTCGCGTGCGGAGTGATTCTGTGGCTGTTGAGCGGTCTGACTCGTGACGAATGGCTCGGCTTCAGTGTCTGCCTCGTCGCCGCCTCGCTCGTGTACATCGTCACCCGCGGCCGCGCCCGCAGAAGGCGCTTCGCGTAGGCCCTTGATAAGAGCGGCGCTGCGCAAGAGGCACTTCGGAAGGCGCACGGAACACCCACGAGCGCGAAGCGCGAGCCTACCGTGCGAAGCACGAGGCCCCTACCGAGGCCGAAGGCCGAGGCCCTAGTAGCCCAACCTCACGACGATACTCGCGCCGATGATCGGCTCGCTGTACCACTTCGACGTGTCGAAGTCAGGATCGGTATAGCGCGAAGTCCGAAAGTCCACCGTGGCTCGCGCACCAATCACCGAGCTGAACCATCCGGTCAAGCCGAAGCCGGGTTGGATCGCAAAGCCGTACTGACCTGGATCGCAGCAGTGCTCGGCGCCAAGCAGCAGTTGCGCGAAGGGTTCGAGACGACCGGTCCCAAACGCGATCCGCAGGCCCCCAAGGCCCGCCACGAGCGTGTCATCGAAGTCCGAGTTGCGGTGAGTCGTGAACTGGGCGACCGCTCCGAGGCGTGCGCTGTTCCTGCCGCCAAACACGAAGACGGCGTCGCCGGTAAAGCCGTTGTCCCAGAAGCCCTCACCATCGAGCGATTCGTGAAGCGCGCTATATCCCGCGCTGAGCTGCGGCGCCCCGCTATCACTCTGCGCCTCGGCCAGCGCCGGACCGGCCAACAGAACTAGACCGAACAGACTGAACAGGATTTTCTCCCGCACGTGACCCTCCATGTCGATCCTTGAAAGGCGACACTGCAGCGCTGGCGCTAGAGGCCCTTTCAAGAAACGGGCCGCCCTAGTAGTCAACGAGTGAATCGCCTGCCAGTATCTTGTTCGTTTTTACACACATCGTCCCGACGTAGAATCGAACACCCTTGCTTTGCGTTGATCTCGAACGGGTTGCGGTGATTACGCTCTCTGGCACAGATAGTGCTCAAACTAACATGGTCGCAGTTCGGCATTAGGCTCGAAACCCGACCGCCGATAGTTGAAAGGCGATTGCTTTCCGGCGCGACCCAAGACGCGCTGGGCCTGGGAGGGGAACCATCATGACGATGACATGGAAAAGTGCTGTGGCCGCGCTCGCCATCGCCGGCGCGGCATGCAATCAGCCCTCAACAGTCGAAAATGCTCCGCTCGGCTCCGATGTCCAGCTCACGCGTCAAAACGGCGCGCTCGTCGAAGGCAAGCTGACGGCTCGTGACGAGCGCACGGTGAAGGTCGACGTTGGCAAGGTGACGCGATCGGTACCGAAGGCCGACATCGCCGACCTGCGTGTCGTGGATGCCGCGGCAAAGATGCCCGACCCGCCACCGGCAGCGAAGTTCCGTGAGTACACCGTGCCCGAGGGCACGAAACTCGCGCTCGAGCTGATCACGCCAGTGAACAGCGACACGAGCCGCGTGGAAGACGCCGTCGAGGCCACACTCGAGTCGCCCGTGCTCGTGGATGGTGTCGAAGTGCTCCCTGCCGGCGCGCGAGCGGTAGGCGCCGTCAGCTCGGTGGTTCCCGCAGGCAAAGTGAAGGGGCGCGCAAGTCTCGCGTTGAGATTCACCGATCTCCGCGTGCGCGAAGAGAGCTACCCGATCCAGGCGCGCTTCGGGATGACCGCGCCCGCCACGAAGAAAGATGACGCGATGAAGATCGGCATCCCCGCGGCGGGTGGCGCGATTATCGGCGCGATCATCGGCGGCAAGAAGGGCGCCGCGGTTGGCGCCACGATTGGAGCGGGCGGTGGGACAGCCGCTGTGCTGATGACACCCGGTAAGGAGATCGAGCTTCCGAGCGGAACCACGATCTCGGTGGCGCTCGATGGACCGATCGAGGTGAGGGTGCCGGTGCGCGCGGCCAAGCCGACCTCTTAGTCGGAACCCGTTAGAATAGTCCGTTCGAGGAGGACAACCCCGTGACCCGTGTGACTCCGATCTGTATTCTTGCCGCCATGCTGGCCATCGTGCCCGCCGCGCTCGTCGCGCAGACGTCGACGGCCGCGCCCCGCAAGTCGCTGCTCAATCCCGACGGTCTGAAAGAGACGGCCCCGGCGACGTTCAACGTCAAATTCGACACGAGCGCTGGAGAGTTCATCGTCAAGGTGACGCGCGACTGGGCGCCCAATGGCGCCGATCGTTTCTACAACCTCGTGAAGAACGGTTACTACGATGACGTGCGGTTCTTCCGTGCGATCGCCGGCTTCATGGTGCAATTCGGCATCAGCGGCGATCCCGCTGTCAACAACGTGTGGCGCTCCGCTCAGATCGCGCCCGATCCAGTCAAGCAGAGCAACAGGCGCGGCTACATCACCTACGCCATGGGCGCGTCGCCGAGTACGCGAACCACGCAGGTCTTCATCAACTTCCAGAACAACGCGAGCCTCGACAAGAGTGGCTTTGCCCCGTTCGGCGAAGTGGTGAAGGGCATGGAGATCGTGGACAAGCTGTTCAGCGGCTACGGTGAGGGCGCTCCGAGCGGGAGCGGTCCAAACCAGGGGCGCGTGCAGATGGAAGGCAACGCGTACTTGAAGAAGGATTTCCCGAAGCTCGACTACGTCAAGAAGGCGACGATCGAGCCCTGACGATAGAGCCGGGGGCGGGACTTTCGGTCCCGCCCAAACTCACGGCGCCGGCGTCCTACTCAACGACAACGGCAGTGCCACTCACGGTGACCATCAGCATGCTGCCGTTGCTGCCGACCGTCTCGTAGTCCAGATCAACCCCGACAATCGCGTTCGCACCCAGCTCGGCCGCCGCCTGCTGGATTTCGACAATCGCGATTTCGCGAGCCGATCGCAGCTCGCGCTCGTAGGCGGCCGATCGGCCGCCCACGATGTCGCGAATGCCGGCAAACAGATCGCGGAAGATGTTGGCGCCAAGGATGGCTTCACCGGTCACGATGCCGCAGTATTTCGTGATGCGCTTGCCTTCCACGGACGGAGTCGTCGTCACGGTCATGAAGGGATCGACGTCGGAATGCGCGAGCCGGTTCCGACGGGGCACCTGTGGGGCCTGGCCCCTTTGGTGCCTATGGGGCCTGGCCCCATTGCAGAAACTGCGACGTGGAAAGAATCGCGCCAAACTCGCCGCTGGCGGGAGCGTCTTACTCGCCGCGTAAGGCCGTGACCGGCTCGACACGGGCGGCGCGGAGAGCCGGGATCACGTAGCCTGCAATCGCAGTCACCGCCAACCCGATCGCGGAGGCAACAAACACCGCCGGATCGGTCGCGCGCACATCGTAGAGCAGCGCGCCGAGGACTCCTGACGCCGCGAGCGCGAGAACGGTGCCGGCGACGATGCCGGCGACACTGAGCGACAATCCTTCGCGAACGACAGCGCCGAGCAGCATCGAACGGCTCGCGCCGATCGCCGACCGAATGGCGAGCTCCCGTTTTCGCTGCGCTACGGTGTACGACATCACGCTGTAGATGCCGACGATCGCGAGCGCTGCGGCCAGCGCGCCGAAGATCACACTCAGCAGCGACAGCAGCCCGGATGTTCGCGTCGAGGTCGTCACCACATCGTCGAACGTTCGCGCGGCGGCCAGCGCCACATGCGGCGTCATCTGTGCGAGCGCCGAGCGAATCTGGCCGGTGAGCGCCGACGGATCGCCGGCCGCGCGGACGACGTAACTCATGGTCGGCGAGGGCACCTGGTGGAAGGAGACGTACACTTCCGGATCGGGCGGCGCGTCGGGCCGGCGCGAGCGCACGCTCGCGACCACTCCAATCACTTCGTTGGCCGGCCCGGTGAGTGGTCCGATACGGATTCGCTGACCGACGACGCTCGCACGATCGCGATCCGGCCATAACCTCGACGCCAGCGTCTCGTTGACAACCGCTACGGCGACGGCGCCTTCGCGATCGCCTTCGGCGACCGTCCGGCCGGCCAGCAGCTTCACGCCCATGGTCTCGAAGTAGCCGTCCATGACAATCCGGAACTCGGTCACGGGCACGCCCTCGCGTTCGTCGACTTGGTCTTCACGACGCACTGTTCCGTTATTGCCGGTCGCTGCGATGGGCAACATGCTGATCGCTGAGGCGTGGGTGACGCCGGGGATCGCGCGCACTTGTTGAAGAAACTCGGACTGGAAGCGCGCCATAGCGGGTCGGCCACTGGCCACAAGCGGGGGCAGACCGACACCGAAGGTCAACACCGGTTCTCGCGTAAGGCCCAAATCCTGGGCCTGAAGCCTGAGCAGGCTCTTCACCATGAGGCTGGCGGTCGTGACGAGGGCCAAAGCGAGCGCAACCTCCGACACGACCAGCAAGCGACTGGCTGTGCGCGCGCGCTGCGCCGTGGCGCCGCGAGAGTCACCCGATCGGATGACGGCATTGAGATCGGACCGTAACAGGTGCAGCGCCGGCGCCAGGCCCGCGACCAGACCGGCTCCCACCGCGACAGCCAGCGAGAACCAGAGCACGCTGAGATCGACCGAGATGGCCGCGATTCGCGGAAAGTTCGGAGGCGCCATCGCGACAAATACCCGCAACAGCGCCCACGCCAGACCAACGCCGGCGATGCTGCCGAGCGTGCCGAGCGCAACGGTCTCACCCATCACCTGTCCCACCAACCGTCGGCGGCCGGCTCCAAGCGACGCGCGAATGGCCAGATCGCGTTCCCGGACGACGGCACGAGCCAGCAAGAGATTCGCGACGTTGGTGCAGGCGATGAGCAGCAGCAAGCCCGTCGCGCCAAGCAGCACCCACAGTCCGCGTGTCGCGCCCTCGGTGATCACTTCATGCACCGGGCGCGCGGTGAACGTGTACTTGTCCTCGGGGTGGTCGCGCGTCATCTGGGCGGCCAAGCCGCCCAGGCTGCGGCGGACATCGAGGGTCATCCCGTCGCGCATGCGACCGAACGAAAGCAGGTAGTTGCTGACGCGATTGCTCGGGTCGGCGACTCCGCCGAGGGGAATCCAGACGTCGAGTCGCCAAACCTCGGCATAACCCGA
>JBOGIV010000333.1:0-9067 GCA_050747925.1 Vicinamibacterales bacterium
CGGAGATTGGGCTGGCTGCAGGGGCCTGCGCGGGCAACGGCATCCTTCTGGACATCAAGGATCCCAGGAACCCCTTCCGCCTCGACGCGGTGAGCGACAGGAACTTCGCCTACTGGCACTCGGCGACCTTCAACAACGACGGCACGAAGATCATCTTCACCGACGAATGGGGCGGCGGCACGCGTCCCCGCTGCCGCGCCAGCGACCTGCTCAGCTGGGGCGCCGACGCGGTCTTTGACATCGTCGACGGCAAGACGCTGAAATTCGGTGGCTATTTCAAGATGCCCGCCGCGCAGACCGATACGGAAAACTGCGTGGCGCACAATGGGTCGATCATCCCGATTCCCGGTCGCGACATCATGGTTCAGGCGTGGTACCAGGGCGGGCTGTCGGTGTTCGACTTCACCGATTCGACGAAGCCCTACGAGATTGCCTACTTCGATCGCGGTCCGATCGATGCCAAGAACCTGATCACGGGCGGCTATTGGTCCACGTACTGGTTCAATGGCAACATCTTTGGATCGGAGATCGCGCGCGGCGTTGACGTGTTCCGGCTGCTGCCGAGCGAACACCTGACCAGGAACGAGCTCGATGCTGCGCTGCTCGTTCGCATGGACGAGTTCAACGCCCAGCAGCAGCCCCGCATGAGCTGGCCCGCCGCGACCGTCGTCGCGCGCGCGTATCTCGATCAGCTCAATCGGTCGAAAGGCATCTCGGCCGCGAGGGCATCCGACGTGAAGTCGGCGCTCGATAGAGCCGACAGGACCAAGCCCGGACCGAACAGCAAGGCTGCGCTCGATTCTATCGACACGGTGGCCGCAAGCGTGGAGGCGGATGCGGCGTCGGCCAGCGGCCGCGATGCGATGCGCCTGAAGGCACTCGCGGCGACGATGAAGGGACGGACGGCGGCGCTACGGTAGGAATACGACCGACGGCAACGGGTCGGGAGATGTAGAGGCGGGTCTTCAGACCCGCCTTTCTTTTGAGAGGACGAAATGACGCGCAGCCGCGCTGTGAACACCCCGGGGCAGGTTCTGTTCGCGAGCCTGATCGGGACGACGATCGAGTTCTTCGACTTCTACATTTACGCGACCGCCGCGGTGCTGGTGTTTCCGCGGCTGTTTTTCCCAGCAGCCGATCCCGCTTCGGCCACACTCGCGTCACTGGCGACGTTTGCCATTGCCTTTATCGCTCGACCCATTGGCTCGGTGCTGTTCGGTCATTTCGGCGATCGCGTCGGCCGCAAGACGACGTTGGTGGCGGCGCTGTTGACGATGGGCATCTCCACGGTCATCATCGGCGCCCTGCCGACGTATGCGTCCATCGGCATCGCCGCACCGGCGCTGCTGGCGATCTGCCGCTTCGGTCAAGGCATCGGCCTTGGTGGGGAATGGGGAGGCGCGGTGCTGCTCGCCACCGAGAATGCTCCGCCGGGGAAACGGGCGTGGTACGGGATGTTCCCGCAGCTTGGCGCGCCGATCGGTTTCGTGTTCTCTGGCAGCGTCTACCTTCTGCTGACCTCGACGCTCAACGACGAGCAATTTTTTAGCTACGGCTGGCGCATTCCGTTTCTCTCGAGCGCCGTGCTGGTCCTGCTCGGTCTGTACGTGCGCATGACGATCAGCGAGACGCCGATCTTCGCCGACGCCGTGCATCGACAGGCACGCGTCAAGCTGCCGATCGTTGACGTCTTCCGCCATCACTCCGTCACCATCCTGCTGGGCCTGCTGATTTCGCTCGTGGCCTACATGCTCTTCTACATGATGTCGGTCTTCACGCTGTCGTGGGCGACCACCCAGCTCGGCTACTCGCGGCCGCAGTTTCTCCTGATGCAGCTGGTCGCCATCCTGTTCTTCGCGGCGACCATTCCGCTTGCCGGCATCGTCGCCGAGCGCGGCCGCCGCAAGGCGATGATCTGGATGGTGCTGCTCGCCATCGCCTTCGGATTCGTCATGCCCTCGCTGTTTACGTCGGGCACGACCGGCGCGTTGGTCATGCTCTCCCTGGGCTTCGGGCTGACCGGCCTGGTCTACGGTCCGCTCGGCACCGTATTGTCGGAGCTGTTTCCCACCAACGTGCGCTACACCGGCAGTTCGGTGGCGTTCAACATGGCCGGAATCTTTGGGGCCTCGCTGGCCCCATACGCCGCCACTTGGCTCGCGCAGAACCATGGGCTGCAATGGGTTGGCTACTACATCTCGGCCATCTCGACCTTATCGCTGCTCGGGTTGCTCGCAACCCGCGAGACGAAAGACGCGGATTTGCGGGCCTGAGTGAGACCTGGGCCAGTGAGACCGGGGCCAGGCCCTGTCAGCGATTGTCACCGAGGGCCAGGCCCCGTACGCGATTGTCACCGGGCCCG
Organism: Vicinamibacterales bacterium; assembly: GCA_050747925.1. GTDB lineage: Bacteria > Acidobacteriota > Vicinamibacteria > Vicinamibacterales > UBA2999 > 12-FULL-67-14b. The sequence continues at coordinate 2,363 of JBOGIV010000333.1, forward strand.
GGCGAGCCCTTCTCGGGCGATGCGCGAATCAGGCTCGAGCCACAGCGCCTCGGCAAAGTAGTTGGCGGCAGAGGGCCGATTGCCGGCGGCCAACTCCACCAGACCCAGGTTCGTGTAGGCCGAGCTGTCGTGGGCGTCGAAGGTAAGCGACCTCAGGAAGGCCTCGCGCGCCGGCGCCAGTTGATCCAGCTACGCGTACGCGGCGCCGATCAAGTCGTAGACCGGCGCGTACGTCGCATCGCTCGCAATCGTCTGCTTCGCCAACCGTACGGCGTCGTCTGCGCGTCCGTCGAGAAGCGCGCTCACGGCCTCGTAGTAATGGGTCGCCGGATGATCGCGCGCCACCTGCTTCATCTCCTCGACCACCGATTTGAGCTCGGCGAGGTTGCCTGCATCAGCCAGTAGCGACGCCAGTTGCTCGAGCGGCATTGGGGTTGTGGGCGCGAGACGCCGGGCACTGGCGGCAACGTCGATCGCATCAGCCGACTTCCCTGCCGCAGCGAGGAGTTTGGAGCGCGCAACGAGGACATCCACATTCGGCGGAGTCTTCTCGGCCAGTGCGGCGATCCAGGCCAGGGCGTCTGGCGCCGATCGCAGCAACGTCGCCGCACGCACGAGTCCATCGAGAGCCGGCGCGTAGGTCGGCTCGAGTGTGAGCGCGCGGACGTAATCGTCGTACGCCATGGCGTGAACGTCCGCCTTCGCCAGCATCTCCCCACGGTGCGACCACTCGACGGCTCTCGCATTTCGCCGAGCGTCTCGAATCGTCGGCGGCTCGCTGCCGGTGTCGATGAGCGCGCTGAGGGCGGCCGTGTTGTCGCCGCTAGGCCGCTGATGCAGCTCGCGTGGGGCCGAGAACTCGAGGGTCATGCGATCGTCGGTGAGGACCGGCGCGTTGCCTGCGTAGCGCGCCATTTCGTTGGGACCACCGATAAAGAGCGACCAGATTGAGAAGGGATCGCGGACCGCGACCTGCGCGAGGTCCGCGGCGACGCGCGACCGATTCCAGTTGTTCGCGACAGTGGAGAGCCGCGACTCGAGCGGCTCGGTGGACGCGACGAGCAAGACATCGTCGCGTCCGACCAGCCAGATGGTGCCGTCGGGAAAGACCGATCGGAACGTGGCGACGATCGACCGCAGATCGCGATCGCTGATGTTGTAGGCATTCGCCCACTGACACATGATGCCGCCCGGCGCCAGCCGCTCGCGCGCGGCCAGGAAGAATTCCCGAGTGAAGAGTGCGGCCACACCGGCGATCCATGGATTTGACGGCTCCGAGATGAGAACGTCGTACAGCTCGTGTGAGAGCTGAAAATGTGAGCGGCCGTCGCCCACGATTAACCGAGTCCGTGGGTCAGTAAGGGCTTTCCCGTTCTCAGCCTCGAAAAATCGCGATGCCTCGACGACCTCCGGTGAAATCTCGATCACATCGGCGCGAGCGATGGGGTGACTGAGCGCCGATCCCAGGGTCACGCCACTGCCAAGGCCCAGGATGGCGACATGCCGCGGATCGTTTTGCAGCAGCAGCGGCAGATGGGCGATCAGCTTTTGCGTCAACATGTCGCCACGATTGGAGGCATCCACCTTCCCGTCAACCGCGAGCGTTGTCGTGCCGGTGAGCCGCTTCACCGAGACAGTCGACGCCGCGCCTTCCTTGTAGTAGAGGAGCGTGCCGGCCTTGAGGAGCGTGTCGAGATCGAGATCCTTGGGCGCTGAGCTCGCGTACATGTAGACGCCGCTCGCCAGCAACTCGCGATCCCATGCGGGGCTGAAAACGATGGCGGCCGCGGCCGAGATGGCCGTGGCAACACCGACTGCCCGCGCGCGGCTCGAGAGCGCGCCCCACGCTACGACGATGAGCGCGGCCGCGATCAAACACACGCTGACGGCGATCAGCGTCGAGCGCAGGCCGAGCTCGGGGATGAGCACGAACCCCGCGGTCAACGATCCCGATACTGCGCCCAGCGTGTTCACGGCGTAAACCAGACCGAACCGCCCAGGGGCGGATTCTGATTGGCCGCGCGCGATGGCCAACCCGAGGGGAAACGCCGCGCCAAGACAAATCGCCGTCGGGAGAATGAGCGCGCCGGTCAGCAAGACGCCCTGACGGAAGATGTCCTCAAAGAGGCTCGATGACGCCGCAATCTGATGGGCAACCATGCTTGGGATGCGCTGGCCGGCGATCGAGTAGGTCCACGTGGCCGTGATGGCGGCGAGTCCAAGAGCAAAGGAGAGCCACGCGGCGGGGCGTCCGGTGCGTCCGGCGAGCCACGCGCCGGCGCCGGAGCCGATCGCGATGCCGACGATCACAGCCGCCACGGTCGCCGCGAAGGCGTAGGTGGTCGGGCCGAGTACCAGCGTGAGGATCCGCGTCCACGCGATCTCGTGGACCAGGGCAGCGAATCCTGAAAGGCCCAGCACGACCATTGCCAGCAATCGGCGCGCTGGCGCAGGAGACGAGTCGGGCACGGGCGGACGTCGGCGGTTTTTTGATGGCTTGCGGATCGCATGTCCGAGGGACTCGGTTGCCGGGCTGGCGGCCGCACGAATCACGACGAGAACGCTCGCCGCGGCAACCAGGCTCGCGGCGACGCCGACGAGGGTCGTTCCGGAGATTCCAATCGCCGGAATCAACACGAATCCCGCGAGCACCGCCCCGACGGCCGCGCCGGTCGTGTTCACGAGATAGAGCGCGCCGGTTGCGCGCGCGGCCTGGCGCGACTCATTCACGAACCATCGGATGGCCAATGGAAACGTCGCACCCAATGCGGTCGCCGGAAGGAACACCAGGAGCAGGCAGATGACGAGGCGAACCGCGGGAAACAGAATGCCGGAAGAGCCGTCGCGATACGCCCATTTCAGGAGAGGCGTCAGCGCCGAGAGCTCGGTGGGAAGAATCAGTGCCGCAGCAGCCACGCCAACCTCGAGCGCGACGTAGATCTGGAGGCTCCGGCGTGGTGAAAGCCGCGTCGCCACGCGCCCGCCGCCGGCGGCGCCGACGGCGAGTCCTCCGAGAAACGCGGCGACCACGGCCGCCGCCGCGCCGGTGGTGTGGCCAATGTAGAGCGTCAGCAGTCGCGTCCAGCTGACTTCATAGATGAGCCCCGCCAGTCCGGAGCAGGTGTAGGCAACCAGAAACAGCCACGACACGTCGGGTCAGAGTGTGGCAGAAAGATCAGGGATCGTGCGAGATCAGGAGCAAACAGAAGATCAGGAGACCAGGAGAAACTATTTCTCTTGATCTCCTGACCTCATGTAAAGCTCTCCTGAATTTCGTAGGCTCTCCTGAACTCTGTATTTTGCGATAATCGACACTCTCGGTCGGCCTGAAAGGAGCCCTCGCCATGAGACGCGACGTCGTCAAAGTTCTGCTGCTGGTCGCAGCCATTTTTTCAGTCGGGATTCAGGGACTGGCGCAGCAGCAGCGCTCCGCCGCACCCGATCCTCGTGTTGGACTCAAAGCCGGTTGGCAGGACGCCGGCGTCGCGATCCGACACATGGAGCACGTCGCGAACCTCCCAAAACCCACCGGCTTCTTCGACCCGCTGGCGCCGGCTGGATCCGTGAGCTCACCTGAGCCACCGCCGGGTACACCCCAGCAGCCACCGACCCAACCAGCGCCGGGAACGCCGCAGCCACCACCGCCACCCGGCTCGGGCTTCACCAACTCCGACATCGCCTTCAGCGGGCAGCACGTGGTCGTCGGCAATTACAACGGGTTCAACGCGTTTGATGTCGAGAACGCGCGCAAGCCACGGCTGCTCGCGTCGATCGTCTGCCCGGGTGGTCAAGGCGATGTTTCGATCCACGGCAACCTGCTGTTCATGTCGGTCGAGCAGACACGTGGGCGGCTCGACTGCGGCACGCAGGGTGTCGTCGCGCCGTCGAGCGCCGAACGTTTCCGCGGCGTGCGCATCTTCGACATCACTGATTTGAGGAACCCCAAACAAGTGGCGGCCGTGCAGACGTGTCGAGGATCCCACACGCATACGCTGGTCACCTCTCCTGGCGACAAGGCCAACATCTATATCTACGGCTCCGGAACGGGCCAGGTCCGCCCCGGTGACGAGCTCGCCGGCTGCTCCGGCGGAACCCCGGACGAAGATCCGAACACGGCGCTCTTCAGCATCGACGTCATTCAGGTCCCGATGGCGGCGCCTGAGCAGGCGAAGATCATCAACCGTCCGCGCGTCTTCGCGGACCCGGTCACCGGAAAGCTCTCCGGTCTCTGGCAGGGTGGCAGCCACGGTGAAGGCACTCAGACGTCGCGTGAAACGCGTCAGTGCCACGACATCACGGTGTACCCGGAAATCGGCCTCGCGGCTGGCGCCTGTTCGGGGAACGGCATCCTCTTCGACATCAAGGATCCGGTGAATCCCGTGCGGCTCGATCACGTCGTGGACAAGGCCTTTGCCTTCTGGCACTCGGCGACGTTCAACAACGACGGCACCAAGGTGCTCTTCACCGACGAGTGGGGCGGCGGCGGACGACCCCGCTGCCGTGCGACCGACCCACCCACCTGGGGCGGCGACGCGATCTTCGACATCGTCGATCGGAAGCTGGTGTTCCGCTCCTACTACAAGATGCCCGCCGCGCAGACCGAGCAGGAGAACTGCGTCGCCCACAACGGTGGGCTCATTCCTGTCCCCGGACGCGACATCATGGTGCAGTCGTGGTATCAGGGCGGCCTGTCCGTGTTCGATTTCACCGACTCGGCCCACCCGGTGGAGATTGCGTTCTTCGACCGCGGACCGATCAACGCGACGCAGCTCGTCTCTGGCGGCTACTGGTCCGCGGCGTGGTACAACGGCTTCATCTACGGCACGGAGATCTCGCGCGGTCTCGACGTCTTCAGGATGCTCCCGAGCGAATTCCTGACGCAGAACGAAATCGACGCGGCCGTTCAACTGCGCTCCACCGAGTTCAACGCCCAACAGCAGCCGCGAATCACGTGGCCGGCGACGGTTGTCGTCGCGCGCGCGTATCTCGATCAGATCAATCGGTCGAAGGCCATCCCATCGGCGCGCGCCGGAGAGATCAAGTCTGCGCTCGATCGACTGGACAGAGCGCGACCAGGCGGCGACTCGCGCAACACGCTCGACTCGATCCAGACGTTTGCCACCTCGCTCGATGCCGACGCAGCCAGGCTCAGCGGCCGGGACAAGACGCGAATTGAGCTGCTCGCGGCAACGATCAAGGGAAGGGTCGCTGCGCTGCGATAAAGATCAGGGATCAGGGATCAGGGATCAGGGATCAGGGATCGGAGGGATCGGGGATCTGGTTCGCTACCGATCCCTCATCCCCGATCCCCGATCCCTGATCTCGTCCATGACGACACGCGCGAACGCAATTTCGTCGTCATTGACGAGATGCCCCATTCCTGAATAGAGACGCGCCGTCACGTCGGCGCCCATGCGTGCGAAGACCGCGGCGCTCTCTTCCACGCGCTGCTTCGGGATATGCGCGTCCACGTCGCTGCATCCCAGAAACACGGGCGTGCCGTCGAACGATCCCGGGGAATTCCATGTCGTGCCAGGCGGACCGATCAGGCCGCCGCTGAAGATCAGCAGCCCGCCAAACCGGCCCGCGTGTCGAACAGCGAACTCTGCCGTCAGGCACGCGCCCTGCGAGAAACCCAGCAGCGCGATCTGCTCTCTCGGAATTCCGCGCGAGACCACATCCGAAACCAGGTAGTCGAGCATCTGGAGACCCGATGTGATTCCCGGCTCGTTCTTCGACGTCTCAGCCAGAAACGAGAGCGGATACCACGTGCGCGCTGCGGCGGCTGGGGCGAGATAGGTGAAGTCAAATCGATCGAGCCGCGGGACGAGGTCGAGGATGTTTTCGGCGCCGGCGTTTCGGCCGTGCACCATGATTATCACGGCCTGGCTGTGTCCAAGAGGCACGCCAACACTTGCAACGTGCTGTCCGGCATGCGGCGGGATTCCACGTTGGAGTAATTGGTCGGTCAACACGAGGTCAGGAGACACTTACAGGAGATCATGAGTTCAGGAGAAAACAAATCGTTTTCTCTTGATCTCCTACCCTCCTGTTGAATTCTCCTGACCTCGGGGACCACTCCTGAACTCGGGCGCCCTGTAACTGACCTGCGCCAGGCCGGCCTCGATCTCGCGACGGAACGGTTCCTCCCATGGCGGCAGCTTCAAGTCCTTACCCAGGTCGGCAAGCGGCTCATCGACATCGAACCCCGGCTTCACGGTGGCGATCTCGAAGAGCACCCCGCCGGGCTCGTGAAAATAGATGGACGTGAAATACTGCCGGTCGCGCACCTCGGTCACACGCGCGCCAGCCTGCAACAACTCCTCGCGCATCCTCAACTGATCCTCAGCGCTCGCCACGGCAAATGCGACGTGGTGCACGGTCCCGAGTCCGTTCCTGGCCAGACCGGCGCTGGGGACGTGAAGGATTTCGACAATCTTCCCAGGCTCGTTGCCGTTCGCAGCCAGACGGATCCGATCGGGCGCTTCATCGACGACCTCGAAGCCCAACCGGCTCTTCATGAAATCGACCGTTGCCGGTGGAGACGCGATCGTCATGGTGACACTGTGCAGCCCACGAATCGCCGCATCCGGCGGAACACTGCCTTCGGTCCACGCGGTTCGTTGATCCAGCCTGTTGGCGACGAGCTCGAACATCAGGCCCGAGGAATCGGTGCACGTGATGACTTCATCACCAAATCTCGGC
>JBOGIV010000334.1:0-7061 GCA_050747925.1 Vicinamibacterales bacterium
GGCCTGGCCGACCACAGCAAGATCGTCGGCCGCTCTCTTGGCGCTAGATGCCGCGTCGTCTCGCGACTTTCCGGCCTCGGACAAAAGAAGTTCGAGCCCCTGCCGAAGGTCCTTGATCGAATTGAACTCGGCTTCGCACGATGTCTTGGCCTCAACGGCCGCCGCCGATGCGACTTCGGCGGTCTTCGACGACGTGGCGATCGCGGCGGCCATCTCATCGACGTTTCTCTTCGTCGTATTCAGCCAATTGACATCAGCCTCTGCACTCCCGCGAAGCTGCGCAATGGCCTTCGCGTGATCCTCGGCATTCTGTTTCGCGTTGTACGCAAACCCACTTTCACTGTTTGCCTTTCGGTTGGCTTCTTCGGCGACCACCGTCGCTGCCTCGGCCTGATCCCTCAAGGCCAGAATCGTCCTCAAGACTTCCCTGGCTTCCGCCGTTCCGGCTGTGCGGCTAGATTGTCAGTAGTCATCCCCTCCTTCTTGCAGTTCCCGTTATAACATCCACAAATAGATATACCGACATTCTAGACACGTTATGAACCAGGCAGAAATCGTCCTTCGCACCCGGCGGCGACTTGGGCTCACCCAGGCGGCTCTGGCCGCTAGGCTCGGTGTCTCATTTGTCACTGTAAACCGTTGGGAGAATGGCAAATCGACGCCACCAGCCGCAGTACTCTTCAAGCTGAAACAGCTGGAGACTGGAGCGGCGAACCTGCTCAGCTCCGCCGAAACGAACGAGCCGGCGCAGGTCGACTTCCTTGGGAACCCAGACCACGTCCGGCTCCTGATGGAGGCCGAGCGCCTCTCGTACGGCCACGCGGCCAGCCCGACCTTCGCGACAGAAACCTCGCTCATCGAGCCGCTTCCCCACCAGCGCCTGGCAGTTTACGAGCACATGCTCACCCAGCCGCGGCTTCGTTTCCTATTGGCAGACGATGCCGGGGCTGGAAAGACGATCATGGCCGGCCTCTACATCAGGGAGATGCTCTCGCGCCGGCTGATTCGCCGAATGCTCATCGTCCCGCCCGCGGGCCTCATCGGCAACTGGCAACGAGAGCTCAGTCGGCTCTTCGGCCTGCGCTTCGAGATCGTTCGAGGCGCTGACGCAAAGTCCGAGAATCCGTTCGCCGGTGAAGCGAGCGACGCAGTCATCTGCAGCCTGGACACGCTGAGTGGCGCGCAGATGTTCGCGCGCTTGCAAGACCCAACGACCGAGCCGTACGACCTCGTGATCTTCGACGAAGCGCACAAGCTCTCGGCAAGCCGCGACGCGGATCTCACCGTCGAGAAAACCGATCGATATCGGCTAGCGGAAGCTCTCGCGGGAGTGGTGGTCGCGGATCCGCACTGGATGCTGCATTGGTCAGCGAGACATCTGTTACTTCTCACGGCCACACCTCACATGGGGAAGGACTTCCCGTACTTCGCACTGTGGCGACTCCTCGAACCCGAAGTGCTGGCTACCGAAGAAGCGTTCAAAGCGTTCCCAATTGAAGAACGGCAGAAGCGGTTCATTCGCCGGACCAAAGAGGAGATGGTCTACTTCGACGGCCGTCCGCTCTATCCGCAACGCGTCTCCGACACGCTCGGCTTCGATTTGACAAGCGGGCCCAAGGGCGAGCAAGAGCTCTACGACCGGACGACGACATACATGCGCACGTTCTATAACCGCGCAGGCATTCTCAATCCGTCGGCGGCTCGGCTGGCGCTCGGAGTGTTTCAGCGGCGACTCGCCAGTTCGACCTACGCGGTCATGCGGTCCTTCGAACGGCGGCTCGAAAGACTCGACGAGGTGATTGCGCGCGTTCGCGAGGGACGTCTGACCCCACAAGAGCTTCAAGCCGCCCAATTGCGTCTCTTCGATCCATTTGATGAGTCCACGGCTGATGAGGAGGCCGCGTCGAATGGACGCGAAGGCCACGAAGCCGGTGAGCAACGCGTCATCGATCTCATCCGCACCACATCGCTTGTGGAGCTGGAGGAGGAACGTCGCGAGGTGCTTATTCTGCTCGACCTAGCACGCGCGGTGCTGGCTTCGGGACAAGAATCGAAGTTCGAGAAGCTGCGCGAATTCCTCCTGACACCCGCCTACCGCGGCGAAAAGCTGATCGTCTTCACCGAGCATCGGGACACACTCGACTGGCTCCGTCGGCGACTCGAAGGCATGGGCTTCACCGACGAGATTGCCGCGATTCACGGTGGCATGGACTTTCGAGACCGGGACACTGAAGTCGAGCGGTTCAAGAGGCCGACGGAGGAAGGCGGCGCCAGATATCTGTTGGCCACCGACGCCGCCGGCGAGGGCATCAACCTCCAGTTCTGCTGGTTGATGGTCAATTACGACGTGCCCTGGAATCCGGCCAGACTCGAACAGCGGATGGGCCGTATCCATCGGTTCGGCCAAAAGCACGACCCGGTGATCATCGCCAACCTCGTGGCGAATAACACCCGCGAGGGTCTGGTGATTGGCACGCTGCTGCGAAAGCTGGAAGCGATTCGCCGCGAGCTTCGATCTGACAAGGTCTTCGACGTCGTCGGCCGAATCTTCGAGAACATCTCGATCACGTCGTATCTCGCAGACGCGCTGATCCAAGACAATGCTGAGCAAGCCGTCGCGCGTCTGGAAGGGCGTTTGACGCGCGAACAGGTCGACAGCGTACGGCAGCGGGACGCATTGCTCTTCGGCGATGGCGGCGATGTGAAGCGCGAACTGCCGCGATTGCGTGAGGTCACCGAAGCGGAGACGCTCCGCCGATTACTGCCCGGGTACGTGCGACAATTCATCGAGGCCGCTGCACCTGCACTGGGCTTCAGAATCGACGGCAGCCTGGATGCCACGTTCTCGCTGCACCCAACCGAACGCCGCTCGATAGATCCCCTGTGGGACGCGCTCGAGGACTACCCGGACGGCGCCCGGAGCCACTTCACCGTGTACCGCCCGAAATCAGACGAGGCGGTCTTCGTGCATCCGGGCGAACCGATCTTCGAGCGTCTTCGATCGCTGGCTGGAGAGCGCTTCAGCGCCGACGCGCAGCGCGGAGCATCCTTCATCGACCCTACGGCGTCGTCCGCATACGTGCTTCTGGTCGGAGAATTTTCGCTGGTTCGTGGACAAGAGCTCGTGGAGAGTCGTCTGGTCGCCGTCCGAATCGATACCACCGGAAAGCCAGAGAGCTGTCCAGTAGAACACCTTCTCATCCTTCGCGGCGCAGATCGCTTTCCGGTTGACCACGCAGCTCTCGCTAGACGCGCGACAGACATGGAAACCACTGGCAGCGAGTTCGTGCGATCGCAGATCGCGGGGCCGTTGCTGGCCGATCGGCAGACGGAACTTCGCCGGACAGAGCCCGAGCGTGAGCGGTTCCTCTCGCTCGGCTTCGACTTTCAGGGCGCAGAGCTCGCTGCTTCGCGCAAGCGACTGACGGAGAGAGCCCGGCAAGGAAACTCCGCCGCGAAGGCTGCGCTCGAGCAGGTCAAGGATCAACAGCGCGCGCTCGACCAACGTCGCGCTGTCGCATTGGCAAACCTCCGGTCGGAGCCCAACGAGCTGAGCATCGGCCACGTCACGTTCGTGGCTCGGGCTTTGGTTGTCCCTTCGGCAAGCGCAGAGGAACGCGCGCGATTCGACGCCAACGTCGAAGCGATTGCGATGCAGGTGGCGCGCGCATTCGAAGAAGCAGGTGGCGCATACGTCCAGGATGTCTCGACGCCGCCGAAAGCTCGTGCCGCCGGACTCACCGACTGTCCCGGCTTCGACTTGCTTGCGCGAAACCCGTCCGGCGAGACGCGCGCGATCGAAGTGAAGGGGCGGGCACGTAAGGGCGACATCGATGTGTCCAACAACGAGTGGGCACGCGCCTGCAACCTGCGAGACGGCTATTGGCTACATGTTGTTTTCGACTGCGGGACGCCCACGCCACGGCTCGTCCGCGTTCAGGATCCATTCGCGCGGCTGCTGACGAAGTCGGGCGGCGTCATCGTTAACCACACCGACATCCTCGCCGTCGGCGAGACGGGCTGGCCGCGCAGGTCCGTCCCGTCAATGCTGCCCGATGTCCTCCGACCGCTCTTCTGGGACTACACGTTCGAGAATCTCCGGTGGCCCGAGCATCGTGATCTCGTCTTCGGACGCGTCCTTCAGTCTGGAACCACCGACGCGATCACGTGGCTCCGAGGATCGGTGCCCGATGCCGAGTTGGCCGACTGGATTCGACAGCGAAGCGGCCGCGGCCTGGATGCCCGTCAGCTGCGCTTCTGGCAGGTCGCCTTGAATCTGCCGGAGACCGACGTCGACCGTTGGGTCAAGCAAGCGCGCGAGGGTGCGTGGGAAGCGCGAAGGGGCGCATGACCTTTCACGCCGAAATCCTCACCGACCGACAGACGCGGGTCCTCGACGCCGTATCGGCCATCGCTCACACGGGCGGCTTCTACCTGGCGGGTGGCACCGCCGTCGCGCTCCGATTCGGTCACCGTCGATCGGAGGACTTCGATTGGTTCGCGCCGGAGCTCGGACGTCCCGAGATCCTCGCGGCGGAGTTGCGGAGCGCTGGCTTGGCGCTGGAGCAAGTCGAAATGGCCGAGGGCACGCTGAACTGCCGCATCGAAGGTGTCAAAGTGTCGTTCTTGAAGTACGCGTATCCTCTCCTCGCTCCGGTGGATGAGTGGCCAGACAAGAGGATTGTGCTCGCATCGGTCGCTGATCTCGCGGCCATGAAGCTCCTGGCGATCGCCCAGCGAGGCGCTCGCAAGGACTTCGTCGATGTGCATGAACTCCTGCGTCGAGGCTCGACGATCGAGGCCATGCTTGCTGACTTTCAGCAAAAGTTCGCCGCGGACACGACGACCGTTCTTCGTGGCCTGGTGTATTTCGACGATGCGGAACTGGAGCCGATGCCAGAGATGATCTCAGCGTTCGATTGGCCGTCCGCGAAAGACCTCTTGCGCAATGCCGTCCAGGAGGTTCTGCGATGAACCGGAAGCAGATGCTGAACTTTGATACCGAGGACTCTGAGTGACCGACACGATCAACGATCGCCGCCTCATCGAAGTCGCTTTCCCGTTGAAACAGGCGTCGCTGGACTCTGTTCACGAGAAGAATGTCCGTCACGGGCATATCTCCACGCTGCATATCTGGCCGGCACGTCGTCCATTGGCAGCGTGCCGTGCGGCACTCATCGCCACGCTGCTGCCGGATCCCGGTACACCGGAGAAGCGGCAGGAGCTCTGTGAGCGCATTGGCGGCAAGGTCATCAAGCAGATCGAGAAGAAGAAGGGCCCGGGTGGAAAGGGCGAACAGAAGATCGTCGAGAAGACGGTTGGCGGCATTCTCCATTGGGGCCGCGAGACCGAGAACAAGGCTGATCTCGAGTTCTTCCGCCAGGAGATTCGCAAGACGTTTGGCGGTCGGGCGCCTCGTGTCCTGGATCCGTTTGCGGGCGGGGGGGCCATTCCTCTCGAAGCGATGCGACTCGGCTGCGAGGTAACGGCCATCGACATCAACCCGGTCGCGTGGTTCATTCTCAAGTGCACGCTCGAGTACCCGCAGAGGCTTGCCGGCCAAAAGCGGCCGCTCCCAGATTTCGTGCGTCGTGATGCCGAATTCATGGAGGAGTTCTTCAAAGCGCAGGGCTTCAAGGGCGCAGGACTGCGCAGCCAGCTTCGGAAGCTTGGACTGGAGCCATCTGGAACCTCCGCTTCGAATCAACGCTCACTCGCGGATGTTTCGACGGGCCGAGAGTTGGACCTGACGATCGAAGAGCACACGTTAGACGCGGACCTCGCATGGCACGTGCGGGCGTGGGGCTGGTGGGTCCTTCGAGAGGCCAGACGTGATCTCGCTCGGTATTACCCGGTCTATGCCGACTTCCAGCCAATTGAGGAGGTCGATAAGTGGCTGAAGCAGCACTCCGATCGACGACGTCCGATCCAACTTGTTCCGCTCAAGGACGACGGAACGCCTGATGTCGCGATGCTGAACGCCGAGTTCGCGCGCGACTACTTGGATGATCCCAAAAACCCACGCTGGGTCGGCAAGCCGACGGTTGCGTATCTCTGGGCGCGGACCGTGAGGTGCAAGAACTGCCGCGCGACGATTCCTCTACTGAAGACTTGCTGGCTGGTCAAGAAGGGTGAGAAGCGCGTTCTGCTCCGAATGGAGCCCAACGCATCCAAGACCGGCGTGGGGTTTGGGATCGAATCTGACGTTCCGATCTCTGGAGGCAACAATGCTCAGCGGCGCGAAAACGACCGTCGCTTGGGCCAGGGAACCATGAGCCGGGCAGGCGCGTGGTGTCCATGCTGCGGCAGAGCGGGTACCGTAGCGATGGAGCTAGAGGACATTCGAAGCGAGGGTCTCGCAGGGCGAATGGGATTGTCGCTCAGTGCGGTTGTCGTCGATGGGCCGTTAGGAAAGGAGTGCCGGCTGCCTCAGGCTCATGAGCTGTCTGTCTCGATGCCATCGGAGGACGATGTTCAGTCTGCGTTTGCAGAAGTCCCCTTTGGAGTGCCTAATGAACCTCTTCCCTCTAAGGAGGCGCTCGGAATCCGTGTCCCCCTCTACGGGATTGACCGCTGGCGGAAGTTATTCACAAACCGACAATTGATAGCACTCGGGACGTTCATCAGGTCTTCACGAGATGCACAGAGGATGACTTCAGCTGCCTACCCCTCCCTTTGGAGTGAGGCGATCATCGCTTACTTGACGCTTGCCACAGACCGCGTTGCGAACCGCGGCAGCATGAATTGCATCTGGAATATGCCGAACGAGAACATCGAACAGACGTTTGCGAGGTTCGCCTTGCCAATCCTTTGGGACTTTGCAGAGTCGAGACCGCTCGGTGTCGGCAACGGTGGATTCGCCAGCGAAGTCGATTGGGCTGCTGATGCGTGCGCACACCTTTCGATGACGACAAGCGGATCTTCGCTCACCAACGTCGCCAATCAATCCGCGATGATGCCAGGCGGACCGTACGATGCGCACGGACGCTTCGACATCATCGTTACGGATCCCCCGTACTACGATGCCATTCCTTACTCAGATTTGATGGACTTCTTTCATG